>NZ_QTLY01000010.1:0-222209 GCF_003602895.1 Bacteroides sp. AF29-11
TCGGGGTTTATCAACGACCATCTGACGGATTGCATTTGCCGAAATCAGAAACAATAAAACAAAGAAATATACAGAAGCAAGCAAAACATCAACACAAAGCGGTCACCCTCCCCCATCGGAAAGGCGACCGCTTCAGTGTTATAAAATCTGTTTCTCAGTATGTAATACACTGAGAAGAAATATTATTCTATTCCGATACTATGGCATACGGGAAAAAGGATGAACGTAAACTCATAATCAGCGTATGGCACCAGGTATTCCGGACGGGCTATACGTCCCCAACTGTCTTCGCAACCCAGACCAGCTTGCACCTTGTCGATACAGAGATTAGTCAAATCAGCTTCATCCACCTCTTGCGAGTGTCCTTGCTCTTTGCTCCAGCCTTCATCTAAAGACTCGATGGTATAGTGCAAGGCAGATGCGGAGAAGGGAGCGGCCGCCACAATCTTGATGCCATTACCAGACTGATCCAACATCTTCCACCAACGAATATCGGTCTTTGTTCCATTTTCCTGCGGACGGATGTAGGGATAGAACTGCTCAGCCACACTTTGGCGATAAATGCCTAAGTCGGCGCAATGATTACGGTCAATATAGTTTTCAACCGGACCGCGTCCATAGTATTCAACGGTTTCAAAGCTGCGCGGCATAGGCATCTGCAGACCGAAACGGAACATGTTCGATACTTTGGCATTCTTGTCGGCAGTCAGCTTCTGGGTCACCTTGACGGCACCGGCATTGTTGATGACATAAACAAGGTTCAGCTTAGCTGAAACACCCGGCATGTCGTAAGCAGATTCTACAATCACCTGATTGTTCTCCGTGCGCTGTTTGAAAGAGGTCAGTTTGATTTCCGGATTCTTCCAAGCGATATATTTGCGTTGCAGATTGGCACCGTAGTCGTTGTCAACAGGCGCACGCCAGAAGTTTGGTTTTAAAGCCTCGCCGTCTTTAATCATATCCCGGCCATTCACTTCGTACTTGGTCAGATAACCGTTGTGCTTGTTGATTTCTACGCGGAAAGCATCACCGGAGACGATGAGGTAGTTCCAATCGTTATCCTGTACTTGGGGAGCCGTCATCTCGATATTGCTCTGTTCGCAGTTCTTCAATTCCATGGAAGGAGCTTGGTAAGGATTGAGCGTCAACTGGTCTTTTGCCACTACATGTCCGGCGGAAAGCAATCCTTCACGGTTCTTCAGCTTATAGGAAACATTCAGCAACCACTCGGTGCATTGGCAAGTCTTGCCCAAGTCCAACTTGATTTTGGCTGTCTGTTGGGGAGCTACATTCAGATTATCCACACGACCGGTCCGTATCACCTTACCGCCTTTCAGTACCTCCCACTCCATATAATAGGCAGAAAGATCACGGAAGAAGTATTCATTGAACACATTGATTTCGCCGTTCTTCAAGTCGGCCGGAGTAGTCCAGATGTCCTGATAGATACGGCCTACCTCATACATGTGGGGATTGGGCACACGGTCGGGGCTGATAAGACCGTTATCGCAGAAGTTACCATCGCTGGCATCAAAACGGTTAAAGTCACCGCCGTAGGCATAAATCATCTTACCGTTTTTTCCTGTCCAACGTACAGACTGATCAACAAAATCCCAAATAAAGCCACCTTGGAATTTGGAATATTTACGCACCAAATCCCAATATTCTTTAAAACCTCCTTGCGAGTTTCCCATCGCGTGAGCATATTCGCACTGAATCAGGGGCTTTGTCATAGAATCATCCTCACTGTATTTCTTACATCCGTCATAGCCATAATACATCGGGCAATAGATGTCTGTCTTGCCAGTTTTACCGGCTTGTTCATATTGTACGGCACGGCTCGGGTCTTCAGCCTTTATCCAATCGTAGGCAGCTTCGAAATTAGCGCCATAGCCGGCTTCGTTGCCCAAAGACCAGAAAATGATGCTGGGATGATTGAAGCTACGCTGCACATTGCGCTGGTTACGCTCCATATGTGCTTTCCTATAGTCCTCACGTTTGGCAAGTGTCTCTTCCCCATAACCCATTCCGTGGGATTCGATATTGGCTTCGGCCACTACGTAAATACCATATTGGTCGCAGAGGTCGTACCAGAGATTATTGTCGGGATAGTGGCAGGTGCGCACGGCATTCAGGTTGAACTGCTTCATCACCTGAATATCCTGAATCATGCGTTCGCGAGAAATGACGTAACCACCGTCCGGATCCATCTCGTGGCGGTTGGCTCCCTTGAAGAGAACGGACTGGCCGTTGACAAGTATCTGACTTCCTTTCAGCTCTATCTTTCGGAAGCCCACCTTTACGGGAATCACTTCACTGCTGCCTTGCAAAGTGGCACGCAGGGTATACAAGTAGGGCGTTTCCGCCGTCCACTTATGAGGATTCTCCACATTTATCAAGGCAGTAGCGTTACCTTTGGCGACAGCTGTAGCCACCTGTTTTCCGGCAGCGTCCAGCAGTTCAAGACTGATATTGCCGCCACCCTTCACATCAAGCTGTACTTTCAGGGAACCGTTCTTATAAGCAGTATCCAAATCGGGAGTGACACGGATGTCCTGAATGCGCTTCTTGTCACGGGCATACAAGTAGCAATCGCGCCCTACACCGCTATAACGGAAGAAGTCCTGGTCTTCCAGATACGTCCCGTCACACCAGCGGAATACCTGAAAGGCTATCAGATTCTTTTGTCCCGGCTTCAAGTAGGGTGTCAGGTTGAATTCAGCCTCCAGTTTGCTGTCCTCACTATAACCTACGTACTTGCCGTTTACCCACAAATACATATTGGAAGTCACGGAACCGAAATGAGCAATGATGTCCTTACTCTTCCAGTCGGCAGGTATTACAATCTCACGACGGTAGGAACCTACATTGTTATTCTCCGTTGGCACCTGCGGTGGATTGTTCTTGAACTGATTGCGCCAGGCATATCCGGTATTCACGTAGATAGGGGCGCCGAAACCGTTCAGTTCCCACATACCGGGAACGGCCATATCGCTCCATCCCTTGTCGTTGAACCCCACTTTCCAGAAATCCGTGGGACGGGCATCGGCATTCTTCACCCAGAAGAATTTCCAGATACCGTTCAGAGTCATGTAATTGGAAGAATGTTCTTTTGCTCCACGAGCCGCAGCATCTGCCGACTCATAGGCAAAATAGTTGGTGTGCATCGGAGCACGGTTCACGGCATTCACTTCAGGGTTTTGCCATTCAGTGAAGGACTGTGCGCTTGCGGCAATGGCAAAAGTCGCAAGCAGTCCGGTAATGAAATGTTTCTTCATGGTAAATAGTTTATAAAAATTAGCAACGGCATACAAGCAGAACCGGTATGCCGTCACAAAGATACGCCTATCCTATAATTAAAAGGAAGAATAATCGTTCAAAAAAGGCTGAATTTAATTCTTTAAATAAGTGTTCATAACTAGTTCACATAATTAAATAGGTGACTAAATGGGAATTTATTTTGATTGAGTACTTATCCGCAAACGATAGACTCCGAACGAACGAGGCTGAAGCTCCAGGCTCAGAGAACGGGAAGCCACCTCCACCGGACGAATACGTGGAACAATAGCCTCCTGCTCCAGTGTATTCTTGGCTTTCCAGTCATCACTTTGCAAATAGGTGCAGGAACCCGAGACAAGCTGCCGCTTCTTCAATCCGCTGAACTCTATCTGTACCTTCTCCGATCTGCTGCCCGCATTGACAAGCTTCAGAATTACTTCTCCCGTAGGAGCATCCAGCACTGCCGATGCATAAAGGCTGTCCCGCCCCGTCACGGGTTTTCCGTCCATTTGCAGGTTCAGCACATCTGTTCCGGCATTCATACCGTACATCTGCTGTACGTAATAGTTGGGAGTCCGCATCATACGGAGATTGTCGAACCAAATCAAATCGGGATTCCACTGCCAGGCATCCACATGGGCAAACAACGGAGCATAGGTAGCCAGGCGCACCACATCGGCATTACGTTCCAGTCCCGTCATAAAAGCTGCTTCGGACAGTGCCGCCAAGAAATTATTGGCTTTCCCGGTGGGGTGGTCATGCGATGCATATTCACCGGCAAAGACTTTCGGTCCTTTACGGTCATAGTCATCATAGCGGGCAGCATTGGCAAAGAACCAGTCGGGAGCCATATAATAATGCTCGTCCACCAAATCCACCCCGATGCGTTTCATTTCGGGCCAGAGGTAATCGAACTTGTCCCCATCTGCACTCGGACCGGAAGAACCTACAATCTGCATATCGGGATATTCCGCACGGATGGCTTTCGTGAACACTTCCAGACGCTCGGGATAGACTTCCCCCCACTGTTCATTGCCGATGGCAATCATTTTCAGACCGAACGGTTCGGGATGTCCCATATCGGCACGCACCTTTCCCCACTTGGAGGTTGCAGCACCGTTGGCAAACTCGATGAGGTCGAGGGCATCCTGCACGTACGGGCCGAGTTCTCCAAGGGGAACCACTTCGTTGCTTTCGTATTGGCAGGACAGCCCGCAGCTCAGTACCGGCAGAGGCTCTGCACCGAGGTCTTCACTCAGCAGGAAATATTCGTAAAAGCCAAGTCCGTAACTCTGGAAATAATCCGGGAAAGCTTTATGCTTGAATGTATAGTTCCAGCGATTTTCGTTCAAAGGACGGTTCTCTACCGGACCCACGGAATTCTTCCATTGATAACGGGTGGCAAGGCTGTTGCCTTCGATGATACAACCGCCGGGAAAACGGAATACTCCGGGATTGAGGTCATAGAGGGCTTGTACCAAGTCGGCACGCAATCCATTCTCACGCTTCTTCCAAGTGTTCACCGGGAAGAGAGAGATGTGGTCCATATCTACCGTACCCTCCGTCTGCAACACAACACGCAGACGCGAGCGAACATCGGTAAAAGGAGCTTTCAGCACAGCCGTCAGCTTCTGCCATTCACTGCCTTTCACTTCCAGTTCCTTCTTCAGGAGATTCTCTCCGTTGGAATTCACCAGTTCGACGGAAAGCTTCATTGGTTTGGTATCCGGCGTACGGACATAGGCGGAGAAACGGTAATCTTCTCCTTTTTTCAGGCCGATGCCACGATAACCTTCATTATCCAGTCCGGCACGCAAAAGACAGCCGTCATTGGTAATGCGCACATAATGCGGATTGCGGTCGAAGCAGGGCCGCTCGTCCTGTACCGTCACCTCGCCAAAAGGTATCCACCCCACCAGCGGCTGCGGGAACTCAAAAGAGCGGTTCTTTACCAGTTCGGCATACAAACCACCGTCCGCACCGAAATTAATGTCTTCGAAGAAGATTCCATACATGGCAGGATTTATCCGAGCCGTCGGTTTTGATACATCAACAGTCATCACATGCTGTTGCGCCTGCATGCCAAGAACAACGAACAATGTCAATAGAAATAAAAGTCTTTTCATGGTTTTAATCTGTTTATAACGATAGCATAAGCTAAATTATGACGACATACTTACCTATTCTACATCAATCCTATTTACCGGCAACCATACATCCATCTTGCCCTCACCCCGGTGTGCCCATGCATAATAAGGTATCAGGGTCAGCGTCACATCTCTGGTTGCCAACTTTCCGGCAGCATCAAAACCAAGAGCCTGCACTTCTGTGGTAATTTCGTTGATGCCATACAGCAGTTCGGGCTTCTCCGTCACCTGGAATTTCGGATGACGGTTCAGGATGATATTCTGTATATTAAAATCATTATCGGCCCACTCGGCACAATAAACGATAGGACCACGCTCAACGGCCACCCGTCCACGGTCGGCAACCACTTTTTCATTGGCTTTCACCACACGGGGTTGCATGTCGAAATGCACCTCTACCACATCCCCTTTCTTCCACTTCCGGTCTATCCGGAGATAGCCTTTACGAAGTTCACCGGTCACCTCCTCGCCATTCACCAATACACGATAGCCCAACTTCAGGTCGTCGGCATACGAATAAAGGTCACTCGGAAGTACACTGCCGCGCACCCAACCCGGAATACGGATATTCATCGTAAACGGCAGGTTGCCCTGAGCCACCTTCACACGAATATCTCCGTTCCAGGGGTATCCGGTTTCCTGCTCCAGCACCACTTTCTTTTCATTCAACTTCAGCTCGGCACGGTTGGACAAGAAAAGGTTGACGTACACCTGATTGTCTTTCACGGCATACACATATCCCGGCAAAGAAGGAATGAACCGGCTGATGTTGCTGGGACAGCAGGCACAACCAAACCACGGCTGACGTGTAATCGTATGGTCGGCATTAAAGTGATACTTACCATCGCAAGACAACGGATTGGGATAGAAGAACTTACCTCCGTCCAATGAAACGCCGGAGATTAATCCGTTGTAAAGCGTACGTTCCAGCACGTCGAAATACTTGGAATCGCCATGCAGCAGAAAGAGGCGGTAATTCATGTAAACATTGCCGATGGCGGCACAGGTCTCATTGTAGGCAGTCAGATTCGGCAATTCATAGTTATCACCGAAAGCTTCGCCCGCATGACGCGCACCGATACCGCCGGTAATATATATCTTCTTGCCGACGATATTCTCCCATATCTTGTCGATAGCCTTGATGTAGGAGCTGTCACCCGTAATGGCAGCCACATCAGCCATACCGGAATACATGTAACCAGCACGTACGGCATGTCCCACTGCCTCTTCCTGCTCCAGTACAGGCTTGTGCGACTGCAAATAGATGTCCTTGCGTGCCGTAGTGCCGCGCGCGTCGAGGAAGAACTTGGCCTGGTCGAGATATTTCTTATCTCCTGTCACGGTATAGAGGCGTACCAATGCCATTTCGGCAATCTGATGTCCGGGAATCACACGCTTCTGTCCGGGGCCTTCACCGATATTCTTGCATACGCAGTCGGCATAACGGATAGCTATATCCAGGAAGTTCCGCTTGCCTGTAGCTTGATAATAAGCCACAGCCCCTTCCACCATGTGACCCAGATTATAGAACTCGTGGCTCAAATTCTCCACCTCCGACCAGCGTTCCGGCCCCGCCCAATCGTGCGGATGCTTGGGGTTCATGGTACGTGCGGTGTAAAGATACCCGTCCGGTTCTTGGGCGGCGGCCACTATGACCAATACGCTGTCGATATATTCTTCCAGTTTCTTGTCCGGGTAAGTCTGCAAGGAGTAACTTGCACCTTCAATCGTCTTATAGACATCCGTATCGTCAAAGGAGAAGCCTCCCACCTTATACTCATCACTGGGATGAGTAGCTTTCACAAAGTTTTCATAACGTCCCGTTTCCTCACACTTACTGAAAGCCAACGGGATGGTTACCTCGCGGCTTGCCTTCAAGCGTTGTCCCCAGAAACTGTCCGTCACCTTCACTGAAGTGAAAGGAACCGGGTCGATGGGATAACCGGAATGCAAAGTCTGTTGCTTTTGTGCCGACACACTGCCGGTCATGGCTGCAACAAGTGCCAAAGTCAATAATAGTTTCATATCTTTTAAGTTTTTAAGTTCCCACGCACGGAATTACACGGATTTATCCTTATTTCCCCTTATTCTCATGGATACGTATCACCGTAAACGAATAGGCAGGCAAGGTATAAGGAAACTCCGTACCGCCGATGTCGAAGGTGGAAGTCACGGAACGTGCCTGCTTGTCTTTCGGGTCACCCGTCAGGAGCGTCTTCACTGCCGAGGGATTCTGCAAGTCGATGCCCTTCAGCTTCACTGTAGAGGAAACCTCTACCGGAAGCAGGTTCACCAGCTTTACGATATGGTCACCCGTGGCCTCATCCTTTACCACCGAAATGCCGACGCGCTTGCGGACAGCCTCTTGCCCATTATTCAGTGTGACGTGCGAGGTGATGTACTGCGTACCCGCATTCTGTCCGTACATCTGCTGTGTGTAGTAGCCCACGGTAGGCTTCACCTCTGTGTTATTGAAATAAATCAAGTCGGGATTCCACTGCGTATGGCCTTCCTTCGCCAGCAACGGGGCGTACGAGGTCATCTCCACCACATCGGCATTACGTTCCACCGAAGTCAGATAGAGAGCTTCTGCCAACGCTGTCTCTATGTTGTTGGGACGTCCGGGCAGGTGGGCGGCATATTCGCCCAGATAGACCTTGGACTTGGTACGGTCATAACGGTCGTAGTAGTCCTGGTTGTGAATCATCCAGCCCGGATCCACGTAATAGTGTTCGTCCACCATGGGCACGCCCAGTTCCGTGGCAAGGCGCCAGCCCTCCGCATAGTCCGTGCCTTCGTAGAAGGGACCTACAGTGCCGACAACCGTAATTTCGGGATGCTTCTCCCTGACAGCCTTGTATATCATGGCAAAGCGCTCCTCAAACACTTCGGTAATCATATCCTCGTTGCCGATGCCGATATACTTCAGATTGAAAGGCTTGGGATGGCCTGCCTCGGCACGCTTTCTGCCCCACACGGTGCGGTGCGCATCGCCGTTGGCATACTCTATCAGGTCGAGCACATCCTGGATATAGGCAGGCATCTCTTCCATCGGGATGCCACCCTGCTGGCCGTAGCGCATCAGTTCCTTGTTGGCCCCTTGCGGACAATTGTCGGCATAGTGCGTGTGTGTACCCGAATTCTGGCACGGCACGCCCGCTGCCAATACCGGCAAAGGTTCGGCACCTATATCTTCGCAGAAGCGAAAGTACTCGAAGTAGCCCAGTCCGCGTGTCTGATGATACCCCCACAGATTGCGCAACGGCTTACGCGCTTCGAGCGGTCCGATAGAGCCTTTCCAGTCATAGATATTATCAATGCCGTCGCCATGAGCCACGCAGCCGCCGGGGAAGCGGACGAAGCGTGGATGCAGGTCGGCAAGCGTCTGCGCCAGGTCGGCACGCAAGCCGTTCTTATGGCCCTTGAATGTATTTTGCGGAAAAAGGGAAATCATATCGAGATGCAGTGTCCCCACCGTCTGCGGCTGGAGCGAGAGGACGGCGGCACGCACGTCGGCATTCGCCGTCAGCACCGTCTGCTGTTTCTTCCACTCTTTGGAGGACACATTGACGGAAGAGCGGGCAATCTCACGGCCCGTCTGGTCGAGCAGGCAAACAACCACCTTGCCTCCCTTGCTGCCCGGTGCCACGCGGGCGAAGAGAGAGAAATCGTACTTCTCCCCTTTCTTCAAGCTGATGCCGTCGAAACCGTCGTTCTGCAATGTCACTCCGGGACGCGCCTCCAATACGGCATAATGAGGGTTATTGGGATGAATGGGGTCGGCAGCGGCAATGGTAACGGCAGCCGAAGTATTCCCCTCTTTCACCGCCCAGGCATATGTGCCGTCCCAACCTTGGTGTGAACCGTCCTTAGACGAATATTCGAAGTCGCGGTTCTGTACCAGCTCGGCATACAGTCCTCCATCCGCAGCATAGTTGATGTCTTCGAAGAAAATACCTATCAGATGCTTGCTGATGGGTTTTGCACATTCCGTCTCCACTTCGATAGTCGCCTCCACCGGTTTCAGTCCGGCAAAACGTACGGGGTCTTGCTCGGTACGTTCGGCATGGAGTGCCTGGCGGTACTTCTTATGCTCTGCAAAGGAGATGACACGCTGCACCGTGGCATACGGTACACGCTGCATCCAACCCTGCTGTACGGTACCGTTCAGCAGAACCTCCTTCCGCACGTTAGGATAGACCTCCGCCGGCCGGTATTCGGCAAGGCGAGAACGGTCAAAGTATTTCTGCGCTTTCCATTGCAGCAAGTCGGGAGACTCGACGTATGCAAGGGAGTTTCCGCTTTCCGTCAGTTCCCAGATACAGTGCCAACGGTCGTCGGCACGGGTCTGCATCAAGTGCGGTTTCAGCATCCGCTTCATTTGCCCCCAGGGGCCGAAGTCCGAGTTGACAAAAGAGTTGCCGTCTGCCACGCTGAACCATCGGTTGCCATTGGGACTCCAGGCTAGTTTCAGACCGCCACTGCCGTCGGCATGGGAGTAGGAAAAGAGATAGACTGAATCGGGTTCATTCGCCACTCCATTCGTTATAGCCTGCAAAGGAACGGTCAGTGTCAAGAACAGACACAAGGACAATAATTTCAAGAATCCATTCATGGTATTAAGTCGGTATTAATCATTTACATTTAGTTCGATAGTCACAATCAGCCGTATTCTGAATGCCATTCAGTCGTATAGTGAATGCCATTCAGTATACGACTGAATCAGGACAATTATAGACCTCTGATAATCAAAGATTTGCAAAAGGAGTAATCCGTTATGATATATCATTACAAAACAAGGGTTGCTCCATGCCTTCTTTATTCCACGATTACCGCCCCTCCCTGCGGCTGAACCGTGAGTTGCAGAGAGCCGTCAGCCTTTATCCTCTGTAGCTTTAATTGAGGCTGCATCTTCTTGTCATCACTATACAGAGACACCTCTTGTCCTGCCAGCATAGGAAGGTCAAGTTTCAGTTTCAACGGTTCCACCGTTGCATTGGCAGCGGCTATGTACCACGTGTTTCCATGACGGCGGGCAAGAACAATATATCTCCCCGGATAGCCGTCAATGAAACGGGTCTCGTCCCAAGTAGTGGGCACTTGTTTCATAAAGTCGAGGCAGATTTGCGGAGCATCCGTCAGGTTATTAGGTGCCAAGGCGAAGTTCTGGATAGGATTTTGAAACAGCACTGCCGTTGCCAGCTGAAAGATGTCCGTGGTGCGGCGAATAGTTCCACCATCGTTGCTGCGGTTCAAACGCTTGTTCAGGAACACACCGCCAAACTCCATGCATCCCACAGCATTGCGGATGAAAGGGTGCAGCGTGGCATTGAACGCCTCGTTATCACAGAAATGCTGACTAAATACCAGATTCTCGGAAGCCAGCACCGCCTCGCTGCCTACGTAATTGGGATACATCCGTTCCCAGCCGCGAGGCAAGGTACAGCCGTGGAAGATAACCATCAGACCGTGGTCGTCGGCATCGCTCAGAATCTCCTCGTACAAACGCAGGGTCTCCTGCTTGTCACCGCCGAAGAAGTCTACTTTGATACCCTTCACACCCTGGCTTTGCAACCAGCGCATCTCTTGCTTGCGGGCAATGGAGTTATCCATCCGGTTGACGGGACTCTGCTCTATATCGTTCCAGTAACCACTGGAGCTATACCACAAAAATACCTCCACACCCTTGCTACGGGCATACTTGATAAACTGTTCCATGCGGTCGCGACCGATGTTGTTGTCCCACCAGTTGTCAATCAATACATATTCGTATCCCATGGCGGCTGCCAAGTCAACATAGCGCACCTGGTCGTCGTAGTTGATGCTGCCGTCCTGCCAGAGAATCCAGCTCCATGTGCCACGGCCCGGCTTGTAATCATGGGTGGTGGTATAGCGTGGTTCCACTACATCCCAGGGGACGGTGGTTTCCACAATCGGCTTCAAGGTTTCCCCCACCGTCACAGTACGCCACGGCGTGGAGCCCGGCAGGGAAAAGGCAGGTGCCACCGTTCCATTGCCGTTGTTCTCTTCCGGCATGGGGAAAGCAATGCGATACACGCCGTTATCCCAATCACTCAAACGCGAGCCACAATAACGGCTGTCCACTCCGGTTTCACTGAGCAGTACCCAGCCGTCATCCCCCACCTTGAACAAGCAGGGAAATGTATATCCATGTCCATAACCCGAACGTTCGTTCATCGGGGTATCTGCCTTATATTCTTCTTCGTAACTGGGTTTGGTACGCTTCCACCCTATCATGGCGTCGCTCTGCGGACAAAGGAAAGTGGTGGTCTGCGACGGGAAGCGGAAGCCGGTCCGTTCGCTGTTCACCGTGACGCTTCCTTTTCCCTGCTCCCTCGGCAGGGTGTAACGGAAAGCCACGTCATTGTTGCTGACGCGGAAAGTTATCTGCACATTCTTCCCCTCACCGTTGACGAATGAACAAAGCAATTCGTTTGCCCGGTAATGGATGTGCGAAGCTTTGATTCGGGATTGTTCATAAACCGTATCAAGAGCTGTGACTTTATGTTCCTTCAACTGCAATCCTCTATAGAAATCACCCACATTTGTCTCCATCCCCAAGGGAGAAGATTCCAGCATTTGCTTTCCATTGTAGGTGACGGCGTAAGACACTTCGCCGTTGGCTGACGGGCAGGATACCGTAAGCTGCAATTTTCCATCCGGACCATTGACAGATACACTCTGTGCTGCCAGCGGACCTGAGAGGGCAAACAACCAAACCAGTAATTTCAATCTATTCTTCATGGTATTAAATTATTATGTTATATCATTAAATTAAAAGGTAGGCACCACCGGCCTGATGGTTCCGTCTTCATTGAACTCCATCCGGTCTATGCAGACTTCACGATGAACGCCGGGGCCATCTTTCAAGTACCATTTATTAATACGGTGGTAAACGATTCTCCACTCATCTGTACCGGGAATCTGCAATACAGCGTTGTGTGCCGGACCGTAAATTTCCTTTTCCGGATTCTGAATCAGCACAACGGGTTGCTTGGCAACTTCGATAGGACCGAGCGGCGACTTGGATGTACCGTATGCCACATGGTAATTGGGCGAACCGGTATCGTCTACCGACCACATGAAATAGTAGAGCCCGTTGCGATAAAAGACATAAGCTGCTTCGCGGAAAGCATAGTCCTGCAAGGTGCCTCCCGCCGGTGTCATCACCGTAACGGTATTTTCCTTGATGGACACCATATCGTCGTTCAGCTCGGCACCTGCCATGTAGCCGTTGCCCCAGTAAAGATAGGATTTGCCCGAAACAGGGTCTGTAAACACATCCACATCAATCTGTTGCCCGCCACCGACGGGTGAGGCAGTAACGACAGGGCGTCCCAAATCGGTGAAAGGGCCGGCAGGAGAATCGCTCGTAGCCACTCCAATCTGCTTGCCGCCGCCATTCTTGGGGTTTCCACTGTAATAGAAGAAGTATTTATACTTACCGTCCACTTTTTTCTCTTCAATGCAAGGCGCCCAAGCATTGCCATCTGCCCAGGGCACTTGCTCCGACTTCAAGTCCAGCATGACGCCTTCATCCTGCCAGGTCTTCAAATCCGTGGAGGAGAATACGGTGAAATACCAGCCTCCCCAACCCGGCTGTCCGTCCGTAGTAGAATAGATGTAATACTTTTGGGTCTGATGGGAATAAAGGATTTCCGGGTCGGCATGGAAACCCGGCAATACGGGATTGTTGGGCAATGCGCCCAGTTCTGTCGGCTTGCCCCATTCATCGGTAATGCGCAACAGCTCATGCCGGGTAATGGGGATAATGGTCCCATGACGGGGATGGAAGTTCATCTTCACCTCGCTGTCTATCACCTTAAAATTCTTCAAGTCAGTGGTTTCCGTAAACTGATAGCTTCCTTTCATATAGACGTCGTACATCAGGATATACTTATCCTGCCCTATCAGTTTGAAAGTGCCCGCACCCTCTACGGCTTCCTTAGTCTGTTGCTTGTAATCGGGTTCTTCCGTCCATGCCCCGGAGGTCAAGGAACGGGTGGTGGCCACCTTTATGCCGTTTCCATGCCCTTCCGTCTTATAGAAAAGGTGGAAAACACCATCCTTATAGACAATGTCTCCATCGATGCACGATTTCCCGTTCTCCGGCAGAAACAATGGCTTGGGCTCTCCCTCCAAATCCGTAAACTCCGCATTGGCATAAGCATAATATATGACATCGGCTCCATCGCCATGCAGCATAGACCAATACACCATGTACTTTCCCACCTCCGGGTCGTAGATAGTCTGCGGAGCCCATACACGCTTCAAATCCTCCTGACCTGAATAGCGCTTCTGTATATTGATAACGGAGTGAGACCAGTTGACCAAGTCGGTAGATTTCAGCAAAACCATGGCACGGTTGGAACTCCATCCATTGGCTGAAACCATATCTGTCACTACCATATAGAAAGTCTTGCCATCCTCGCAACGAAGGATATGCGGGTCGCGGACTCCCCCGGTGGAGCTGATGACTTTCGAGTCGATTACCGGTTCATTATCATTCAATGCCCAGTAGGTATAACCGTCCATGCTTACAGCATAGCGCACAGCTTCTTCATCGCCACTATTCCCAGTGAAATAAGTGAACAAATAAGCTACATAATCTTTTTCGGGAAAGGATTTTTGCCAGGAATATCCCGGAAGTGCAAACAACGACAATAACATTGCCGCCAAAAGCATCCGGAAAGTGTTTTTCATCCGTACAATCATAATCTTTTTATATTAAACCTTTTAACGGGTGTAAAATTAACACTATATACATTATAATACAAAGAAAGTGTATATGTTGTGTAACATATACACTTATTTAATCTCTCCAATCAGTCGGCATTCAAAAAACGCACCATCTCACAAGCTGCCAGCAGAAATGCCCCTACCCCAAAGTTAGCAGTAGAGTTGGCATCAACCACTTGTCCGGGAATGGCTTTCTCGCCAATCGGCTGTACATACCCTATGCGGCCATCGGGCTGCAAGGCTACAGTAGTCAGATAATTCCACGCCTTCATCACTACGGGTTGATAAGCAGCCTTGTCCAGCAAGCCGTTGTTCATCCCCCATAATAGACCATAGGTAAAGAAAGCCGTACCGCTGGTTTCAGGACCGGGAGCATGCTCAGGGTCGAGCATACTGCGTGTCCAGTAGCCTTCCGGCTGCTGGCAGGCAGCCACGGATTTGGCCATCGTCTGGAAGCGGTCTATGTACTCTTGGCGGTATTGGTCTGTTTCGGGCAGGTCTTTCAGTACCTTTGCCAAGGCAGCCAGCACCCAACCGTCGCCACGCGCCCAGAAGTCTTTCTTACCATTCACACTTTTGTGTTTTGGATAAATATATTTGCCGTCGCGATAGTATAGGCCTTCCTCCGAATCGTACATGATACTGTTGGCATAGGTCCAGTATTCATGCAGTTTCTCCAGATATAACGGATTGCCGGTCAGCTTGTACATCTTTGTCATAACGGGCATTACCATGTAAAGTCCGTCCGCCCACCACCAATAATCGTTCTTGTCCGTACTCATCTGGTATTCCATCACTTCGCGCGCACGGGCTATCTTCCCGGAATCCGGCTTCACGGTATACAAATCCGCATAAGTCTGGAAACAAATCTGATAATCACCGAAAAGCACATAATCATCACTCTCCCCATAGCTGTACTTCCACTCTTCCTTGTTGTCACTCTTCGCGCCTTTCCATTCATTATGTTCTGCCCACGCCTCGGAATAGGCATAGCATTCCGGATTACCGGTCAGGAAGAACACCTCCATGTTTCCCGTATGATAGGCGGCGTTGTCCCAGAAAGAGCGCCCATGTTGCGGATGGGTCTCCTGCCAATAGTTGTTCACCCGATTGATAATCTCAATCACTTCTTCCGGTTTCGGCTGCTGAGCGGTGCATGAGGACACTCCCCAGCAAAAAGCCAAACCCAATAAAAATAAGCATGTCGTTTTCATATATTAATACTGTTCTTTTATCTTATCACTTCCAATACATATACCGGTTGCGGTGCAAACTCCACAACCCGCTCTCCGTCCCCTTGCTTGGCATGCTGCACAAACAGATGCAGCTGCTTCCTGCTCTTCCACAATTCCGTGTCATGAGACGGTTCCCAGGCATCGACAGCGAAGTCGGTCAAATCGCTGATGCTCCACTTACTATTTGCCACATCCGTAGCGTGCGCCAAAGAGACTTTGCTCCCCCGTTCTTCATCCCTAAATACATAAAATATCTCCCCGCCATCTACTACGATGCGCGGACGGGCCATCGGAATCATCTTCGTGCCTCCACCTTTCAGGGAAAACGGAGTGGTACGCCCGGAGACCTGGCGGCTGTGCCACATCTGCCCGTCATGCCAGACAATCCGGTATTGCGGGACGTCGCTGTCCGGGTCGCGCCAATAGGAAGCAATGTAGGGATGACCGCCTGCATCGGCACTCATGCTGGTCTGGTTTATCAGTTCCGAATTCTGAGGAATGCGGCAGGCATACTCTGCATTACCCAGACGGATGGGCAAATCATATTTCTTGCCATTTGCCTTATACCATGTTACGCCATTGTCAAAGGAACGGGCGTAGCATAGGTCATGGTTGGTTTCCACATGCCAAGTCTCGCGCCAGACCCACGACAGATGGATGGTTCCAAGCTCATCTACATATAGCTGCCAGTAAGCATTGCGCTTGTTCTCGCCATCAATCAGTACATCCTGCACACGGCTCCATTTCTTCTCCTTCAAGGAATAGCGGTTCATCACCAGGTTGCCCCGGCCGGAAGAACCGGAACGGTATGCAAACAGCAGGTCGCCTCCGGACAGCAGATAAAACTCCGGATAGGTTACATTGCCTTCATCCACGCCCGTCATGGGCTCCTTCTCACCCAATTCCAGCGAATGGGGTGCAATGCTGCGACAGTAGTTCAAGGGCTGTCCGTGATGGTCGAAGGCTACATGAATATACCCGTCACCGTCCAGCATCATGCTGATGACGTTATGGGCATCCTTCACATTCCCTTTATACTGTGTGCGGTGCAGTGTCCACTGTCCGGCATGGAGGTTCCGTTTTCCAAGAGTCAGAAACCCTTCCGCATCATAGTAACTGATGTATTGCTCGTCACCTTGCGTCACCAGCGAATTATTACGGAATACGGCAGTGTTGACGGAAGTCTGGCTGTATCCTTTCCCCACTTCCACCAGATGCGTTTCGGGAAGGACACCGGCAGCACCCTGTGCACAGAGTGCCACCGGAAATCCACCAATCCCCCAAACAATTAATATAAATACTATAAAAAATGAATCAGTCTTACTCATAATAGGCATGGTCTTTGGGGAATTCTTCACCACCCCACGCCTTTTTCGAGGTCCATGCCTGCGGAGCATCTGTCCAGAACGGATGGTCGGCGGGCAAGCCCAGGGGCAAGAATGCCAGGGAAGCCATGTAAAGGCTGCCGTTGTTAGTATACCAGTCGGAGATATGAGGCTGGGAACCATTGAATCCCAATGTCAGAAAACCTTTCTCGTTGAAGTTCCGGTTGTCACCGAACATACGGTTGATGACAGCTGTCATGGCAGCACGTACCTGTCCGTTCGACAATTCCTTGGGCAACCATCCACGCCATGCCAACAAAGCCAATGGTTGGAGGGTACCGGTGCGGTAGGTAATGGAACGCCCGAATACGGGGAAGGCCCCCTCGGGAGAGATGAAACGTTCCAGAATCATGCCGAAACGCTGCATGCGCTTCTGGGCACGCTGGAAATTGCAATCCGGCGCATTCCATATCTTATTTTTTCCACTGTTCGTAAAGACTTCCAGACACTCCACATACATGGGATGGAGTACGAAGCTGTTGTAATAGTCAAAGGCAAATCCCGGTCCGTCGCTATAGAAGCCGTCACCTACATACCACTCTTCCACCTTGCGCAGAGCGGAGACAATACGGTAAGCATCACTCTTGGCACCAGCCTTGCGCAGGAAACATTCTACCGTAGACGAGAACAGCAGCCAGTTGGTATAAGGAGGGTCCACACGGCGCAACTGGGTAAACTCTTCAATGTAACGCCGTTTAGTCAAACTATCCAGAGGCACCCACAAAGCATCGTATCCTCGCAGGAAGCTTTCAGCAACATAAGCGGCATCGACCAGCGGCTGTCCCTCTTTCCGCCAAAGTAGGTAATCCTGACTTTCCGGGTCTACCGCCTGCGCATAACTTTTCAATGCCCATTCGCGGAGCTGCCTGCGCTGCTTGCCTTCGGCAGTGTCATCGTCCGGCAAAGAGAGCCAGGGCGCCAACCCCGCCATCAGACGGCCGAAACATTCCATATAGGTCACCCGTTTGTCGCGTCCATCCCAAGTGGGACTAAGCTCCACCTGCATATTTTCCTGGAGCTTCCCTTCACTCATATTGCTCAGTACCGGAGCAGCCATTTGATACAACACCCCGGCCCAAAGTTCGCGGTCTGTCACTTCCTTCTCTTTTTTCTTCTTGGCAGCCATTTCCTGAGCGGGCAGCAATAAAACTGCCACTAGCAGCAGCCATAAGTAGTTACTTTTTCTCATGATATTATTTAAGTTTGTTTTTCAATACTGCAAAATTACCCCATTCCCGGTAATTTCGGGGGCACTATTGTTTCAAAAAGGGGTAAATATCGGTCATTAGTACCCCAAAAGCTCAGAAATCACGAGAAAAAGCCTAAGATTAAGCCGTGCTACGACGGAAGTGAATAAAGTATTTGCCGCTATATTTGTTTCTTCATGAACTGCACCAGTACAAGGGCAATGCAATAAGCTATAATCTGTTCAAACCAAAAGTCAAGTCCTTCAAACATATTACTCATTATTTTAATAGACACCCATTCCTTTTTCTGATAACAAAGGAAAGGAGTTTATTCGGAACAATGAATTTCCATACGACTCAAAAAATGTTCTATTTTTCCGGATTACAGATAAAACTGAGAATATCCACCAAGACACTGACTACTTCCATATTACATTAAATGTCCCGAAAACCGATATATTCTCCTGCCAAAAGACTATTTTTGCAACAAATATCCATAAGCATACCATGGCAGGCATCTATATTCATATACCTTTTTGCAAGACACGCTGCATCTATTGCGATTTCTATTCCACCACCCGCAGCGAATTGAAGCAGCAATACATCCGTGCCTTGTGCACTGAACTGAAAACCCGCAAGGGTTATCTGAAGGAAGAACCGATAGAGACCATCTACTTTGGCGGAGGAACTCCCTCACAACTCGCCCACGAAGATTTCGAGCAGATATTCCGGACTATCAAAGAGGTGTATGGAACAGAACATGCCGAAGAAATTACCCTCGAGGCCAATCCCGACGACCTGACGGAAGAATATGTGTCCATGATGCGCACCCTCCCCTTCAACCGCATAAGCATGGGGATACAGACATTCGACGCCCCCACCCTGAAACTGTTGAACCGCCGGCACAATGCCGCGCAAGCCATCGCAGCCATACACCGCCTCCGCCAAGCCGGCTTCCGGAATATCAGCATCGACCTCATCTATGGACTACCGGATGAAACAGACCAACGGTGGGAACGCGACCTGCAACAAGCCGTCGGCCTTGATGTGGAGCATATCTCCGCTTATCATCTGACTTACGAAAAAGGCACCCACATCTACGAAATGCTGCAGAGCCATCGTATCAGCGAAGTAGATGAAGAGAGTAGCGTGCGCTTCTTCTCGGCGCTCATGGACACCCTGGGAGCCGCGGGGTATGAGCATTACGAAATATCCAACTTCTGCAAGCCCGGCATGTACTCACGCCACAACACTGCTTACTGGAAAGGCATTCCGTATTTGGGCTGCGGCCCTTCAGCCCACTCCTTCAATGCGAAGACAAGGGAATGGAACACAGCTTCTCTGGAAGGATACATAAAGTCCATTGAAGAGGGACACCGTTCCTCCGAAACAGAAATTCTGGATAAAGTGACCCGTTACAATGAATACATTATGACTTCCCTGCGTACCATGTGGGGAATCTCCCTGACATATACGGAAGAATCCTTCGGCACAGAGTTGTGCCAATATTGCACGAAAATGGCAGCCCCCTACCTCCAAAGCCACAAACTGGAGATGCAGGCAGACCGCCTGCGCCTGACCCGGGAAGGCATCTTTGTTTCGGACGGCATAATAAGCGACCTGATGTTCATTGATTAACAACAAAACCGGGAGACTGCATGACCGAACAAGAAGTCAGACGCTATCTGCGCCAAATGAAGGAAGAAGACTCGGAACGGGCTTTTCACAGTTTCTACAATCTGTGCTACGACCGCTTGTTCCGTATTGCCTGCTATTTCGTGAAGCACGAAGAGTGGGCGCAAGAAATTGTGCTCGACGTCTTCATGAAGCTTTGGGAACAACGCGCCCGGTTGCCGGAAGTGAACAACATAGAGGATTACTGCTTTATCCTTACCAAAAACGCCTCCCTCAATTACCTGGAAAAAGAGAACCGACACCCTACACTCTCGTCCGAACAGCTTCCCGAACTTTCCGGCCAGGCCGATTCTCCCGAAGACACTCTTATCAGCGAAGAACTGTTTGCCCGATATGTCAAGGCGCTCGACCGCCTGCCGGAGCGTTGCCGTGAAGTATTCATCCGCCTGCGCGAAGAGAAACAAAGCTATGCACAAGTGGCGGAGGAGCTGAACATCAGCACAAAGACAGTAGACGCGCAACTGCAAAAAGCACTCACAAGACTCAAGGAAGCATTGCTGACGGAGTGAACTCTGCTTCATCTTCCTCGCAAGAAGCCCCGTATGCATGTATGAGATGCACATCTCAAGCTGCATGAGATGTACATTTCGCACAACATGAGATGCACATCTCATGCAGACTTTCCCTATTGATTGAAACAGAGAAGCAAGGAAGTCATACGTAGGCAGGACGGACTTTCACGGACAAAGAGCTTTAGATTAACATTATTTCAGGATATAGGCATAGGGAATTCCTGAAAAGGAGCTGTCTTTACATGCAGAAAAGGAGTCATAGGCTCTTAATAAATTGCCAAAAATGAAAGTGAATAACGAGAATTTCGACAAGGTACTGAACAAACTGGTTGCTTCTACCCGTTCCCCACGAGGACGCTTTACGGCAGAGAACAGCTGGAGGCTGCTGGAAAGCCGTTTGCTAAAGCGCCGCAGCATGAAGCGGTTCTGGATGCGTACAGCCAGTGCCGCAGCCGTAGTCCTGCTCTGTGTAACGAGCTGGGCAGCCTATCAGTTCTTATACGTAGCACCACAACGGGAAGCCATTCCCACAGAAGCCATACATACTACCGAGGAAACCCAAGTAATCCATAGCGTACTGACATTCGATCAGCAACCCTTGCAGGAAATCGTCCGTCAACTTTCCGAAACGTTCCGTACCGATATACGTATCGAAGGAGACAGCCTGAAGAACTATCATATGACAGCTACCTTCCGCGAAGGGGAGAGTCTTACAGAAATCCTCGACCTACTGAAGGACGCCGGCAACTTTACCTATAAAAAAGAAAACAACACTATTATCCTTACTACTAAACTTAACTGACAATGACCAGCTCTACTATCTGTTCGCACCACCGCATCAGAACCGTACTTCTGATGTGTGTGGTTCTTTTAAGCGTCTCACTCCATGCACAGGCACAAAACAAGGAAACACGTATAAACCTGAATATCCGTAACGCAACTTTAGAGAGTTTCGTGAAGCAACTGGAAAATGCAACCGGATTCTCCTTCATCTATGGGGAAGAAGTAAAGCTCACGCACCGCATCACACTGGAGATGAAACAAAAGAACATCAGTGAGATATTGCAACGTGCCTTTGAAAACGAACCCATCACGTTCGAAATATCCGGAAAGCACATTCTACTCCATAAGCGGCCCGTGCCGCAGAAACCCGTTAGCCGTAAGTTCACCATCAGCGGATACGTGACCGACGGAGCGTCTTCCGAGACGCTGATTGGTGCCAATATCCTTGAGAGTCGTCGTTCCACAGGTACTGCCACCAATCCTTTCGGTTTCTATTCCCTCACCCTGCCGGAAGGGGAAACGGAACTGGTTTTCTCCTACCTGGGCTACGAAAGCCGGCATAGCCGGTTCGAACTGACGAAAGACACCTTGCTCAACGTCAGGCTGGACAGCAATAACCAACTGGCAGAGGTCGTGGTGCTCTCGGACAAGCGGGAGGCCGGCATAGAAAGCACAGCCATGGGAGCGCATGAGATACCGATGACACAAATCAGGCATACCCCGTCCATATTGGGAGAAGCCGACCTGCTGAAGACCATTCAGCTGATGCCGGGTGTGCAAGCCGGTATGGAAGGTTTTGCAGGCATGTATGTGCGAGGGGGAGGTCCCGACCAAAACCTGGTTATGCTGGACGGGATTCCAGTTTACAACGCAGACCACCTGCTGGGAGTATTCTCCATCTTTACGCCCGAAGCGGTAAAGAACACCACATTCTTCAAAAGTTCTTTTCCTGCCCGCTACGGCGGGCGTCTTTCGTCTATAGTAGATGTACGGACCAACGACGGGGACATGCATAAATACCACGGCGCATTCAGTATAGGCCTGCTGACGGACAAACTGCATATCGAAGGTCCTATCTGGAAAGAACGGACCTCCTTCAGTTTCAGCGCACGAGCCATCCCCACCCTATTCTTCAAAAATCTCATTGTAGACAAAGACGACACCTATTCCGACAAATACAACTACTATTTTTACGACGTCAATGCAAAGGTCAACCATAAGTTCAGCGACCGTAGCCGCATCTTCCTCAGTTTCTACAAGGGGAAGGACCACTATCATTATGACAGTTACTACCACGGTGACAATTACGACAACAGCATTAAGAATTATTCCAAGGACAACAGCCATCTGAATTGGGGAAACACCATCGCCTACGGCCGCTGGAACTATGTATTCAACAGCAAGCTGTTTTGCAACACCACCGTCTCATACAACAAATATGAGATGGGGCTGGACGGAAACATGGAAGATACCTATACTGTCGCCAATAAAGTACAAGACAGATACTATTACTCCTCCAAGTTCAACTCCGGTATCCGTGACTGGAGTGCGCGTATGGACTTTGACTACACCCCCATGCCGCAGCACCACATCAAGTTCGGTGCAGAGTACATCCACCATACGTTCCGTCCGGGAATAGCTACCTCGAAAATACAAGATATAGATAATGGCGCCCTCCAGGAAGATACGGTTTACAATACCAGCAACAGCCATGCCATGCGCGGACAAGAAATCTCCCTTTACGCCGAAGACAATTTCAATGTAAACGCCAGGCTCAGTCTGAATGCAGGTGTACGCACATCGCTGTTCCACACACAAGGGAAAAGCTACTATTCGCTGCAGCCCCGCCTTTCCGCCCGCTATGACCTCGGACAAGGATATTCTGCCAAAGCATCCTATACGTGCATGGCACAGTATGTGCATCTGTTGTCCTCCACTCCGCTGTCTATGCCTACCGACCTCTGGGTACCCATTACCAAAGACATCAGTCCGATGTATGCCAACCAGTTCTCCATAGGAGGCTACTATTCCGGACTGCCGGGTTGGGAGTTCTCCGTCGAGGGATATTATAAACAGATGAAACACATACTTGAATATCAAGACGGTGTATCCTTCTTCGGCACCTCTACCAACTGGGAAGAAAAAGTGGAAATGGGCGAAGGCCGCTCCTTCGGTCTGGAACTGATGGCACAGAAAACATTGGGCAAGACTACCGGCTGGCTGGCATATACCCTATCCAAGACCGATCACCGTTTTAAGAGCGGAACCATCAACCAAGGCCGATGGTTCCCCTACAAATATGACCGCCGCCACAGCATCAGCCTCAATCTCAGCCATAAGTTCAGTGACCGCATTGATGCAGGAGCTTCCTGGATATTCAATACCGGTGGATGTATCACTATCCCCGAAAAGGCAACAATCATCATCCGGCCCGATGGCTCTATTGAGGAAACCGGTTACATCTCCCGGCGTAACAATTACCGCCTTCCCGCCAGCCATCGTTTGAATCTCGGCGTCAACTTCAACAAGAAGACCAAACATGGTATGCGTACCTGGAATATCAGTATCTACAATGCATACAATGCCATGAATCCGAACATCGTTTACAGCAAATACAAAAATGGATACAACGTATACTACGATGATTTCTACGAAAGTATTTATCATGGAAATACCGGGCAGAAGAAAGCTCAAACTGTCATCAAGAAAATAACAATACTGCCTTGTATTCCTTCTGTTACCTATACTTATAGATTTTAAAAACAAATCCGGCATATGAAAACAAAAATGAAATTACACCTTATTATATACATAACTATTGTAGGCTTCCTAACAGCCTGCGAAAACGAGATTCCTTACAATCCCGGACAACAAGATCCGCAAATCATCATGAACGCCTTGCTCGAAACCGGACAAGCTGAGAATGATGTCTATCTCCATTTAGGCGAGGGCTATAGTATTGAGCATTTGAACGAAGCAACTCTTTCCCTCTACATCAATGGCAAAATAGCAGAAACTCCGAAAGCGGTTTCCCCGGAAGAAATTTATGGGCATCTGGAAGGAGAACTTGATAAGGACATTTATGAATCATTACTGAAAAGTATACGTTTCAAGAAATATCGTCTGACCAGCACACTGCATCCCGGCGACAACATACGTCTGGAAGCCACTGCCGAAAACGGGAAATACCATGCCAGTGCCGAGGTCACCGTGCCACAACCGATAGAGAGCCTGCACGTGGACACTTGCCTGGCCTACCTGCGCGAGTACAGCGGACAAACCCTTTACCGCCAATACAAAATTACATTGCAAGACCGCCCCAACGAGAAGAACTACTACCGGCTGGACATTTGGAATGACCGTAGTTACTATTGCAAATGGAAAGAATACCTGGAAGATGAAAACGGCAGCCTCATCAAAGTGGAAGACGAGGACGGCTCTTGGCATTGGGCCTTCATACCCAGAGACACCACCATCCTTGCTCCCCGGCAGAACGAAATCATTAACCGGGAAGATGTTATACTGACTGACGGCCATCCCGGAAACTATGATGATGAAGAAAATGAATTGTTTCCCACCATCAATAACAAATACAATATATTCAATGATAACACTTTCCGTGATTCGTATGCCACATTAAAAGTATATACCCCTCTCTACCAAGAATATTATCCGGTAGAGGGACACTACTACGACCATATATCCCGCAAACAAACCATCACCGTACGGCTGCTTAGCATCACTGAAGCCGAATACCGCTACCTGAAAGCCTTAAACTGCCTGGATGATGGGGATTACGACGATGCTTTAATGGAACCTATCAGTCTGCCTTGCAACGTCATAGGTGGATTAGGCTTTGTGGGAGTCTGCTCTGAAAGCAGAGTAATCATAGAATTGCCCGAAACTGTTTGGCAATAACATTTTGACTAATAAAAATCCTTTTATCCATTACAATAAACTGAATTTTATTTAACCTACATTACATTCGTATTACAAAAAGCATCCAAATAAAGCATTTTCACACTACAAAATTGATTTAAGTCAAGAAATGAAGGTATAAACTACACTTTTTACGTATTCATTTTTGTGTTATAAAACATATACCTATATTTGCATAGGTAAAAAGAAAAAGCTAAGCGCTTAGAGAGTTTTCAATAGGTATTAGATTGAGATTAGTTTTTAGGAATAACAATTAAAAAGTAGGTATTATGAAACGTTTAGGATTAACATTAGTGGCAGCAGTCTGCCTGACTGCTACAACATTTGCAGCAGGAAACCAACCTACAACTGCAAAATGGGAAGGTAACATCAACATAACAAAGTTGAGCAAGTATTTGAATCTGGATTCCAACCAGCATGAAGAAGTGGCAAACATCTGCGAATATTTTACAGAACAGATGGAACGCGCTACAAATTCCAAGAAGAATCAGGAGAAGTTACTCCGTAATGCAGTTTATGGTAATCTGAAGTTGATGAAAAAGACTCTGAATGAAAAGCAGTATGCTGATTATGCCAGAGTATTGAACGTCACACTGCAGAACAAAGGTATCGAAGTGAAATAAACTTCGCTTCTGATAAATACGAAAATAGTATTTGATAAATAAAAAGGCATTGGACTTTAGAGGTTCAATGCCTTTTCTTTACGTCAACGCCACCAAAACCTGCGGCGTCAACTCCCTAACCAAATAATTCTTATCACTTTACAAGCAGAATCTGTCTTGCAGCTCTTTCTTATACTTTCTGGAAACCAGCAGTTCCGTCACTTTGTCAAATGGTGGATAAAGCATGCATTTGCTATCCTTTATAATCATCAGATAATCAATATTGATAATATACGATTGATGTATCTGCACGAAACTGGATGAATATTGAGTAATCTGCTCAGCAGTCATTCCGCGACGCAACACCAACGGCGGCTGGTTGTTTAGTATCACCTCCCATTGTTTGCGCTCGGAACAATAGCGAAAAAAGCCGATTTCAGCCGGACGCAACGCACGCATATCATTAGTTGGCGTAAATACGATAAATGTCTGTCCGGTATGCAACGGTGCACCAATGGGATATGACATTCTCTGCCCAGCCTCTGCCTGCTCTACAAAACGCGCAAGAATATCCCGCAACTCCTGCTCTTCAAAAGGTTTCAGCAGATAGTCGAACGCAGCCTCCCGGATAGCCTGAATCATGTACTTATCATAAGCCGTATAGAAAACAATCCGCATATTCCACGAAACACTGTCACGTATTTCCTGCAGTAATTCCATTCCAGTCATGTCCGGCAGTTCCACATCCAAGAACAACAAATCCGGCTGTACCTTGGCAATGAGTTTTTTCCCTTGTTTACCATTACGGGCAGTTCCTTTCAAAAAGAAGCGTGCATCCTTTCCCAATTCAAAACTCAGATTCTCAAGAGCCACCTCATCGTCGTCAACTATTGCAACCTTATATTTATCCATGTTCCTTTTATGTTTTTCTTCTCGCGAATATATACATAATCCTACTCCCATACAAAGCAATAGAAGGCCATTTACGGACTATTTATCCGTAAACATGCCTATCCTTGCAAAAAATAAGATTAAACGGTTCTTTTAAATTCCGTAATCGTAGTTGTCAGGCAACCAGAAAGTCACCTCACAGCCCATCTCACCACTCTGTAGAGAGACATTGTGTACTGAAACATCAATGGCCTCCTTGTTCTTATTGTTGAGAATCTGAATGGTCTGCATAATGACTTTCATTCCCGTCCCCGTGCCCCGGTTCCGACTGTCCGGACGATAACCGCCACCATTATCCGTTATCTTTATACAGATACCGTTTCCCCGGCGACAGACCGAAACCCAAAGATTACGTTCACCTTCCTTCTCGCGCAACGCATGCTTCACTGCATTTTCAACCGGAATTTGAATCATCATAGACGGAATCCTTATTTGCTCCGGCTGCACATCCTTTTCTATCTTCAGTTCCGAATGAAAATCCGGACCTAAAGAACGGCGTTCCAGATTAATATATGTTTTCACAAAATCCAGCTCCTCTGCCAAGGTTACACACAGTTGTTCCGCCAATTCCAGATTGCGACGCATCAGTTTTACCAGCGACGAAAGCTCTTGCTTTTCTTCCACATTCCGCTCCGCCATCTCCCGGTTCAGCACATTGAAGATGAAATGAGGGGACAAGCGGTTACGGATATTCTCCAGACGAAGTGTAGAGACTGTGCGATGATTCCGTGCAAGCAACAAAGCACGTTTCTTTTTGCTGTACAGATAAAGGAAAACCGCCGTCAATATAGATACAACAGCTACAGCAAACACGACAAACTGTGTCTGCCTCAGCACCAGCACCTCGTTTTTCTGCTCTTGAAGCAAAACCCGATGTGCCATCAAGGTAGAATCCTGCTGATAACGCAAAGTCAAGTCTGCCGTACGCATCCGGACACGCTCATTCCTGATAGAATCATCAAGCTGGTTGTTCCTCTGCAGATAGTGATAAGCCCTCTTGTAGTTGCCGGTTTCCTCGTAAAACTGCTGAAGGTATTTATTACGGATATGTACCATATCAGGGTCGATGCCCGGAGGGACTACACTCTCGGACAATAAACGACGTGCCTCTTGAAAGTCTTTCTGAAGCAGAGCCAATTCTATTTTCTGCGTATCGATATAATATAGTGCAGTACTTACCCCCATTTCCTCAAAAAAAAGTTGGCATTCATTTATATATTTAACAGCCAAATCAACCATATTCAGTTGAAGATAACAGTCTCCTAAATTCAACCTCCCCAGATTAAGTTCAAAACTCATATCAGCATATCCTTCGACTAAATCAATAACCTTTTGGAAATATTTTATCGCTGTCTGGTAATCCTCCCTATAATAGTAAGAAGTCCCTCTATTATTCAAATAAATATATTTTTCATAAGGTAGCATACTGTCATAGCTTTCTCCTGCTAGATTATAATAGTAATCACACTGTTCAAAATCACGCATGGTAACATATACTTGTGCCAAACCATAATAAATGGGAGGTTTCTTGGTAGAAGCTATATGCAAAGAGTCGCACATCAATAAAGCTCTCCTATACCAAGCTGCCCCTATATCCAATTTTCCTAAACGGTTATTCGCATCAGCAAGATTCATCAAAATATCCGGCACCACTTCAATCCTAGTCCCTCTCATCCGTAATTCATAAGCCTTCCGGAAACAAATTTCGGCAGAATCCATATTCCCAACACGTGCAAAGATATTTCCCTTCATATTGAAACATTCAGACTCCAAATCTGCCATTTGAGAAGAACTATGCTGCCTTTCTATAAAGTCATGTATCTGCTGGATTACGATTTGTGCCGAATCAAGCTGTGAAGTAATCAAATATGTTTTCAGTGTCATTGCCAGATAATTATACTTGACCAAGCTATCCTTTGCCTCTTCCATCTTTTGAAAAGCCTTCAACCTTACCTTTCGGGGCACAATGGCCACAGAATCTCCATTTATATGGGAAAAATCCTCAAAAGCTCTCATTTCTGTGTATACGTCCTCTTTATCTCCGGGCGCACAAGCTCCTAGAAGCACAAACCCTAATATCCAATAAATATAAAATCGAATTCGCTTATCCATCCTCTCTCCCATGTTTCTCGTAATTAGATTATTTATTCAATACATCTGCAAACTTAAAATATTTTTGCGAAATACCGTCAAGCATAAGGCGTATTTCTCAACCACAAAAGAGCATACGCTACCGCTTTATTAAAACGAAACAAAAAATCACATCATAGTACAATATTTAGCTACATAAGCCATTAAAACAACATTTTAGTACATTTCAAACTTTTTCTCATTTTCTTATTTACATTTTTATTAATTACTTTGTGGATAAAGAATTGCGAATATACTCAATCAAACAAAATAATACAATCACACAAAGAAAGGCTGTTTCCAAAAGAAAACAGTTCTTTTACATAATTTATAAGTTCTATGTTAGACAGTGGACAAATCATAGCAGATAGATACGAGCTACTCAAACAACTAGGAAGAGGAGGATTTTCTGAAGTTTGGCTGGCACAAGACAAACTTACGGATGTTAAGGTCGCCATAAAAATATATGCTCCGGGGATGGGGCTTGACGATGCGGGGATATCCCTTTTCACACAAGAGTTCTCCCTCGTATTTGATATGAATCATACCAATTTACTGCATCCTACTTATTATGACTGCTGGGAACGGATGCCATACCTGATTTTGCCTTTTTGCAAAAATGGTTCGGCCTTCCAATACCTTACTGACAACAACCGGATAACAGAAACGGAAAGCTGGCATTTGCTCCATGATGTTGCAGAGGGACTGGCTTATCTTCATGCAAAAACTCCCCCGGTTATCCATCAGGATATAAAACCCGATAATATTCTGATTAATGATGAGAATAGGTATATGATTACGGATTTCGGAATCAGCGCACGGATTAGAAGTACATTACGCAGGAACCAAGGCCAAGAATCCAGTGGAGGAACTTTGGCCTATATGGGACCAGAACGTTTTGGTCCATCTCCCGCCCCTATTATGGCCAGTGACATTTGGTCATTGGGAGCAACAATGTATGAGCTTCTAACCGGTATGCCGCCCTATGGTGATCATGGAGGCGTATTGCAAAAAAACGGTGCAGACATTCCACTTATCAACGAAGACTTTTCTCAAGAATTAAAGGATATCATTTACAAGTGCCTTGCCTTAAATCCATGGGACAGACCCACAGCCAGACAAATTGCAGACTACACTTCCCAACATATCAATGGAAGTCCCGTCCCCTTTAGTCTGTCAAACAACAGCCATGATACTTTGCAAGAGGAAGAGGACAAAACCCATGAGGATTCCATTAGCGCACACTCTTCTGACATAAATAAGATGTCACTCTATCAAGACAAAGGGAAACGCAAAAAAGTTATAGTCGTAGCAGCAATCACAGCTATATTCGCAACAATTGTCATCATCTTTTCGCTAATAAGCGGCAAAGAACCAATAGTGGAATCCATACCGGAACCGACTCCAACGATTGATTACGACAAAATGTGTCTGTCAATCATTCAAGAAGGCGAAAACTCTAAAATACAAGGAGATGTTTTCCGATTTGACATTGACACTTTAAAGCAAAACAATGATTCCGTATTTGAGGATTTTTACATAAATGCCATTGGCAAATACCGACAAATAAATTATTACAAAGATTCCATCTCCGCAAAAATATACTTAAATGCAACAGAACTGAAACAGCAAGTAGAGGCCATACTGGATTCTGCCTATCATGTTTTTAAAGAAAAGGCAAATATCATGAAAGACCTTGACCAAGCCGTAGCAGCCCAGACTTTTGAAGACCGTGCAAAAAAAATAGAACCATATATAAACATAGACAACAATGAAAATGAATAAACTTATCAGACTGATTGTTTTAGCGTTCGCTCTCTCTATGCCAATAAGTATATGGGGGCAATGCGCCTCCATCTATCAAAAGGGAGAGACATACATGAAAAGAGGAAGATACAGAGACGCTATTAAAAGTTTTAAAGCAGCCATGAAATGCGACAGCAATCTGGAGCAAGCATGCAAAAATAAAATCAAAGAGTGTGAGGAAAAAATAAATCCCGCTCCCAAGCCAGCGCCTCCTGCCGAAATCACCAGACTTACCATAGACAGAAAAAGCCTGGAATTTGGGTGTGAGACAAAGACTGCAGAAAGTATAAAAATAGAAAGTCTTCCAGAACAATGGACTGCAATATCAGATGCAGACTGGTGTCAAGTGACTCCCGGTGAGAAGAAACTCTCCATAAGCTGCCAGACCAATTGGCTGACTACCGAACGTAAAGCCACCATTACAATCAGTAATGAAAAGATGAAAGCTACGGTCAGTGTTACCCAAGGTGGCCAAGAAGAATTCATTAATATCGCATTAGATAAATTGGAATTCGGCTCCAAAGGAGAAATTAAGGAACTGCAAGTAGACTCCAATGCCGAATGGGAAGTTGCAGATATTCCTGAATGGTGTGAAGCTATAGCAAAAGACCGTGGCAAACTCATTCTAAAAGTGGGAAAAACCAAGAAGGCCAGAGAAGGAACTCTCATAGTTAAAAGCAAAGGAGGAAAAATATCTTCAATTATTCTCTCCCAGAAAAAGGGAGGTCTATTCTAAATTCATGGTAAACCGACAATGGTGAGAAACTCTGATTTATACAAAGTAATTCCATTATTAAAGTAAAATCTTATGAGATGTATGAATTGCGGTTGGGACAACCTTTCCAACACAACAGTATGCCTAAAATGCGGGCAACCTTTGCGAATGCCGGAGAATTATGCCAATAGTCAGGACATTTTTATTTCAAAAGAAGGCCATGGAGAAGCTATACCCAAACCGACAGTATTGAATGTCAGCTCCAATGAAGAAAAATGCAGAAAAACTGTGGTGTTTTCCACAACAAATGAAGAAGAGAATCATTCTACTGTTGTACAGCCAATTATAGAATGTCCCAATTGCAATTACCCGGTAGTAGGAGATTTCACAAGTTGCCCTTGCTGCGGAACTCCATTAAAAAGAGCAAACATATCAACAAACAATGAATACAAAACAATAAGAGTAGAAGAGGAAGTACCTTCCGTTTCTGAAGAGAAAATGCTCTGTCATGAATGTGGAAGTAAGATAGCAATAACCTGCTCTTTTTGCCCGAACTGCGGTGTCCGCGTACATCGGCCAACCATACGCCGACAAATAAAGAACATCACAGAGACAGAACCGGAAACCAAACCTCACTGTTCATTAACAATTATACCGGAAGAAGAAGAGAACATTCTTCCGGAAAGATTTGAATATGAAGGGAACTCCATCATCTTGAACCGGGAAAATACAGAAATGTCTAATCGTACAATCACCTCAAAGGAACAAGCTGAAATAGTTTTCGATGATGGTCATTGGTATCTGCTTGACCGAAGTATGCTTCAAACGACCTATATCCAGGTAAACAGAAAAATAGAAATCATACCGGATGATATCATTGTACTAGGTGACCGAAGATTCAAGTTTGAATGTGACTAAATATAACCTCTTGTGAATAACCGGACTGTCGACAGATGTGATTATAATGTAGGGGAATATATCAATAACCGTTATAGGGTTTCCCAAACATTAGGCGAAGGTTCATTCGGTAAAGTATATCGGGTTACGGACAGCGCAAGCAAAGATTATGCGCTTAAACTACTGAGATTATGGGAAGTTCCTCCTGAAATACGTAAACCATTAATGGAACGTTTCGAGATGGAATTCAAAACTGGGCAAATTGATTGTGACTATTTAGTGCGTTCATTGGACTACGGTACAGTTGGAGGCAACCCTTATATTGTAATGGAATACTGTTCCGGAGGAGATTTAACACCTTATTTAGGTTCTGGAAGCAGTAAGATTCCTCTAATTTGCCAACAAATTCTAATAGGTTTACATGCTTTGCATACCAGAGGCAAGGTTCACCGTGACCTAAAGCCGGAGAATGTCCTTTTCAAGAGTAACGGAATCGCTGCGTTGACAGATTTCGGTATAGCAGGGGATAGAAACAAACGTATGACTGAACGCAATATTTTTGGTAAACCCAACCAAATCTTCGGGACTTATGCATATATGCCGCCAGAACAAGTGAACCGCATGCGAGGTGAGGCCACTGTCCTACCCACTACGGACATTTTTTCTTTTGGAGTATTAGCCTTTCAATTATTAACTGGCAGTTTGCCCTTTGGCGAATTGAGCAGTCATAATGAATTGGCACTATACCAGAAACGTGGGAAAAATGGAGATTGGAACCGGCAGAAATTGACACAGTTGAAACATAGAGAGCAGTGGCAGCAACTCTTTGCAGGATGTCTTAATCCAGATTTCAAAAAACGTTTCCAGTCTGTGCAAGAGGTGTTGGAACACCTGCCAGCAATAAGCCAAGTCCCTATGGAAAGAGGATATTGTCCACCGCAAACAGTCAATGGTTTCTGTATACGTATTATGCAAGGTGAAGAGTACGGAAAAATATATCAATTAAGTGAACTTATAAAATATGGCAATAGAATCCTTACTATCGGGAGAGAACGCGACAATCTGCTACATATAACAGAACAGCAAAGTGCCTATATATCACGCCATCATTGCACAATAGAAACAAATCCCGCCACTGATAAATGGATTATTCGAGACGGGCAATGGCAGAAGGAGTTAAAGTTGTGGCAGGAGTCTAGTAATGGGACTTATGTCAATTCCACCCAAGTCACCAAACAAGGGCATATACTGAAAATTGGAGATATCATCTCCATTGGAGATGTAAAAATGAGATTTGAAAACTATTAATTATATATCAAGTAGTATGGATACACAAAATTACAAACGTACCTTAGCCGGCTCAGTAGGGGCTGGTATGGGGGCATTAATGGGTGCTTCTGGTAGAACTTACTTTATTTTGGAGCACAAGACCTCTTCAAAGTATCATCAAGCGGGAGAATCCCAAAAAATCATTGTCGACCAAGTAGAATTAGGTAGAGACGCTTCCTGCCAAGTACGCTTTGATGAAAGTTTCGAAACAGTTAGCCGCAAACATGCTGCAATTGTACGCGACGGTGAAAACTGGAAACTTATCCACCTTTCACACTCCAATCCGACATTGGTCAACGGACATCCTATAAATGGGTCCTACTATTTACAAACAGGAGATGAAATACAATTATCCGTTGGCGGACCACGCTTGGGATTCATTGTTCCACAAGGTCGCCAAGCATTAACTTCCAGCATTGGATTGACTGAGAGAATGAGCCTTTTCCGCAAACAAGCCTTACGCCCCTACAAGACCGCATTAACAATCATGGGAATTGTTTTCGTACTGGCGGTGGCAGGATTGGCTGCCTGGAACTACAGTTTAGGTGTAAAAAATGATTTGTTGGCACAGAAGACAGAAGAACAAGAACTTCAACTGAAAGGATACCAAAACCAATTGGATTCACTGGGAACCGAAAGGGCATCTCTAGAAGCACAGCAACGGGAGTTAGAGGCCAAATTACGAAACAGTGACGGTAACGCAGAGGCCTTAAAAGCACAGTTGGACAACGTTAATGGTCAATTAAAGAATGTCAATGCAAGTTTCTATAAGGTCAAATCAGACTTGGACAATCTCTCAAACAGCATAAGCACTAAAAGCATTGAGAATTCAAGCAATGCCATTAACGCAAATATACAAGAAGGCACCAGACTCTCCAAAGACCAATATTATGAAGACCCTGATATAGCAGATGAACAAGACAGTAATGCTTCAGGAGATTTGAAAGATTATTATGATTATATCTATACAATTAAAGTCGACCGTATTGAAATCGAATATAATGGAACAAAGTTTGATCCGGGCATACAAGTTTCAGATATAATCTGCGGAACTGGCTTCATGCTATCAAACGGAATGTTTGTAACAGACAGACAGAATGTCGAGCCATGGATATACTCCAACACAGAGTGGAAAGACCCATGGCGTAAACTATTGGCTGTATACAAAGGAGCAGGATGTAATATCATTATCCATTACCGCGCATACAGTACCAAAGGAACTGGAAAGCCTCTGACATTTACCAGTAGCGATTTTGCCAAAGACGGACGAAATGATGTACAAGTGACCGAAATAGAAGTAGATAAATCCATCAGGGTACAACTAAGGGAACATGGGATAAAATTGACCTATACACGTAGGAAATATATCAGTGTCAGCATTGTTACCCCTGCTGCCAACAGTTGGGCATACATTAGAGGAAAAGGCGTTTATGGTGAGGGATTGCCTTACGACATTACCGCCGCAGACAACATGAGTGGAGGTACAGAAGTTCAAATGGTGGGCTATGCAGGTTATGCTGATATTCATAATCTTACTCCGGCTCATTTCAATGACCATACCAATATAGCCGACACAAAATATGAGACTACCATATTACAGAATCGTGTGGCAGAGCCCGGTTATTATGGTTCTCCAGCATTCCTTCTAGAAAATGGTTCTTACAAAGTAGTGGGTTTCATGGTAGGAAGCATAGAGGGTAAGGATCGTTTAGTTCCAATCAGAAATTTAATACATTAAAATTAAACATGTCCGAGATAAGCATTAAATTAGCGGCAGGTACCAATGTTGGTTTAGTCAGGAAAAACAACGAAGACAATTTTGTTGTCAATCGTGATTTATGCCAATCAGAGTGGATTATCCCCCAATCGATAGAGCCCATTTCTTTAGGACGGTATGGCAGCATATTGGTAGTGGCCGACGGAATGGGCGGCACCAATGCCGGAGAAGTTGCTTCTGCCATAGCCATTGAGACGGTGCAAAATGCATTCACCCCCGAGAATTTAGGAGATATCGTTACGCAGGAAGGCATTGTTACCTCAGAAGAAGCCGTTGAAGAATTTCTGAGCAGAACTGTCAAAACCGCTGATTTAAATATTGTCAATGCAAGTAAAGAAGATAGTAGTACCCAGGGAATGGGTACTACTATTGTCATTGCTTGGATATTGAACGATAAAGCCTATATCTGTTGGTGTGGCGACAGTCGTTGTTATGTATTCAATGGCAATTCAGGTTTTTGCCGTTTATCTAAAGACCATTCCTATGTACAAGATTTAGTAGATCAGGGAAAACTAGATCCTGAAAATGCGTTTGACCATCCTTACAGTAATATCATTACCCGCTGTTTGGGAGACCCGACCAATCGTTCCAATCCCGATTTCCGTTCCTATAATTTAAAGGATGGCGATACTCTCCTACTGTGTAGTGATGGGTTATGTGGTTTATGCCACGACGAAGAGATAATGCAAATTATAGAAGAGAACCAGGATGATTTAATGACATGCAAGGATAGGTTGATAGAAGCTGCTCTTGAAGCAGGTGGATATGACAATATTACGATTGTGTTATGCCACATCATGCTACAGGATACCGAGCCCAAAGTAAAGTTGAATAATACAGTGTTCAGCAAACCCAACCACCACAAAATCCGGAAAATTCTTCTGTTACTCCTGGTACTGGCTTTAGCGGCAGGCTTCTATTTATATAGAAATCCACAGCAATATGCAAAATGGAAAACGATACTATATCAGGCAGATACGGTTCTAGTTACAGAGACAGACACTACTAACACTACCCTAACAGATTGATTACTATTGTGAAACTATGCAACTGAAAAATGGTGATATATTTGCTGAACACTATCAGCTGAAGAAACTATTAGGAGTCGGAAGCTTTGGTGAAGTCTGGCTTGCCCGAAATATATTGGCAGATGTAGACGTTGCCATAAAGTTGTACGGACTGTTGGATGACAACGGCATAAAAGATTTCCGGGAAGAATTCAAACTTGCCTACAAATTACACCATCCCAATCTACTGCACCTTAATCATTTTGATGTTTTTGGACAGTGCCCTTTTTTGGTAATGCCTTACTGTCCCAAAGGGTCCTCAGCGAGCTTGAAAGGCAAAATGTCTGAAAAGCAAATCTGGCGCTTCATACGCGATGTATCATGCGGATTGATGTTTCTTCATAATCAGAATCCTCCTATCATTCATCAAGATATAAAACCCGATAATATTTTGATAGGGGATGATGACAAATTCATCATCTCAGATTTTGGCATCAGCCGTAAACTGGAGCATACTTTTCGTAAAAGTATCAACAAAGTAGAAAGTTCCGGAACACTTGCCTATATGGGACCAGAACGTTTTGCAGAGAAACCACTGATTGTGGCTACCAGCGATATATGGTCTTTAGGGATGAGTGTTTATGAATTATCCACTGGTCTTGTATTATGGGAAGGTATGGGAGGTTGTGTCCAACTGAATGGTGCACATATTCCAGCATTAGATGAGAAATATTCTTCCCAACTGTCCCAGTTTGTTCACGCATGCCTTGCCCTCAACACTTGGGACCGCCCCACAGCCCAACAAGCCTATGAGTTTGCTTGCTCCATACTAAAACAAACAAAGACAGACTCTCCTTCAGTACAGCTGAAGCCTATTGCTCCACTTTTTCCTAAAACAACATCACCACGCCTTAAAGAAAAGTTCTGTCCTTCGAACATGCATAAACGCATAGCAGGATGGACCGGCCTTGGTATAGTATTGATTCTATTGCTTGTCAAAGGAGGTTCCATATACTTTAGACACCTTGAAGAAGAGCGCAAGTACGCTGCATGCCGTACAGAAGAAGACTACAGAGATTTTCTAAAAGAATACCCCTCCTCATCTCATGCAAACTTTATAAAACAATTTTTGGGAAACAAGGTAAATCCAATCTCCCCAATAAATAGAGAAGAAAACATCGTTATGGACTCGGTAAAAACGGATACTGCAAAACTTGAACAGTTCCAAGAGGAACCTAAAAAACAGATTGTCCACCCGCATCCACAACCTTCTTCACAGCCAGTTCTTCCCATTACTGATATAAGAGAAGTCAGAAGAGAAAATGAAGAACGCCTCTTCTATAGTTGCCAGTCGGTAGCAGATTACGAAGAATATTTGCGAAAATATCCCAAAGGCAGGTTTGTACACAAAGCCAAAAGAGCAATCCAGCAAATAGAATCAGAAATGATGCAGTCCAATCCTTCCACTCAAGAAATACACATAAGGAAAAATACAAGAGTCAATGTCAGACTATAAATAATGAATAGGGCATTCCAATGTTTGAACTGCCCTATTCACTATTCAAATACTTGATTTTATTTAATCGTCACCATCGTCGCCCCAAATCCATACTCCTGGAACGAAGCATCCTGATGGCGGCAGTCAGGATATTTACGTTTCAGCTCGTCCAGCAAGGCTTTACGCAGCACTCCATCTCCCTTGCCGTGAATAAAGACGATGCGTTGTTCGCGCTTTTTTTTGTATTGTTCCATCACTTCACGAAACTTATCCAGCTGGTAATTCAATATTTCGCTGTTGCTCATACCGCAGGTGTCATCCAGCAACTCGCCGATATGCAGGTCAATCTCGACAATCCCATTCTTGCCACCACGCTTGATGACCGTCTGCGGTTTGGACGGAGTATCTGCCGTTTTTTTCTGTATCAAAGCCTCCTTCAGTTCCTCTGCCGAAACATACACCTGCTTGACAGGCTGGTCATTCCGGACAATATCATACACCAAGGCCGGTGTTTCAAAGAAAACCGTCTGCTGGAATGTATGCAGTTTATAGAACTTTACCATATCTATGCGGACTTCCACACTGACAGCCGGTTTCATTGTGAACGCACGGTTATCTTTGAATGCCACCAGCTGTACCATCACACGTTCACGGTCGTTCAACTCGGACTTTTCGAACTCCTCCAGCAGAAGTTTCGTATTCGGCTCTATCAAACCATGCGAACGGGCTGTCCAGGACTTTCCTTCGGCACTCGAATAGGTATAATACATATAATAATTACTATCGTTCACCAAATATGTCTCGAAAGGTGTAGTGCTGACAGCCTTGATATCCTCCGGAACAAAAGCCAGAAAAACATTCAAGATATCTCCACCTTTCATCTCGGGCTGACGATAAACAGATATCTGCGGTTTCTCCAAACGGACCGATTGAGGCTCTGAAACCTGAGACTCCATAGCAGACGGCCTTGCCGCAGTAGCGGCCGTGCGCAATTGTTGCTCTTCTTCCCGCTTCTTCTTGGCAGCCGCTTTGGCTGCCGGAGTGGGGATATTATAATCATCGGTCTCTATCACCACACATTCGTTTATGGGCATCGGTATGTCAAAACCGTCGGCATCTTCCACCAACACGATGTTTTTCCCTTGAAATCCTGTCACAACACCGCCCCCAACTTCGCTGAGGAAACGAACTTTATCTCCTATCTTCATAGTAACTTATCTTTTAGTTTGTCTTTTCCTACTTTCTTCCTGCAAAGTTAGGAATTATTTCCCTTATTCTTCAAATCTTCCCAAATATCCGTACCTTTGCAGCCGATATTATAAAGAGAAAGCCATCATGAAAGAAGACCCCAGACATATCAGAATCAGCGAATTCAACTACCCGTTGCCGGACGAACGCATTGCAAAGTTCCCATTGTCCGTACGTGACCAGTCCAAACTGTTATTGTATCGCCACGGAGAAGTTTCAGAAGACAGATTCACTTCACTGCCGGAGTATCTGCCATCGGGAAGCCTGATGATATTCAACAATACCAAAGTCATCCAAGCACGCCTGCATTTCCGGAAAGAAACGGGCGCACTGATTGAAGTATTCTGCCTGGAACCCATACAGCCGAACGACTACGCCCTCAACTTCCAGCAAACCGAGCATGCCGCCTGGCTCTGCATGGTCGGCAACCTGAAAAAATGGAAGGAAGGCATGCTGAGACGTGAGATGACCGTGAAAGGCAAGCCACTCACCCTAACCGCCGAACGGGGCGAATGCCACGGAACCAGCCATTGGATAAATTTCCGCTGGAATAATCCGGAAGTGACTTTTGCCGACATTCTCGAGGTCTTCGGTGAATTGCCCATCCCCCCCTACTTGAACCGGGAGACCCAGGAAAGTGACAAGGAGACTTACCAGACTGTCTACTCCAAAATCAAAGGTTCGGTGGCTGCCCCTACAGCGGGACTGCATTTCACCCCACGCGTATTGGACGCATTGCGCAATAAAGGAGTAGAATTGGAAGAGCTGACACTCCATGTGGGAGCCGGAACCTTCAAACCGGTGAAAAGTGAAGAAATAGAAGGGCACGAAATGCATACGGAATACATCTCTGTCTCGCGCAACACATTGGAAAAACTCATAGTACACGGCGGCAAGGCAGTGGCCGTAGGAACAACTTCAGTGCGCACATTGGAAAGCCTTTATCACATCGGAGTCACTTTACTGAATAATCCAGAAGCCACAGAGGAAGACTTGCACGTCCACCAATGGCAACCTTATGAAATGTCTGCCAAGGCCACCGCCACCTCTGCAGTAGAAGCCCTGCAAGCCATTGCTGCCTATCTGGACAGACATAGCATGGAGGCTATGCATACCAGCACTCAAATCATTATCGCTCCGGGATATGAATACAAAATCGTGAAGGCTATGGTGACTAATTTCCACCAACCGCAAAGTACCTTGCTGCTGCTCGTATCAGCTTTCGTACACGGTGATTGGCCGAAGATTTACAACTATGCACTGGCACATGATTTCCGCTTCCTGAGCTATGGAGATTCATCATTATTAATACCCTAAGCACAATGAACCACGATAACAATCAAGAGATGTTCCCCCTTGTCGACGAACAAGGCAACATCACAGGTGCCGCCACCCGTGGCGAATGCCATAACGGTAGCAAACTGCTTCATCCGGTAATCCATCTTCATGTATTCAATTCCAAAGGTGAGTTGTATCTACAGAAACGTCCCGAATGGAAAGACATACAACCGGGGAAGTGGGACACCTCCGTAGGCGGACACGTCGATTTAGGTGAAAGTGTAGAGATGGCGCTAAAACGCGAAGTACGCGAAGAGCTCGGCATTACCGACTTTATTCCCGAAACCGTCATGCATTACGTCTTCGAGTCTGCCCGCGAAAAGGAACTGGTCTTCGTACACAAAACTGTCTACGACGGTGAAATACATCCCAGTGACGAGCTGGACGGAGGACGTTTTTGGAGCCCCGATGAAATCAAGGCAAATATCGGCAAAGGTGTATTCACCCCGAATTTTGAAGGAGAGATAGGAAAGGTCATCAACTTGTAGTGGAAGCTGCTTTCTATCAGTTCGCAAAATATTCCTTCATCTTTCTCCTGACCCGTGGAGCAAGTAACAGCAGTGACGTCATCGTAGGCAATGCCATCAAGGCAAAAGCCAAATCCATGATGGCAACCACTGCTCCCAACGGAATCATGGCAGCCACAACAATCATCACCAAATAGAAGTAGTTATAATACTTGGCATTCTCCGCACCAAACAAGAAGTTGGTGCACTTCAGTCCATAATACGAATAAGAGAACATGGTAGAAAAGGCAAAGAAAAAGACCATCACCATCAACAGATAATGCCCATAGCCGGGAAGGAGCTGCTCAAAAGAATTCAAAGCAATATAAAGGCCTTTTATGCCTCCTTCCGACGCATAGTTTCCAGCTATAAGAATAGGGAAGGCCGTCAATGTACAAACAAGCCCCGAGTCGATGGCCGGTCCAATCATGGCTACCAGCCCCTCACGAATGGGATTGTCATTACGGGAGGCGCCATGCATCATAGAGGCCGTACCTACGCCTGCTTCATTGACGTAGGCAGCACGGCGGGCACCAGTCAGTGCAGTTCCCAAAATTCCACCGATACCGGCTTCCAGGCTGAAGGCAGACTGGAAAATGGAAGCCAACACTCCCGGCAACTTATCAAAATTCAAACAAAGAACAACGAAGACAAGCAGCATATAGCAAGTAACCATCACCGGCACTATTTTAGCCGAGATAACCGAAATGCGCCGGATGCCACCGATAATGACCGCCCCTACCACCAGGCTGATGACAACACCCATCACAAAACGCAGGCCGAGTGTATTCTCTATTCCTGCCGGAGTAGTAAATACCGTAGTGACAGACTCGACCAACTGATTGGCTTGCATTACACACAACGTACCTATCAACCCCACCACCGCAAAGAAATAAGCAAACGGTTTCCAGCGTTCGCCCAACCCATGAAGAATGATATACATCGTCCCCCCTTGCGGTTCTCCGGCAGAATCGTGCCCTTTGTACATAATGGCAAGAGCCCCTTCAAAGAATTTGGTGGACATACCCACAACGGCACTTACCCACATCCAAAAAATGGCTCCAGGACCTCCTACCGTAATAGCGATAGCCACCCCCGCAATATTCCCCATACCCACTGTTGACGCTATGGCGCTCATCAAGGCCTGGAAAGAACTGATTTGTCCTTCGCCCGCCACTTCCGATTTATAGCGCAAGGCCTTTATCGAATATCCGATGCGGCAGAGGGACACAGCTCCGGAATAAAAGAACAAGAAAAGTCCTCCCCCTATCAGAAGGATAAATAAGGGATACCCGCAGACAAAGTCACTGACAGTGGTTATTGCTGAGCCTATAGAATCTAAAATACCATTCATAGTAGTAGTTTGATGGAGGAGTTCATGGGAAGGTTTAAAAAAAGTCCCACTTCTCTTTCACGGGAAAGTGGGACATTCATTATAACATTTCGTTCGGCCTTATTTAGCCAGGTCTTCAATCACCTTCATAATCTGCTGGCCGATTTCCTCGGCAGCCTCCGGTGTGGCAGCCTCACTATAGACACGGATAATCGGTTCCGTATTGCTCTTACGCAGATGAACCCATTTGTCGGGGAAGTCAATCTTCACACCGTCTATATCATTGATTTCTTCATTCTTATACAGCTCCTTCACCTTGGCAAGAATAGCATCTACATCTGTTTCAGGAGTCAAGTCTACACGATTCTTTGCCATGAAGTATGCAGGATAGGATGCACGGAGTTCGCTCACCTTCTTACCTTCGTGTGCCAGATGGCTCAAGAACAAGGCAATACCTACCAAGGCATCACGTCCATAGTGGCTGGCCGGATAAATTACCCCACCGTTTCCTTCGCCACCGATAACGGCACCTACTTCCTTCATTTTGGTAGTTACATTCACTTCACCTACGGCAGAAGCGTAATATTCTTGCCCATACTTGCGAGTTACATCGCGCAAGGCACGGGTCGAACTCAAATTGGATACCGTATTGCCCGGAGTATGTTTCAATACGTAGTCGGCAACAGTAACCAGTGTATATTCTTCACCGTACATCTTGCCGTCTTCGCAAATCATTGCCAGGCGGTCTACATCAGGGTCTACAACAAATGCAACATCTGCCTTCCCCCCTTTCATCAGGTTCATGATGTCACCCAAGTTCTTTTCCAAAGGCTCGGGATTATGCTGGAAGTTACCGGTCGGTTCGCAATAGAGCTTCTCTACGTGCTGAACGCCAAGTTGTTCAAGTAGTTGCGGCAGAATAATACCACCTACAGAGTTTACACAATCGATGGCTACACGGAAGTTTGCCTTTCGGATAGCTTCCACATCTACGAGGTCAAGTGCCAATACGCTGTCGATGTGTTTCTGGTTGTAGCTTAAATCCTGACGGTACGAGCCAAGTTGGTCCACTTCGGCATAGTCGAATTCTTCGGCGGCGGCAATGTGGAGTACTTCCTGGCCTTCGGCAGCGTTCAGAAATTCGCCCTTTTCATTCAGCAGTTTCAACGCATTCCACTGCTTGGGATTGTGTGAGGCAGTCAGAATAATACCTCCACTGGCACCTTCCATGGTTACAGCCAGCTCGGTAGTCGGAGTAGAAGCCAAATCAATATCCACTACATCCCAGCCCATACCCATCAAGGTACCGACTACTACGTTCTTGACCATCTCGCCAGAGATGCGGGCATCACGCCCTACCACGATTTTGTTACTTTTTACAGTACACGTCTTACGAATCAGGGTAGCATAAGCTGAAGTGAACTTCACAATGTCGAGCGGATTCAATCCCTCGCCAGCACCACCGCCAATTGTTCCGCGGATTCCAGAAATAGATTTGATTAGAGTCATAGGTTAATGATTTAAAATTTATCGGTTAGTTCCAAATTTGGAGTTTATGTAAATCGTAATAATAAGGATGAACGTCCCGCATAGCATCCGACTGTCCCATCTTGGAAGGAACAATCAGCTTCACATGTGCTCCGTTACGAATATAATTCAACGCAACCAGCCAGCCAGCAGGTACAGACGAACCATGATATATAAGCATATAGCCTTGAGTGAAAAGTCCGGCAATAGACGAAGAAGTAACAGAATATCTAAACTCATCCACAACAGTCGGACTATTCATATTGGTTATATACGATTTCACCCCTCCAACAGCTATCAACCCTTGTTCTTCAAAGCGCACCAAAATCAAATCATTCGGTTTAACTGTATCTGCAGGATTCGTCGAACCTTTATCCACAATCTGCATATACACCCCGCTTGCCAGCTGCACATACTCATTCCTGCTTACATCCGTTGTCGAATCTTGCGCATAGAATTCACTTTGAGAAATAACGACAATGCTACTGTCTTTGATAAATGCTTTGATGGCATCTTTTTCTTCCTCAAGCATTTCGGCATAAGTTTTAGAATTATCGCATGCCTGGAAGGCTAAACAAACTGCAAGTAAGGCAAAAAAGAATAAAGTAAGTTTCTTCATTTCTGTTATTTAGTAATTTCGTACAAAAGTATCTGATTTCCTTGAAAGTTGAAAGCTGCGGATAGAAAGTTCGTAACTTTTAACCTTTACAACTGAACTTTTTTTATCCTTTGGCATTCAGCAGCAGTTTGTATTTCTCCAAAGCCTGCTCAAAGACCTTGCGGGCCTCATCCATCGTTCCATAAAATTCACCGCCGGAAGCATTCAAATGACCGCCGCCGCCAAAGAACTCGGCAGCCAGCTGATTGCAAGGGAATGTACCGACCGAACGTAAAGAAATCTTTATCATCGGCTTCTCCGTATCTTCACGCAGGAAGCAAGAGAAAATTACCCCTTTGATGCTTAAAGGAATGTTCACAAACCCCTCACTATCTCCACGTACATAGTCAAATTGGCCTTGTTCGGCTTTAGTCAGGGAAATTAAGGCTGCATGATAGTTTGGATAAACCTTCATTTGTGACAGCACATACCCCATTAGGCGCAAACGGCTTTCTGAATAAGTATTGAACACCTTGCGGTAAATCTCGTCCTTGTCAATACCTTTCGACAACAGTTCGCTGATGATGAAATAGATTTCCCGATTATTGGAATTATAAGTGAACCCGCCGGTATCCGTCATCATACCCGTATAGATGCACTCTGCTCCTTCCCTTGAAATGTCACTGAAATAGCCCATACGGCAAATCAGGCGGAAAACCAGTTCCGAAGTGGAAGATATCTCCGGATGGGAAATGATAATCTTGCAGAAATCCTCCGGATGGAGATGATGGTCTATCAGTATTTTTCTTGCCGGGGATGCAAGAACAGCGTCACCCATGGCATCTATACGATGGATAGCATTAAAGTCCAGACAACAAATGACATCCGCCTCGGCAAGCAGCTTGTCGGCAAACTCCTTGTAGCGGTCGTACAGAAGGATGTCCTTGCTCCCGGGCATCCATTTCAAGAAGTCGGGAAAGGCGTTCGGCACAATAACATTCGCCGTCTTTCCCTGCGAGCTGAAGAAGTGCCACAAGCCCAGAGAAGAGCCGATGGCGTCCCCGTCGGGACCCACATGCGAAACTATTACTATCTTGTCTGCACGGTCAAACCATTTGGTGAAATGGTCTATCTTGGATTGTTCTATTACTTTGGTCAACATATTTTTATTTACTATTTGACGATTGACTATTTACTATTTGGCGTTTATAACAAATTGAAGGGGCAAAAGTACGAAAAGTTTGTGATTTATAACAATATGCGGTAAGAACCTTTTTGAGAAAGAAGAAGATAGGGAATACCTAAGCGAACGCAATCATTGGCAATCTTATTCTGATAATAGTCTGAAAGAGAAGCGTCAAGCACCACCATGCCCATGGAAAAGAGCGAAGTAAGTTCCTCTATCCCACCTTGATACCCCTTGGAGACATACAGATAATCAACTGAAAGGGGACGGGAAGAGTTCTTGTTTCTCCAACGGTTGTCGGAAAGAAGACAGATGCGCTTACCGGCGTAAGAGACAATCTGGTTGCGCATGGATAAGCCGGAAGTGGTATAATCTCCGGCAACCAGTCGGGGAGTCTCCAGACGCAGGCGGTTCCAATGCGGAGAAAGGGCACGGCACAAACGCGGCATATCCGGCAAGCTATCGGTACATGCCAACCAAGAATGACGGTTGTCTGCCATACAATGGACAACGGGACAGCCTCTCACGCTATAAAAAGCAATCCCCTGCCGGGGAGCATTGGACATGATGGAAAGGGAATGCCAGGAAACCACTGCCAACAATGCCAGCAACGCAAAGCAGACTCTACGTACCGTAAGGCGTAGAAAGCCATAATATGCCATCCCCAAGAACAGATAGACGAGCAAAACACCCCATATATCCAGCCAAATATCATCGACAGCAGCGCCGGGAAGATGCTCTATCCAGCGGAGCACTTCATTCTGGACATGTACCAATGCCTCTACTACCCTTGCAAACAGATGTTGTACAAAAGGCAGCGGCGTAAGCATCAACAGAAAGACAGCAGAATACAGAACGAGTGACACCATGGGAATTACCCAAAGATTAGTCAACAGAAAATGAGTGGAAAAACGGGAGAAATAGAAAATGACCAAAGGGGCCGTACCCAGCTGAGCCGCCATGGACACTGTCATAAGTCCCCACAAATATCGCAGGAAACGATTGTCAACCTTCCAAAGGGCATATAACTTAGGCTGTACAAGTACAATAGCTGCAACCGCCGAGAATGACAACTGAAAACCGACATCAAACAACCAGACCGGCTTGCACAGCAGCATCAGGAAAGCAGTTGCCGCCAGCGTATTCAGAGTCAGCGGCTTTTCCGGCTGCAAACCGGCAAACGCCAACAAAGAGAACATGACGACCGACCGCACCACCGAGGAAGACAATCCCGTGAAAAAAGCAAAACTCACCAAGAAAAGGACCAGAAGCAAAAGCAACAAAGGTTTTAACCGCCGCCATCGCCTCCACAAAGGACGAAGCACAAACAAGAGCAAAGCATACAGAAAACCTATGTGCAACCCCGAAAGTGCCAGTACATGGCTGGCTCCCGAAACGGAGTAGGTCTCCACAATATCATCACTCAGTTCCTCTTTATCCCCCACTGTCAACGCAGCAAGTACCGCCAATTCATCAGTTTCAAAACCCAAACTCCGGTATAAGCCAACCACTTTCTCCCTATAATCCAGTGCCACCTGGCTGACAGTGCGAGAGGCATCATGCCCCGTCTTCCGCCAATGTCCGTCAGCCACGTAAGCCGTGCCGCTATAGCCTTTCCGCCTCAGGTAGCGGGCATAGTCAAACTCGTCGGGATTACCATTGTTTGCCGGAGGAACAAGCCGGGTAGATACCAGCAACTCATCACCACGGCGCAAAGTGGCCGTAGCAGAATCTTTCGGAAAATAAGCCAGAAAAAGATGATTTCGGGGGCAACCCGTAACTGTATCCTTCTCTACCTCTCCCAGCAGGGCAACCCTGCACAATATGCTGCGCTCCCTCTCTTCGGGATGCTCGCGGATACAAACCCTATAAACAGCAGTTTTGCCCGAAAAGGGAAATACCGTCTTTCCCTGCTGCCAACTCATCAAGCAGCCCCCCGTACCACCCAAGAAAAGGTATACCGCCGCTCCATACACCCATCCGGTATGCTTGTATCTACCTATAATAAAAAGAAAAAGCAGAAAACCTGCCACATACTCCCATGCAGAAAGCACGTGTGGAAACGCATCTCCACACAAAATACCAACTACCAACGGCATCAACAGTCGAAGGAAAGGATGCCGTTGCCAGCTGTCGATTATCAATCCAGAAGACGGATTACAGATTCCTTAATGCACGGATGGCCTCCTTCGGATCGGGAGCCGAGAAAACGGCATTGCCTGCTACCAGTACATCTGCTCCAGCTTCTACCAGACGCGAACCGGTATCCAAGTTTACGCCACCGTCCACTTCTATCAAGGCCTGCGAACCGGTAACCGTAATCAATTCACGCAACTCGCGCACTTTATCAAGAGAATGCTCTATGAACTTTTGTCCGCCGAAGCCAGGATTTACGCTCATTATCAGCACCATGTATACATCATTAATAATATCCTTCAACAAGGACACGGGAGTTGCCGGATTAATCGTTACCGCCGGCTGCATCCCTGCTTCGCGGATTTGCTGCACCACGCGGTGCAGATGCGGACAAGCCTCGTAATGCACATTCATGACATGTGCTCCCAGAGCCTTCACCTCCGGAATAAACTTCTCCGGCTGTACAATCATCAGATGCACATCCAAAGGCTTCTGCGACAGTTTTGCCACATACTTCAGTACCGGGAATCCGAAAGAAATATTAGGGACAAACACACCGTCCATGATGTCGATATGTACCCACTCCGCCTCACTTTCGTTAATCATTTCAATGTCTCGTGCCAGATAACCAAAATCGGCAGAGAGAATAGAAGGGGATATGATTGGTTTCATAATGTTATGTTCTAAAGTTTACGAACTTTGTTATGTACAAATATAAAGAAAAGATTTAATTCAGCCTAACATTGGAAGTCAAAACTCTCACTGCAAACTTACTGCATACCTTTTGCAGCGTCACTGCAAACGTGTTGCAGTGCTACTGCAAAGCAGTTGCAGTCACACTGCATATTAGTTGCAGCAACACTGCAAAGCGGTTTGCAGTGACGCTGCAAAACGAGTGCAGTAGTTTTGCAGTAGGAAGTTATTGAATGACAATCAGTTATTTCATCACGTATCCTTCCGTCAACCGGAAGCCGCGTAGCAGTTCATCCGTTTTCAGTTTCTTCTTGCCCGGAAGCTGGAGGGAGCGGATGCCGACAAAGCCATCTTCGGCAGCAACGCGGATATAGGTCTTCCCGTCTGTCTGCAAGGTTCCGGGAGCCAGCTGATGGGATTCCCCTATTTTCTCCGTCTCGAAGATTTTTACCACAACAGATTCTCCACCGGGTTGGACCAGCTCCGTCCAAGCGGCAGGATAGGGAGAAAGGCCGCGTACAAAATCGTAAATACGCTTCACCGGGCGGTTCCAGTCAATACGACAAGTATCTTTGAAGATTTTCGGTGCCGGACGCAGTTCACCCACGACGGCCATTTCTTCTTGAGGAATACTTTTCACTGTACCGGCAAGAATGGCATCTACGGTTTCTACCACCAGGCGACCACCCAACAGCATCAGTTTGTCGTGAACGATACCCACGTCGTCCGTATCGGCAATGGGTACCCGTACCTGCTGAATAACCTCACCGGTATCAATCTCATGTTTCAGAAAGAAAGTGGTGATGCCCGTTTCCGTATCACCATTAATCACTGCCCAGTTGATGGGGGCTGCGCCGCGATACTGCGGAAGCAGGGAAGCATGCAGGTTGAAGGTGCCCAATCGCGGCATGTTCCATACCACCTCCGGCAACATACGGAAGGCAACGACTATCTGCAAATCGGCCTTCCATGCACGCAACACCTCCACAAAAGCCTCATCCTTCAGCTTCTCCGGCTGAAGAAGCGGAAGATTATGTTCCAGTGCATACTGTTTCACCGGAGAGAATTGGAGCTTATGCCCCCGTCCGGCAGGCTTGTCCGGCATCGTAATGACACCCACCACATTGTAACCTCCTTCTACCAGGCAACGAAGAGCCTCCACCGCGAAGTCGGGAGTACCCATATATACAATCCTCAAATTCTTCTTTTCCACCATTTCATTTACAATTTACCATTTACAATGTACCATTTGCGAGGCAGCTCATTTGCCCATTTACAATTTACCATTTACAATGTACGAAGCATCTTCTTTGCGATTTACAATGCCCCATCACCCCGAACGGCAAATAGTAACTTGTAAATAGTAAAATAGTAAATACCAAAAAGTCCTCAGTCTTCTGAAAAATGTACCAATACTTCACGGTACGAGTTGAATATCTTCGACTTGGACACGAAGCCCAAGTATTTGTTTTCCGCATCCACCACCGGCAGATTCCACGCCTTCGTATCATCAAAGGTGCGCATCACCTGCTCCATACTGTCCGTATCATACAGACGTGCCGGAGCCGAAGTCATCAGTTTTCCCACCGTGAAGCGATGATATAACTCCTGGCGGAACATAATGTTCCGGATATCGTCCAACAAGACAATGCCAATCAACACCCCTTCCTTATCCGTCACGGGAAAAACATTGCGATGCGAGGCGGAAATAGCCTTTACCAGTTCACCCAAATCCATTTCGGGATGCACGGTCACAAAATCCTTTTCCACCACATTCTCCATTTTCATCAGGGTAAGGATAGCCTTGTCCTTATGGTGCGTCAACAGTTCTCCTTTCTTGGCCAAACGCATGGAGTAGATACTATGAGGCTCGAACATGATGATGGTAAGATAGGAACTGACGGAAACAATCATCAGTGGCAGGAACAAGTCGTATCCTCCCGTAAGCTCGGCTATGAGGAACACGCCGGTCAGCGGAGCGTGCATGACCCCACTCATGACCCCCGCCATTCCCATCAAGGCAAAGTTCTTCTCGGGCAGATAAGCCGTCATCTCTATTTCATTGCTGAAATGTGAAAAGACAAAACCGGCAATACAACCCAGATACAACGAAGGTGCGAAGATACCGCCGCAACCGCCACCGCCATTCGTGGCACTCGAAGCAAAGACCTTAAACAGAATAATCAGTATGAGGTATATCAGCAACAGGTTGCCGTGCCCGTAGAAGAAGGAATTATTCATCACCGTGTCCCATTCGGCATTGCTCATCCCATTCAGCAACAACTCTATCGTATCGTAACCTTCGCCATACAACGGAGGAAAAAGGAATATCAAGATACTCAGCATGGCACCACCCATTATCAGTTTCTTATATGGAGTTCTCAACCTTCCGAACACGCCTTCCACAGAGTTCATGGCCCGGGTAAAATAAAGGGAAACCAATCCACAGAAGATACCCAGCATAATGACATACGGAATACGCTCCAATTCGAAAGCTTGGTCCAGATGGAATTTGAACATGGCATCCGTACCCGTCACGATATAGGAAACAGTTGCAGCCGTCACCGCAGATATCAGCAACGGCAACAAGGAGGACATTGTCAAATCTATCATCAGTACCTCCAGCGTAAATACCAGACCGGCAATCGGCGCCTTGAAAATGCCTGCAACCGCACCGGCAGCACCACATCCCACCAATAGCATCAGCGTACGATGCTCCATCTTGAAGATGGTTCCCAGATTGGAACCGATAGCCGAACCCGTCAGCACAATAGGCGCCTCCGCCCCGACCGAACCACCGAAACCGATGGTAATGGAACTGGCTATGATGGACGACCAAGTGTTATGCCGTTTGATGCGTCCCTGCCGCCGCGAGATGGCGTATAGGATTTTGGTAACACCATGACTGATGTCGTCCTTCACCACGTAGCGGACAAACAATCCGGTCAGGAAGATACCCACTACCGGATAGACCAGATAAAGGTAGTTGGCTTCCGTCGCATTGAAATTATCCGTCAGGAAGTTCTGTATCCAGTGTATGATGACTTTCAGTATCAGTGCGGCGAATGCCGTAAAGATACCTACAAGAAAACTGAGAATCAGTATGAACCGCTTTTCCTTGATATTCTTTTCGCGCCATATGATGAAGCGCTGCAACAAACTCCTCTTGTCCTCTGCCATTTTTCCTTTTATTCGCGAATAATCTTAATGACTCCGCCCTTGCCCAACTTGATGATACTGGACGGTTTCGGGCGTCCCGTTTCCTCCTGGCGGTATCCTACTATATAATCCACCGCAGACTTGATGTCTTCACTTATTTCACTGAAGTTACCGGGAGACGGTTGCCCGCTGACATTGGCAGAAGTAGAGACTATCGCCTTGCGGAACTGCTGACAAAGCCGTTTTGAAAATGCCTCACTGGTGACACGGATACCTACACTACCATCTTCGGCAAGCAAGTTAGGAGCCAGATTACGCGCTCCGGAATAAATTATGGTAAGGGGCTTGTCAGCCAGTTCTATCAAATCCCAGGCAACCTCCGGAACATCCTGCACATAGAAATCCACCTTTACCGGAGAATCTACCAATACCAGCATCGCCTTACTGTCAGAGCGTTGCTTGATTTCATATACACGGCGCACCGCTTCTTCATTGGTAGCGTCACAACCTATACCCCAAATCGTATCTGTCGGATACAGAATTACCCCGCCCTCGCTCATTACCTGGCAGGCTTTTTTGATGTCTTCTATCATTTCTTGATATATAAGTTCACGGATTAACACGCAAAAATAGTATTTTTGCAGCGATTATAAACAAAGTTTAAGAGAAAACAATGGAAGAAATTCAATTTAACCACACCCTGCCCATACAACTACGCTTCAATGACGTCGACAAATTCGGCCATGTAAACAACACTGTTTACTTCTCTTTTTATGATTTAGGAAAAACGGAATATTTCGCTTCCGTATGCCCGGATGTAGATTGGGAAAAGGATGGTATCGTTGTCGTCCATATTGAAGCAAACTTCCTCGCACAGATTTATGGTTCGGACCATATCGCCGTGCAAACTGCCGTCACTGAGATAGGAACCAAAAGCTTCCACCTCGCCCAACGGGTCATTGATACGGAAACCCAAGAAGTAAAATGCGTATGTACCTCCGTCATGGTAGCCTTCGACCTCGCCAAACACGAGTCCAAGCCACTGGAAGAAAAATGGATTGAAGCAATCTGCAAATATGAGGGAAAAGATTTGAAGAAAAAGAAATAAAATCCTATATTTGTCAATTAAGCTAACATTTGTATAAGTAACAATCAGTTACATTTAGTCAACTGCTATGATTCGATTGATATTATTGACCGATTTTACAGAGTCCTTTTCGTACAATCTGCTAAAGGGGGTATTGGCCTATTCCAAAAGCCATGAGCCATGGGTAGTATGCCGTATGCCACCCTCCTACAAAAACAGTCATGGTATAGAAGGAGTCTTGAAATGGGCAAAGACATGGCATGCAGATGCAATCATCGGCAGATTTGACAATGATGACAACGTGGAGCTATTCCGTGAAAACGGAATTATCGCATTGGCCCAGGATTATAAATCAAGGTTCAGCAATATTCCAAACATCACCGGCGATTACCGCAAGACCGGCAGAATGGCAGCAGAGTTTTTTCTGAGTAAAGGCTTTCAGAACTTCGCATTCTATGGTTATCGCGATACGGTATGGTCACAAGAACGTTGCGAGGGTTTCTATGAATGTATAGCAGCCCAAGGGTTTGGAAACAATTTCTATTCTTATCAGGACCAATCCCTTGATGACTTATGGTTTTATGAAGCACCGCCCCTGCTCAACTGGTTAAAGTCATTGCCACAACCTACGGCACTCATGGCTTGCGATGACAATCAAGGTAACCGCATTACGGAAATCTGTAAAGTCAACAACATCAGAGTGCCCGACAAGATAGCAATATTAGGAGTCGACAATGATGAGATTATATGCAATCTTTCAGACCCTCCCCTATCCAGTATCAGCCAAAACATTGTAAGAGGCGGATTTGAGGCAGCTGCCCTCATAGAACATCTATTGAATGATGAGGAGGCCACTTATCAGGACGTAGTGCTCCAACCAGTTAATATAATCAACCGGCTTTCGACCGACTTCTATTCTACCACCGATGCCCATATCCAAACCGCTCTGAAATATATCCATCAGAATATAGCAGCTGATATCACTGTATCGGATATAGTGAAACAAGTACCATTATCACGCCGTTTATTGGAGATTCGCTTCAAGCAAGTCACCCAGCAATCCATCCACAAATACATCTTCAACCTTAGGATGGAACGCTTTGCCCAATTGCTGTTGGCCAGTGATGCTCCGATTGCAGATGTGGCGGAACAAGTCGGAATAAACAATCTGAAGAACTTGTCCCGCCAATTCAAAGCTTTGAAGAAAGTCTCTCCCAATGAATATCGGAAAGAGTACCAGACAAAGAGTTACCAGCGCTGATTTAATCCGGTACAAACAACATGGTATCAGGTAACACGGTTTCCAGAACATTCCGTCCCGAATACCCGACTTCCAATTCCTGGCCCATGTAATCTTCGAAATACAGCAGATGCAACTCGTGGTACCCTGCTTCGAGAGCGACTTTCCCTTCGGCACGGCGTCCGCTGTGTCCACCGTCGTTATCAACAATCAATTTACCGTCTATGTATAGTTTAGAACCATCATCGGAAAAAGTATAGAAACGGTATACTCCCCTTTCTGGAATTTTCACCAACGTACGGAAATCATAAGCAAAATGATCAGGGACGGCTACTTCTTCAATCGAGAAGTTCTTCATCACCCCTTCCTTCACTTTATTGCAGGCGGCAATATCGGCAACACGTTTACATTTGCCTTCATAATAGGTATATGCCACGCCCTGCTTCTTGGGAGAAGTTCCCGTAGCCGGCAAATAAGCCATACTCTGCTCCTCATCCGAATTCAGACCTGAAGGGTAATAGTAGGCAGCCTCCCTTCCCGAAGGAGTGGAAATCCATGTGTCAAATTTGAATTGGTCTTCGTACAGTTCAATGATACGGGCTCCTCTCGTCAACTCTCCATACGCATCCGCACCGGTCACCCGTCCGTATCCCAATGCAATACCTTTATCTATTCCTATAAAATCGTTATCATGGTCATGTCCTACAAATACTCCCATTACATCCCTCATGTCAAGGAAGGAAGCAAACATACCAGAATTGATATTAGCAGAGGCAACTCCACCTTCTTTGTCATTGCCATAAGTTTTCCCGTCACCTCTGATTTCGTTGTATTCAATCAGCGGAATATGGAAAAAGGCCAAAGCAGGAACGGGATTACCACCGTTCTTCTCTGCAAAGTGTTTACTTTGCTTTCTGTACCATTCTATTTGGTCGAAATGAATCCAGTCGTAAGCACCATAGATTTTATTAGGCTGATAGTCGTTGGAATCCATGCAATAGAGCAATGCCTCTACCTGGTCCTTCTTCTCCGGACTATAAATAGAAATCACACAATTACCACATCCCATAATATCTTCAGGGCCTTTTGCCCCCACATAGTAGGGAGACTTCAAGAGGAAATCATAGATTTCATTGCGCGTCAAGTATTCTGCATCATGGTTTCCCATCATCACCACAAAAGGCATCTTGGCTTCATTGAAAATATCCACTACACTTTTCCATCCATCCATAGCAGGGTCATCGGTCACCACATCCCCACTCAGTATAGCAATGTCCGGATGTTCGGCTGCCAGGACAGCACGGATAGTAGCTGCCGTTTCGGCACACTTTGCAGAACCCGGCATCCAGTGCAAATCTGTAAACTGTGCTACTACAAACCTGCCATCCTTAAAAAAGAATTGCTTCTGCGCAAAAGCCGTTACCGGCATACAGCCCAACAGTACAACTAAAAGAACAACTATTTTCTTCATAATTTCTTGAGATTAATATATTTCTATTTCATCTATTGCCAACTCACTCTGCAACCCTTCATGAAAATATCCTTTCGGGCACAAGCCACCACTCAATAATTCCAAGCGGACAAATGTAGCTTCCGTTTCGGCAAATGAAAGAGATGCCGGAAAACGGGTGCCTTCCGTCAAGCTAAAATCATAAGTCAGCCGTTTAGTGCCCACCGGAATAAAAGTCTGACCATCCATTGAAACAGAGACACCCATCGCTCTTGCCGGCCATATCTCATTTACCGGCCGCCATAAAGAAGAAAAGGCCACTTCCTTGACTTTTTGAGGTTTCTTCAGTTCCACTACAATCTGTACAGTATCCTGGTAGAAGCTAATCCAGCGACGCATGTCGCGGGCATAGCCACGTCGTCCATCAGTCAGCCCGAAGCCTTTATTCAAGTGTTCCCATCCTGCTTTAGGATTACAAGTATAGTCACATCCGGTTGCCTTGTTTACAGCAAAACTCTTGCGGGTCACTTTCCCTAGCGGCTTACCGCTTCTGTAAACTGCCGAATAAATAGTTGCATCCTCGTCCAACGGTATCGGAGTCTCATAAAGGGAAGATGAAGTGTTGACCGTTGAATCATTTACCGCATAGTAAATATCGGCATCCGGACAGAAGGTGTTCAAAGTCACCTCATAAGTCTGCTGCGACTTGTTCCACGCACCAGCCTGATTGACTTCATAGAAGTTACGGCAAGCATTCACTCCGCAATAATCCAATCGTTCAAACTCCTTATCCAGCCTACGGGCAAACGACTCGAAGTCCTTATGTTCCGGCTGTGTCCATTGCACCTCTGACATAGCCAGCAAACGAGGGAAAGCCATATATTCAAAATATTCGGGAGTCTGTATGTACTCTCCCCAGATATTGGCTTGTACACCTATTATATAAGCTTGTTCTTCCGGAGTCAGTTCAGCAGGAAGCGGGTTATAATTGTACACCGTATCCAACGGAAGAAAACCGCCGATAGCCAACGGGGCAAATTCCGGACTTTCCTGGTAGTAATCCAAATAACACTTTTTGCCGGGTGTCATAATGACTTTATGCCGTTGGCGAGCCGCTTCGATACCTCCTTTCTCGCCACGCCATGACATGACGGTAGCATTAGGGGCAAGCCCTCCTTCCAGAATCTCATCCCACCCGATGATGTCACGCCCTTTACTGTTCACAAATTGCTCAATCCGATGGATAAACCAACTTTGCAGAGCTTCTTCGTTGGGCAGACCTTCCCACTTCATCAAATGCTGGCAATGGGCACACTTCTTCCATGCTTTCTTGGGACACTCATCTCCACCAATGTGGATATAATGGCTGGGGAAGAGTTCCATAACTTCGGTCAGCACATTTTGTAAGAATTCAAATGTATGCTCTTTGGGACAATAGACCTCATCAAAAACATCAAAATAATCACGCACCACATAAGTCTTTCCCAGTCCGCAAGAAAGTTCCGGATAGGAAGCCAGTGCTGCGGATGCATGTCCCGGCATTTCAATTTCGGGAATGACCGTAATGAAACGGTCGGATGCATACTTCACAATTTCCTTTATTTCTTCCTGCGTATAATAGCCTCTCTTTTCTTTTCCATCGTAACGCCGTGGAAAATAATAATCAGAGTGTCCTATCTGAGTCTGTTTACGATAAGAACCTATTTCAGTCAGTTTCGGGTATTTCTTTATTTCTATTCTCCATCCTTGGTCATCTGTCAGATGAAAATGGAATTTATTCAATTTATAGAATGCCATCAAATCAAGAAACTTCAGCACTTCCTCTTTTGGCAGAAAATTACGCCCTACATCCATCATAGCCCCACGATGAGGGAAACGGGGAGCATCCGTAATGCTGACAGCAGGAATCCTAATCTTTCCTTCGTATTTCCGGTCACCATCATAAATGGCTGCCGGCATGAGCTGCAGCAAAGACTGGACACCATAAAAAAATCCGGCGGCAGTTTCATTGGAAGATATATTTATCCTATCGGAAGAAACCTCCAATGTATAGGCCTCATTGGGCAAGGAATTATCTATAGATAAGCAAATATCGGCCTTTCCCGTTTCCGAAATATCCTTCAGCGTTACAGAAGTGTTTTTCAACGCATCCTCCAAATAATGAAAAACTTTCATCGCGGCTTCCCCGGAAGGGACAGCCACTGTTTTTTTCCCTTGCAAGACATACACTCCCTGCATTGGAGCAAGTTCATTCGGCATGGGTATAATACCATAGTTTGCCTCTACATCATCAGCCACTCTCCCACAAGAGAGAAAAATGAATGACATAGCCAGTAACCAATATCTTATCTTCATAGTATTTGGGATAATAAGTTGGGATATTCCTTGATTGTATTCAGTATCAGTTCACCGAACAAAGTATTTGTCCAGGCAAACCAGGAACGAGTAAAGTCCGCGGCATCCTCCGAATGGAAAGACTCATGCATAAAGCCCGTCCCTCCATCCGTATCACGAAGTTGCTTCAGACAAGCACGTATTTCTTCGGAATCATCCGTTGTAAAAGCCTTCATAATGATGCTCATCGGCCAGATATAATTCAATCCCACATGAGGGCCTCCTACCCCTTCACCGGCTTTTCCTTTAAAGAAATAAGGATTATTGCCGCTCCATATCATTTTACGGGTATTCTGATAAATCGCATCTTTAAAAGAACAATAACCCAGATAAGGCGCAGCCAGCAAACTGGGTACATTGGCATCGTCCATACAAAGCGCGTTACCAAAACCGTCGACCTCAAAAGCATAAATACGCCCACAAACCGGATGATTGAAAGTACCATACCTACGGATAGCTGCATCCACTTCATCTGCCAATGTTATACATTCTCCGGAGAAGTCCTTGTTTCCATAAACTTTATCCTCTATCTCAGCCAATTGGCGCAATGACACAACCGCAAACATATTAGCAGGAATCAGAAAACCGTATTGTGTAGCATCATCTGACGGACGGAAAGAAGAAACGATTAAGCCGACCGGCTTTACCGGTGCTCCCCATCCGTTGTTAATCTGCGAATCTGTAGGGCGGTCGCAATCGCGCGTAAAGCTATAAGGTCCTAAGCCTTGTTTCCTCTGTTGCTCTTTAAAGGTCTTGACCACCAGCAGCATAGCTTTATGCCAATTTTCATCGAACACAGACGTGTCTTCCGTGTATTGCCAATAATGATAAGCCAGACGAATGGGATAGCACAAAGAATCTATCTCCCATTTGCGTTCATGCAGTTCCTTAGCCATATGTTGTGTATGGTCGGTTTCCCAATAGCTGCCCAACGGCCCGTCGTTGAAGGCATTGGCATACGGGTCTATTAAGATACATTCAGTCTGTCTGTTGACAAGTCCTGCCACCATCAACTGCAAGTCCTTATCTTTCTTCATCAACGGCAGATAGGGCCATACTTGCGCTGAAGAGTCGCGCAACCACATGGCATCTATATCACCTGTAATGACGAAAGTATCTGGTCTGCCATTCTTCACTCTATATCTGACAGTAGTGTCAAGCGTATTGGGAAAACAGTTCTCGAACATCCAACGCAACTTCTCGTCCTTTATTTTAGGCTTTGCTTCTTCAATGGCAGCATCTACTGCCTTCGAAATGAAGTTCCTTTTGCTTGCAGAAGGACGCAACGAAACATATCTCTGGCTGAAAGTCCCGGATGAAGATAATACGGAAGCGGGCTGAAAGGTCATTGCAGCCAAGGCAAGCCCGCCAGTCTTCAGAAATTGGCGTCTTGACATATTGTTTTTCATGATTGATTTCTTCTTTAATAGGTATGCTTACCGGATGTCACATTTATCTTTTTCTCTTTTCCACCATAGAGTACACACAGTTCAAAATCGATATTGGAATCTACTGTAATACGAGGTTCATCACTTGCAGAACGGCGTGCTTCAGCTTTTAAGGAGATAAGCCCTTCGGGACCAAAAGGATAGCGTTCTATGCCGTTAATCTCCGTCAAATTCATATCCCAGATAATCTGCTTTTTGGCATAATCTCCCCGAATACCGATAATAAATTCTATCAATTCAGCAATAGGAGGAAGTCCTGCCCAACCCACAAAATTATCCCTTGCCATAAATCCCGGCTCAGCACTTTCCGGAGCATAATATTCCCAAAAAGTTCCAGTCTTCTTATAGACCTCAAACACCTGGGCATAATGATTCAAACAAATCTCCCGTGCCAGTTTACCATAACCTTTCTGCACAAGGCCCTGCATCACCATGTAATTAGTTCCCGGCCATACGCCACCCTGCCAATAACGGCCATTCTCCTTGTACTTGGGATTATCGGCAGACAAAGAAGGAATACGGTGTTTCCGGTTGAATGTGGCAGGATTATCCAATTCCTTCACCATACGGTCCAACTGTACAGAATCCAATACATCAGTAAACAGAGCCCAATAGGCACCTATTCCCTTGGTTGTACAGAGCGTACCGTCAGCATACTGGTCATAAAGGAAACCGGTCTTTTCATCCCAAAGATTGTCATGGATATATTTTCCCAGCATTTTGGCTTCGTCTTCAAACTCTTCTATCTCTTGCCAACGTTCCAGATAAAAGCCCATCTCAAGTAGTAAATTGGCAGTAAATAATTGCTGTAGGTTTGTATCTAACCAAATCATATGCCCGTGACTGTAGATAGGGCTGTATTCCGACGGAACACGGGGCATATTATCCATGCCGGTCCCCCATCCGCTTGACCAGTAGGTTCCATTTCTCCAAGTATGGTTCAATTTCAACCACTTATAATAAGCACAAAGTACCGGAAATATCTTGTGCAGGCGTTCCGTATCACCAAACTGATGGAAATAGACCATCTCACACCAAGGCATCAAATTCGGTCCGGTACTCACCGGATCATAGCGTTCAAAGCAATCGGCACCATCCGCCTTTATTTCACGGCAAATGAAACCGTCGGGATGCTGCTTGGCGTAAAAGTTGTTCAGCGTATTCTGGAAAGGAAAGAAACGGGTACCATAGCGGGCAAACATCAGAATGAAAGAGGAATCCCACATAAAGATATTACCATTATAAGCTGTATCCAAATAGCTTGAGACAAAACCCGAGCCTGCTTGAGGAGCACGAATATTGCCGATAGCTATTTCCCATGCCTTCCAATACATTTCAAGTTCCTTGTCATGTCCACCCCAAATGGGATTGGGAAGAATCTGCCGAGCTTCTTCGAAGCTTTTCGGCACAATCGTCTCAGGTTTTGCCACACGATACTCATTTTCAGTGACCAGCGGTTCCTTTACATATGTATTTTTATAAGGCAAATGATACTTTTCATCATTGCCACAGCTCTGAGCTTTCAGCAAAGGGAGAGTGGAAAAAGAAAGCAAGCTTACCAATAAAATGTGTTTCAACATAGGAAATAGTTATTTTTTAAATTACAAATTGAGCAGTTTTTTTATCTTGTCAAAGATAGCAGTATTTTCAAAAATCCCTGTAAACTCCTCTGCACCGGGACCAAAAGCATACACTGGTACCATTACACCGCTATGACCACCGGTAGAGAACTTACATACGATTCTGCCTTCTGCCAAATCTCCATCAACCAACGTAAGTCCACCAGTCTCATGGTCTGCAGTAACTACTACCAATGTTTCTCCATCCTTGGCAGCCCATTCATAAATGGCACCGATAGTACGGTCAAAGTCATGTGTTTCCTGCATCAGCAAATCAATGTCATTGAAGTGTCCGTAGTCATCCAGCTGCGAACCTTCTATCATCATAAAGAAACCGTTTTTATTTTGGTCCAGCAATTCGATACCTTTCAATGAAGCACGTGCCAAAAGGTCGCCACGTTCAGCAGGAAGAGGAGTATCGACGGGATAAGGTACGGCAAATACCTTACCACTCTTTATGCCAGCCAATTCATCCCAACTGCGAGGAGTCTGAAATCCTTTATCGCGTAGTTCCTTAAACAAGTCACGTCCATCTTCACGGTTTTCGAAAAGCTTGGCACCTCCACCGAATACATAATCGGCACTGCAATTAACGTAATCTGCTACGATTTCAGCTTCCGCATCCCTATCCTTGTTATGGCAACAAAAATCAGCAGGAGTGGCATCCCACAGACGGCAAGTCACCGCTATACCGGTCGATTTACCTTTAGCAGCAGCCAGGTCTACCAATGATTTCAAAGGACGTCCTTCGGTATCTACACCCACAGAATGATAGTTTGTCTTCTGCCCCGTAGCTATGGCTGTTCCACCCGCTCCCGAGTCTGTAATCAGCTTGTTGGCACAATAGGTTTTAGACAAACCCACTACCTGGCAGTTATCCAAAAACAACTTGCCTCGATTGGCTGTCCAGGCAGAATATACGTGCATAAGACTCATGCCATCACCAATCATCAAGATGACATTCTTTATCTTCTTGCCCTGGGGAGGGGTAATCTTTGTCACCTCATAAGGTTGGTCCAAAACATAGGTCTGTTCTTTATCACGGCGGCTTTGTGCCGATAACTCTACCGGCAGTAGCAAGACTGCCAAGAGCATAACGATACATATTCTTAATATCTTAGTCATAATTATTGTTTTATTATTCAACCGTTACTAAAATAGGGGCATGGTCGGAGAGGAAAGCATTATTCTCTGTTTCAGCCAATACACCATACCTCAAAACTTTCAGTCCATTACGTACAAAAACGTAATCAATCAGCGGACGTTTATCGTAAGGAATCTTTCCGAAATCATGGAAACTCCATGCCGGACCATAAACAATTGCCGATGCCTGGCGTGCATCTGTCAAGTGTTCCGGATTGGAAGGGTCAGTCACGTGTTTGATGACATCCGATTCCGGACTAGCATTAAAGTCGCCCGTTACTACTACGGGTAAGTTACCACTCAACTCATTTACTTTATCCAGCATAAGGCTTATACCTTCACGACGTGCAGCAACACCTACATGATCCAAGTGGGTATTCAATGCGAAGAACTCCTTGCCACTTACTTTATCTTGCAGTTTTGCCCATGAAGCGATACGCTCACAAGCTCCATCCCAGCCCTTGGAACCGGCAACTTCAGGAGTCTCGCTCAACCAGAAATAGCCAGAATCCAGCAAGTTGAAACGATCTTTCTTATACCAGAGTGCACTATATTCACCCTTTTCCTTTCCATCTTCACGACCTACACCGATGACTCCGTATTCCGGCAATCGTTGTTTAAGGTCTTCCAACTGATTATGAAGTACTTCTTGCGTACCCAATATATCCACATCATAAAAACGGATGGCATTTGCCGCGCGGTCTTTACGGTATTGCCAGTTGTCCAAGCTATCTTCCGGATTGTCATAGCGAATATTGAAACTCATGACATTAACGGGCTCTGGTGCAGGTGCCTGCTGCTTCACCTGTCCGCATGATGCAGCGAACAAAGGTAAAAATAACAAAAATAACTTTCTCATAGCATATATATTAAACTATTATTTCACAAATAAAGCCGATGCAGGAATGGGTGCCAACTTCTCGGCAGAAGGCAGTTTCCAAGCCCAGCTCAAATACTCACCTTCATAATCTTCAAAGTAATAGAGCTTGTAAGGATGAAAACCTTTCTTCAGCGCGACCATTCCGGTAGCAGGAATTGCAGCATGGGAAGCATCATTATTGACTACCTGCTCATCGTGAATGTACAAGACACTGCCATCGTCCGAACGGGTCTGGAAAGTATAGACTCCATCTTCGGGAACATTTATCAATCCAGAAAAGATATAACCGAAATGATCCTCCTGCTTAGCACCCTTAATAGAAGGTTCGGGCATGACACCAGACTCCAGCAACGGTGACTTTTCTACATCAGCCACTTTCTGGTAAGTGCCTTCAAAGTACTTATAAGATGTACCATTCTGAGTAGGATTTACAGAAAGAGCAGCCTTCAATTCAGCTTTCGTTGCCGATATGGATAATGTTCTGCTTGAGCGGAGACCTTCCTTGAATCCTTTGGCTTTTATTAAAGTGGTCTTGTCCAGTTCAAAAGGCTGCTCGTACAATACCGATTGCTCTGTGGGCTCGCTGCCATCCAATGTATATCTGATTTCGGCATCCTTGGTTGTTGTGGCCAATGCAACCGTTACCTTATCCATAAACAAGTTCAAATCCTTATCCACATAGGGAATGGAAACGACTTCATCTTTAGTATAGGAATAAGGGGATGCTTCAGAGGAAACACCTCTCTCCATATTCGGCTTGTCGGACAAAGTAAAACGAAGTTCTCCACCTTCCATCAACTGTGCATAAGTAATAAAATTTACATCTATCGGTTGTCCGTTCAATTCTACTTTTGTGATATAGACATTCTTCTTCGGATTGTTGGCAAGGATGGTCAAAGTCTTTCTATTTGCCAGGTTGACAACCGCTTTCTCAAATAGAGGAGTAGTCAGTGCAAATTCATTGCTTCCCGGACAAACTGAATAAATACCCAAGCAGGATAATATATACCAACCGGACATCTGTCCACAATCTTCATTACCAATGATTCCTTCAGGCGTAGGAGCGTACATTTCATGGAGCAGACGGCGTGTCATTTCCTGCGTCTTCCAAGGCTGTCCGACGTAATCGTACAGATAGGCGATATGATGGCTCGGCTCATTGCCATGAACATATTGACCTATCAGTCCGGTAATATCCACTAAATCGCCATGTACACCCGACTCTACTGTAAAGATAGAATCGAGTGCGGTAATAAACTCTTTCTTACCACCAAACAGTTGTGCCATACCGCTTACATCGTGAGGTACAAAGAAGCGATACTGCCAGGCTGTGGCTTCCGTATAGGCACGACCTACCTCAATAGGATTGAAGGGAGTTTCCCAGTTCCCATCCATCCGCTTGGGGCGGAAGAATTTTGTATTACCATCAAAAACATTGATATAGTTCTGGGAACGTTGAATATACTTTTGATAAATATCATCCTTACTCATTTCCTGAGCCATACGTGCAATACACCAGTCATCATAGGCAAACTCCAGCAAACAAGAGATGGACTCTTTCTTTATATTAGAAGGAATAAAGCCATTCTGAATATAGTAATCAGCTCCCTTTTTGTTCTTTTCAGAAGAAACTACCATAGCTTCCAACGCCTTTTCCGCGTCAAATCCTCTAATACCCTTCATATAAGCATCTGCTATAACGGACACTGCATGATAACCAATCATAGTTCCCGTCTCTCCGGCAGAAAGCGGCCAGATAGGAAGTTCACCCGAAGATTCGTAAATGTCCAGAAAGGAATTTATCATATTATTGACCAAAGTTGTATCAATCAAAGTCATCAACGGATTCCATGCACGGAAAGTATCCCAAAGCGAAAATGTAGAATATTGCACTTTGCCTTTTGGCAATTGCCCAATTTCCATATTATGACGGCGGTACTCACCATTGATATCACTCACGACATTGGGTACAACCATAGAATGATACATGGCTGTATAGAAATTCTTCAAGTCGTCCGTATTGCCGCCTTTTACCGTAATAGCAGAGAGAGCTTGTTCCCAAGCGGAACGGGCAGCACTACGCACGGCATCAAAATCGAAACCTATCACCTCGGTTTCCAAATTCTCACGTGCATTCTTTTCACTGACAATGGATAATCCAACTTTGGCTATAACCGGCTCTCCATTACTATTATCGAAGGACAAGCAAGCCTGCAAATCGGTACCGTTCAACTTAACTCCTGCAGAAACCATCTTTTTATTCTGTATAAAGTCTATGGCCTGAAAAGGTTTCGAGAACTGGGCTACAAAATAAACGTACTGATTGTCCGTCCATCCCCTGGTTCTGCGCATACCTGTTATTTCGTTGGCGGCAGTCTGTTCAAGTTCAGCCTCATAAATATATTCGTTATCAAGCAAATGAGTCAAATCTATAATAATAGATGCTTCTTTGCCGGAAGGAAACGTATAGCGGTGCATACCGGCGTGTGCCGTTACCGTCAATTCAGCTTTTATTCCTTCTTCTTTCAGAACAACCGAATAATATCCGGCAGAAGCATCTTCGTCTTTATGGGAAAAAGCCGCTGGCTGGTAAATGCTTTCCGTAGTCAAATCCGGTTTCAGCGTAGTAGGACGAAACAGTATATCCCCAAGATCAATGCATCCGGTCCCACTTAAATGTGTGTGTGAAAAACCTTTTAGAGTCGTATCATTATAATGATACCCCGAACAAGCATCCCAGTTTCCGGCACGCGTGTCAGGACTTAACTGTACCGCCCCGAACGGAACGGTTGCCCCCGGATAAGTATGCCCATGAAAGCCGGTACCTATAAAAGGGTCTACATAGTCTACGGGAGATAGTTCACCGGATGTACAAGAGCAGCAAGCCCAAAAGGCAGTAGTTGCACATATAAGAGTTTTTAATTTCATCAGACTGTATATTTGAAGAGCGCTGCAGACTGTCGGGAATGCCGTCTCTCCGTATATTAAAATGATTTTATGAATAGCCTTTGCAAATGAAAGAAAAAGAAGAAATATCTGCAAGGATCAATACCCGAAAATACCAACCCCTGCAGATTAGACCAATGGCAATGAGGTCTTTTTTTATATTTTATCTCTTTCAGAGAAAATATCAATCATAATGAGGATTCTGTTTTAACTTACCATCAGATTTGGTAATCTGAACCGAAGGATAAGGGAATACGATCATGTAATCCTGATAAGCAATCTTATCCGTATAATCCTCATACTCACCTACAACGAATGTGGAAGCAGGGTCCTGGCGGTTGGCATAATGACGTACGCGCGGACGGGCATTCAATTCGGCAGCAGCCAAAGCCTTTATTTCAGTATTGCCTGAGCGATACCAGCGTTTCAAATCATATAAATGGTCTGTAAACTCAAATGCCAATTCACAACGGCGTTCATGATATAGGTCAGCCATAGTAGCAGTGCCCGTCAATAATGCAACATTGGCACGTTTACGAATGCGATTCAAATCAGCCGTAGCCAAGTCCGCTTTATTAGTCATCAAATAAGCTTCCGCACGGAAAAGTAACATTTCTGCAAAACGGATAACCGGGAAATTAATACGTACCGTCGGCCAGTCTCCGTTTGTATTGATATACCCCTTATTGGCTGCATCTTCATACTTAAAGGGATCCATGTATTTATTAATCATAAAACCGGATTCAATATCCGAGCTTGAATAAAAAGCACGGGATTCACCCAAGAATTGAAATTCCTGACCATACTCTAAAACCGTACGAACCAAACGGTCATTACCAGCTCCGTCTTTCAACATCTCTTCGTAAATATCATAAGACGGCTTGTTCTGTCCCCAGCCATTATATTGTCCCCAGCCTTTGTTCTCAAGGACAACTCCCGGAAACTCCGAACCGCCACCTTGAGAGCCACCATTTCCAGGAATAGTCCAAATATACTCTTTATTCCACCATTTAGAGAAATCAGAAGAGAACAACTCTTCATAAGTACCGGCTAAATCACGTCCGTAAGCAGTTTCCAGTTCATTGACCATACTGATTACATTTCCCCATTGTGTAGCATCCCAAGTTGCCCAATAAGCATAAACTTTAGCTTTAAAAGCTACTGCAGCCGCATCGTGCGCGCGTCCTCTATCATTATCTCCATACTCTTCAAAACGGGGCAAATACTCTATTGCCTTGTCCATATCCGAGATAATCAATTTATAATTATCGATGACCGAAGCTTGCTGAGGAGGAATAGAATTGTCATAGCCACCTTCAAAATCTTCATAACGGACAAAAGGTACCCCTTGTGTATCAAGACCGTAACGATAAGCGATCAAGAAATGAGCCCATCCACGAGTGAAGTAAGCTTCACCGAGACTTCTCTTTTCAATATCACTCAAAGTGGTGCTTTTCCCTTTCTTAAGCAACTCTTGTATTACCCAGTTGGAACGTGCCATCACTTTGTACATAGTATCAAAAATAGTACGCAAAGGGGATTCGTCTCCTGTATATTTCAATGTAGCAAGTGTTGGAAAATCACGGGTCTTTCCCCACACAACGTCGCACGCGGCACCTTGTTCCCAAAACAGTTCGCGTCCATATACAGCTTCCTGATGAAATCTTTCATACAATGCATCTACAGCATCAATAGCCTGCAGGTCATTGGTAAAATAAGTCGTTGTAGTAGCATCTCCCTCTGGTTGCACATCAAGGAAGTCACTGCAAGAACTCATAAGCAATGTGGCAGACATCGCAAAAAATAATATATTTTTTTTCATAATCATTCTTCTCTATTAATTATTAGTAAGTCAATTTTACACCAACAGATAATACGCGAGATACCGGATATTTCAAAGCATCCCAGCCACCACATTCAGGATCCATACCAGAATATCCAGTGATAGTAGCAAGATTTTCACCACTGAAGTACACAGACAAACGGCTGTTACGGTCATTCAAATGAGACCACTTGCGGAATACATCGCTTAAATCATAAGAAAGGGTTACATTCTTCAAACGCAGATAAGAAGCATTCTCCAAATACCAATCAGATGCAGTCGTAAAGTTTCCATTCGGGTCATTCTTTGACAAACGAGGAATATCAGAACCGGTATTTGTAGGACTCCAAGCATTCAATATCTCGCTGGAACGGTTAAAGTTTCCTTCTACATCACTCAACAGCATGTACTTTCCTACATATAAAGCTTTTGCTCCACCTACTCCCTGGAACATGGCACTGAAAGAAAGTTTTTTCCACGTCATTCCCAATGTAAAGGCAAAAGTCGTCTTCGGAGTCGCACTACCCATATACTGACGGTCTGCATCCGTAATTTTACCATCGCCATTATGATCCACAAACTTCAAGTCACCAGCCTTGGCATTCGGCTGAATACCTACCCACTCTTTTTCACCATTATCATTGGTCACATATGTTCCATGTTTAGCATTCCACTCGGCAACTTCTGCATCACTTTGGAACAAACCATCTGTCTTAATCAAGTAGAAGGAATTCAGAGGTTCCCCTTCCGTACTCTGCATCATATAAGGGATGCTACGGAACCTTTTATCATTAGGCCACAAACCCGGATTGCCATCCGCATCCTTCACACCTATATCTGATACCCAGTTCTTTAAATACGAGAAGTTACCCGATACGAAATAAGAAAGGTTTTTGTTAATCTTATCGCTCCAATTAGCTTGAATCTCAAAGCCACGGTTACGCACTTCACCTTGATTGATTAACATGGCATCGAGTCCCATAGTAGAAGGCCACCCCATTGATTGTGTCTGAATCAAATTGAAAGTACGTTTATCAAAATAGTCTAATGATACCGACAAACGGTTTTTAAACATCTCAACATCCAAGCCCAAGTCAGTCTGTTCTGAAGTTTCCCAGGTCAAATCAGGATTTAACGCAGAGCCGTTGTAAATCAAAGTATTCCAGATATTATTTGCCTCAGGACCATATTGTGCTTGTTCTGTCCACGAGCTTTTCTTCAACAAAGCAGACTTATAATTAAGCCCTATAGAGCTCAAATTACCTACACGCCCCCAAGAAGCACGCAATTTCAGCAAACTGATAAAATCACTCTTCTTAAAGAATTTTTCATTAGATATTTTCCATCCAAGGGTCACTGCAGGGAAATCACCATAGTTATTTTCCTTAGGCAAACGTCCAGCATAATCACGACGCCAAGATGCAGTAGCAAAATAACGGTCATTATAAGAATAAGCCAAACGGGCAATCAACGACACATTGGCATCAGGTCCAGTCAAATAGTCAGATGCTGTCACTGATCCTGCATACGCCATGTATTGTAAAAATTCCGATTCATCCGCAAAATCCTTACCCGTCACTTCCAGTCCACGCGTTTCAGAATGATCTGCCGTAGTCGAGAACAAGGCACCAACCGTATGTTCACCGAATGTCTTATCATAAGTCAGGGTATTTTCCGTCTTCCAAGCATCTCTACGGTAAGTAGTTTCTTGAAGATTATTCGACAAAGCCGGTTTACCTACTTCATCACGAATAGGATTGAACTTCTTGTAATGATTAGTCTTCATATTATAAGTAAAACGACTCGTAAACTTCAATCCAGGAAGTACATTAGCTATCTCCAAGCTGGTAGTGCTCCATATGTCACTTATCTTGTCATACAAATTCTCTGCTTCCAATAGACGTACCGGATTTACAGCATCCCCGTGGATATCAGAGAAATTCGAACCATATTTTTCAATATAGGCAGGATCTTCCGTAGTCACACCACCATAACTTCCGTCCAACGGATTATAGACAGTGGCACTTGCCGGCATGTAGATAGCCGAAAGGATAGGTCCTGTATAAGCATCGTTATCCGTAGCTTTGGAACGTTGGGTAGTGTTCTGCCATACAAAATCCTCACTGACGCTCACCCACTTGTTCAGCTGCATTTTACCATTATAACGTAATGTAAGATTCTTCTTGAAAGTATTAATCAAAACACCTTCATCATTATCGTAAGCAAAAGATATACGATTTGAAAAATTATCAGAACCTACATTCAACGCTACGTTATGACGTTGGTAGAAGGCAGTGCGGAAAATCTCATCCATCCAATCAGTACGAGTCGTACCTATCCATGGATTTTTGGTAACATCCCAACCGACTGGAAGCGAAAGTCCTGCATTTTGATGAGATATCTTACGCATCTCAATCTGCTGCTCCGCATTCAGTGGTTCTATCAAATTGGTAGCCTGACGAATACCAAAAGTGCCGTCATAAGTCAACGAAGGAGCACCTTGTTTCGCTTTTTTGGTAGTTACCAACACAACACCACCTGCACCAGACTGTGCGCCATAGATAGCAGCAGAAGCAGCATCCTTCAAAACAACGATACTTTCAATATCATTCATGGATGAGATAGGTGCACCGGGAACACCGTCCACAACCCAAAGTACATTGTCTCCATCTTGTGAGCCTTGACCACGAATCACAATGTTAGGAGAAGAAGTTGGGTCGCCACCATCGGCCGTAATGGTAACACCTGCCAGCTGTCCCTGCAGCATGCCTTCGGTAGAAGTTACCGGGCGAGCAGCCAATTCTTCAGTATTACTTACTACACCCACTGAAGCAGACAAGTCCTGCTTACGTGTATTCGCACCATACCCTAATACAACAACCTCATCCAGAAGTTCTGTATCCTCTTTAAGCACAATTACCATTTGTTTTTCTGCCACTGGTACTTCCTGAGTCACATAGCCGACAAAACTGATTACCAATACGCCGTTTTTATCGGCCGAAACATTAAAGTTTCCGTCAACGTCCGTAATCACTCCATTAGTCGTCCCCTTTACTAACACATTGGCACCAATCACAGGTTCGCCAGTCTGATCCTTTACTGTTCCTTTCACAGAAATCTGCTGTGCATAAGCACCTGCCGACAAGAACAGTCCCAACAATAGGGTCAGAATCGTTCGATAGATTCTAAGATTTACTTGTTTCATGCATTCAAAATTTAAAGTTTATAATATAGAAAATTATAATTCCGCCACAAAGGTCAGAAAGCAGAATTACATAGTTATTACAAAAGGAACAATTCCCTAACAGTCCTTATTTATGCGTAAAATAATATAACTGCAAAATATTTATTATTTTCAATCAAACCGTATAGGGATTATTACTCAAGAAGAGCGGCAGCACCCAATAAACTGGAATCCTTTTGATGCGAAGCCACCACACTCACATTATCCGATATAATCTTGTAGGGAAAACTTTGCATTGTTTGTTCCATAGCATTTTTAAAGAAAGGAAAAGCCGATACAATACCGCCTCCTAAAACAATAGCCTGGGGAGCATAGGCAAAAAGAATTGCCTTTATAAGATTACCCAAATGCCTCCCAAACTCTTTCCAAATCTCCAATGCAGCTTGTTCTCCTTGCTGGGCTTTTTCAGCTACTACCGCACCGGTAGTGCCATAACGTTTAAACAAGAAACTACTGCAATAGTGTTCAAAATCAGAGTCCAAATAAGGAAATGAGCCTATCTCACCGGCTCCCATATATTGCCCACCATACAAACGACGGCCAATGACAACGCCAGCTCCAATTCCGGTCCCGATAGTAACGCCTACCATGTTGGTATAAGATTTTCCTTCGCCGTATAGGCTCTCCCCCAAAGTGAAACAGTTGGAATCATTATTAATGGCAACTGCCACCTTGAATTCGTTCTCCAAAATCTCCTTCAAGTGTATTTCTTTCCAAGAAGATATATTTGCTACATTATATACAATTCCTTTCTCCGGATCAACAATTGAAGGGACACCGATACCGATACCATCTACCTGCTCATTCATCATATTCCGAATAAGCTGGGAAAGCTGGTTTAGCACAGTAGAAGCATCTTGCTGAGCTAAACATGGAACCGACACTTTATTCAAGCAGTTCCCTTTTTCCACTTGGGCTATTCGAATATTGGTTCCTCCTAAATCTATTGACAGTTTCATAGTATATAACATTAAGGTGTTCAACATGTGCAAAATTAAGAAAATGCTTTTTTTTCAGTATTCCCAATTGCGCATATAAATCTTCATTTTGCGCAAACATTACTGCCAATCAAATATTCCACCAAATCTTTTCCTCCAGGTTCACTGACAAAATCGATAAAAACAATACCGCAATTCCGGCTATTCTTTTGTTTTAAATAGTCAGCAATAGGCTTGTTTACCTTATCAGCAAAGACTTTAGGGGTTCCCAAGGGCAGCCCCGTCGCACTTACAAAAGTAATTCCCCACCGACGTGAGGAAACCGGCTCAGCAGACATCCCTTCAATATTACGGACACAAACCCCTACCTTCTTCCCGGCCTCCTCACCCGATTCATATTGATATTCATCTTCGAGCAAAGCCACTCCTTCCTTACCATCTTTATTGCGAAGAGTGAGCAGGCAAGTACTGTCATCCTCCCAACCTACACATGCTGCTCCAGGATAATTATCCATAGCATGATCCCTATGCAGGAAAAGAATCTTTCCACGGCAATCTTTCAGCGTCAATTCAGGGCGAAAGTCCATCACGAAATAACTTTGATACTCAGGGCTGCTTAAAGAAACGGACAGCAGAGAAGCATAATCCCGCAATTCTCCCCCTTCCTTTTTCAAGGAAACAATCAAAGTCTCAGAAGGATATGTTTGCAGAAAGTGTATAAAAGCAGGTAAAACATCATCTTCCCAATATATATCCTGAAAGGCATGACTGTGAAACACCCCCAGTTTATTACCTTTCTTTTCCAAACGGATATCGAAAGCACGGATGCCTTGCCGTAATTGAGCAGGAATATCTGTTGCTTGTGTTTTCAACATATGCCCTCCTTTGATACTACCGCTATCGTGTGAACCAGGAATAGAAATCTTACATATAGGAAGCGTATCATGGAGAATCCTCATCCACTCAGGCCGCAGTGCAACCTCATCCCGCGCCTCCGCACAAGTATCCTGCAATCTGGAAGCTGTAGCACAAACCGGAGCATTCAATAGAAATATGGTCAAAGCTAATACAACAACTGTTCTTAATCCGTTTCTCTTCATAGTATATTGCTTTTAAGTTTACTGCATGCAAATGTAGAGGGTTCATTCTTTTCCCTCATCCTAAATTGCGTATTTAGTTCTTCATTTTGCGCAAACATCGAAAGCAACATATAGTAACATCTGAGCCAAACGTAATGTACCTTTTCATTACATAAATGTACCTAACGAAAAATGCCATACATTCTCCGTACTGCGTATCTCATCCCAGACGAAGCCCTCCCAAGAAAAGGATTTCAACTCCTCAGGACACTCCAGACGGTTCTTGACAATAAAACGCGTCATCTCTCCGCGACACATCTTGGCATAGATAACGACAGTCTTCGGCTGTCCGGCCTTCCAAACTTGAAACTCGGGCGTAATAACACGCACCTCTTGCTCCACCCGCTTCCAGTCGAACAAATCTTTCATTTCAGCACTTGCCAAATTAATGAGAACACCGCCACAGTTTTTAATTTCCTCTATGAAGTAATCCGTCAACAAAGGCTTCCAATAATCAAACATGGATATTCCACCTTTTTCGGGCAAACGGACATCTCCTTCCAAACGATAGGGTTTGATACCGTCCAGCGGGCGAAGCAACCCATAAAGAAAAGAAGTGATACGTAGATGTTCTTGCGCATAACGAAAATCCTCCGCTGAAAAATCTTTCGGAAGAATGCGTTTAAAAACAGCTCCCGTGTAGGCGCAAACGGCTGGCATCGAACGATTCTCCTCCGAACAGAAATCATGAAAACGCAAACGGTTCTCGGCAGCAATTTTGGTATTCACCCGAAGAAGCCTTTCCAATTCGGATACTGAATACTGCGACATTTCCAACGCATTCCGCACAGCCTCCGTTTCGAATTTCGGGACTGTGACTTCGGGCACGACAACAGAGCAGCGCGCTGCCATGGTCTTTGCACAAGAGATAAAAACAAGCATAGCGATATTTTTTAATGGATACAAAAATAAAGTTTTTTAGTGGAGAATACATATACTTATAAAGTTTTTCCGCAGAATTCACCTCCGTTTCAAGAGTTTTTCATACCTTTACACCTTGTTGGAGAAAAGTGCACGTATTGAACCCCTCTACTCCCCCAACATCTTGAGATAGAAAAAGAAAAAATAATATATAAAATGACTCACAAATGGAATTATCAACCCATTACACCCGAACAGGCAGAAGCAAGCCAACAACTGGCCCAAGAATTGGGAATTAGCCCAATATTGGGAAAATTGCTGGTGGAGCGGGGAATAACAACGGCAGCGGATGCCCGGAAGTTTTTCCGCCCCCAACTACCGGACTTATACGACCCATTCCTGATGAAGGATATGGATATAGCCGTAGAGCGCCTGAACAAGGCAATGGGAAAGAAAGAGCGCATTCTTGTTTATGGAGATTATGACGTAGACGGTACCACGGCTGTGGCATTGGTCTACAAGTTTATTCAACAGTTCTATTCGAACATCGACTACTATATCCCCGACCGTTACAATGAGGGGTATGGAGTTTCAATCCAAGGAGTAGACTATGCCGCAGAGAGTGGTGTAGGTTTGATTATTGTATTGGACTGCGGTATCAAAGCCGTCGAAGAAATCACATACGCCAAGGAGAAAGGCATTGATTTCATCATCTGCGACCATCATGTCCCCGATGATGTACTGCCCCCTGCTGTAGCCATTCTGAATGCCAAACGGGAAGACAACACCTATCCTTATGAACATCTGTCCGGATGCGGTGTAGGCTTTAAGTTCATGCAGGCATTTGCCCTCAACAACGGTATCGAGTTCCATCACCTTATCCCTTTACTGGACCTCTGCGCCGTCAGTATCGCATCGGATATTGTCCCCATTATGGGTGAAAACCGCATTCTCGCCTACCACGGTTTGAAGCAGTTGAACAGTAATCCCAGCGTAGGCCTGAAAGCAATCATTGATGTCTGCGGACTGACGGACAAGGACATCACCGTCAGTGACATTGTATTCAAAATAGGTCCCCGCATCAACGCCTCCGGACGTATCCAGAACGGGAAAGAAGCTGTTGACTTGCTTACTGAAAAAGATTTCTCTCTTGCCCTGGAGAAAGCCGGACAAATCAACCAATACAACGAGACACGCAAGGACTTGGACAAGACCATGACCGAGGAGGCCAACAAGATTGTAGCTGACCTGGACGGACTTGCCGACCGACGTTCCATCGTATTGTACAATGAAGACTGGCATAAAGGCGTCATCGGCATCGTAGCCTCCCGGCTGACGGAAATCTATTACCGGCCGGCAGTAGTACTGACACGTACGGATGACATGGCAACCGGATCTGCCCGTTCCGTCTCCGGATTCGATGTCTACAAAGCCATTGAATACTGCCGCGACCTTCTGGAAAACTTCGGAGGTCATACCTACGCCGCCGGTCTTTCCATGAAGGTGGAAAATGTACCGGCCTTTATCGAACGCTTCGAAGAGTTCGTATCACAAAATATCCTGCCGGAACAGACATGCGCCGTCATCGACATCAATGCCGAGATTGATTTCAGAGACATCACTCCGAAATTCTTCAGCGACTTGAAGAAATTCAATCCATTCGGACCGGACAATGCCAAACCCATTTTCTGTACGCACAATGTCTATGATTATGGTACCAGCAAAGTCGTAGGCCGCGACCAGGAACATATCAAGCTAGAACTGGTGGACAATAAATCGAACAATGTAATGAACGGCATCGCTTTCGGGCAAAGTTCCCACGTACGCTTCATCAAGACCAAACGTTCCTTCGACATCTGCTATTCCATTGAAGAGAATACCCATAAGAGGGGTGAAGTGCAGTTGCAGATTGAAGACATAAAGCCGAACTGAAAGCCTCTCCCCTAACCCCTCCCCCACAGGGAGGGGAATAAGAATAGTCTCCTTATATTAAGGAAATGATGAAAATTGGTTGATGCTATAAGATAAGTAATCACTACTATTAGCATAGAGAAGGAAAGAATATCAATTCAACGATAAGAAGTAGCAAGAAAGTTCAATAAGACCATGAGCAGCAGTAGTAACTTCAAAACTCCCCTCCCTATGGGGGAGGGATTGGGGGTGAGGCTTCTGAAGCAATACTGGGGATACGATACCTTCCGGGGAATCCAGGAAGACATCATCAACAGCATTACCGAGGGACGGGACACTTTGGGACTAATGCCCACGGGAGGAGGAAAATCCATCACTTTCCAAGTTCCGGCTCTTGCCAAAGAAGGACTTTGCCTGGTCATCACTCCGTTGATTGCCCTCATGAAAGACCAGGTACAAAACCTGAAAAAACGGGGAATCAAGGCGCTTGCTATCTACTCAGGCATGAGCAGGCAGGAAATCATCGTCACACTGGAGAACTGTATATTCGGCAATTTCAAGTTCCTCTATATCTCCCCCGAAAGGTTCGATACTGAAATCTTCCGCACCAAACTGCAGAAGATGAAAATCAGTATGATTACGGTAGACGAAAGCCACTGCATATCGCAATGGGGCTACGATTTCCGTCCCGCCTATCTGAAGATAGCCGAAATACGCGAACTTCTGCCCGGCGTACCCATCCTGGCATTGACAGCCACCGCCACTCCGGAAGTAGTGAAAGATATCCAGGCCCGTCTGCATTTCCGTGAGGAAAATGTGTTCCGCATGAGTTTCGAACGCAAAAACCTTGCCTATATCGTCCGCAAGACGGAAAACAAGACGGGAGAGCTGTTGCACATCCTGCGCCGTATGCCCGGAAGCGCCATCATCTATGTGCGCAACCGTCGCCGTACCAAGGAAATTACCGAACTGCTGCACAACGAAGACATCACCGCCGATTTCTACCATGCCGGACTGGATGACGCCACCAAAGACATCCGCCAACAACGCTGGCAAACAGGAGAAAGCCGTGTCATGGTCGCCACCAATGCATTCGGTATGGGTATCGACAAACCGGATGTACGGATTGTCATCCACATGGATCTGCCCGATTCCATAGAAGCCTACTTCCAGGAAGCAGGACGTGCCGGAAGGGACGGACAAAAAGCCTACGCGGTCGTCCTTTACGCCAAGTCGGATAAGGCAACACTGCACAAACGCATTCCCGACACCTTTCCTGAAAAAGAATATATAAAGGAAGTATATGAGCATCTTCAATACTATTACCAGATGGCAATGGGAGATGGACAAGGCTGTGTACGCGAGTTCAATATAGAAGACTTTTGCCGAAAGTTCAAGTACTTCCCCGTTCCCGTGGACAGTGCCTTGAAGATTCTGACACAAGCGGGATACTTGGAATATACAGACGAACAAGACAATGCATCCCGGCTACTGTTCACTATCCGTCGAGACGAACTTTATAAACTGAGAGAGCTCGGCGAAGATATGGACAAACTCATCCAAACCATTCTCCGCTCCTATACCGGGGTCTTCACAGACCATGCTTTCATCAATGAAGATTCACTGGCCATACGCACTGGACTCACACGCCGGCAAGTGTATGAACAGCTCATCCACCTAGCCAAGCTACGTATCGTCAGTTACATCCCCCGCAAAAAGACACCATATATAATATACACGCGAGAGAGGGTTGAAATGCGCCACCTGCAAATCTCTCCCGCCGTGTACGAGGAACGCAAAGAGCGGTATGAGAAACGCATAAGTGCCATGCTGGATTACGTGAGCAGCGATACCGTGTGCCGTAGTCGAATGCTGCTACACTACTTCGGAGAGAAGAACGAGCATAACTGCGGGCAGTGCGACACTTGCATCAATTTGAAGAACAAGAAACCTTCCGGCCACCTTTCGGAAAAGGAACTTTCTGAAAAGATTCTTCAAGCCCTATCTGATAAACCACAAACTCCAGCCACTTTGGCAGAACAGATACCGGACGATAAAAACATGCTCATCGATGTGTTACATGAATTGTTGGACGAAGGTAAGGTAATTGCTGTCAACGGAATGCTTCAAATCAAAAAATAATTCATTACTTTTGCCGTTGGAAAAGAATGTCCTGCCGCTGAGAGGAACATCTCTTATCAGCCATGCCCCTCCTTTTCCTTTTTAATTTTTAATTCTTTAATTTTTAATCACCTATGGGATTCTTTAAATCTTTTTTCTCCGGCAAGTCAGACAGTCCGGCAAATGAGAAACAAAAAAACGAGCAGAAGAATTTTGAGATATTCAAGTATGACGGTATGCGTGCACAACGCATGGGCCGTACAGACTACGCCATCAAATGCTTCACTGAAGCCCTTGCCATTCAGGAAGACTTTGAGACCATGGGCTACCTTGCCCAAGTCTACACCCAGACCAACGAACTGGACGAGGCACACAAACTGCTGGAACGTATGACCGAAATAGAGCCGGAACATACCTCCACCTACCTCAGTCTAGCCAACGTATGCTACATGCAGGAAGACTATCCCGCCATGGCAGGAGCGGCAAAGAAAGCTATCGAAATAGAAGAGGGCAACGCCATGGCACACTACCTGCTCGGCAAAGCAGACAATGGGCAAGGGGACGGCATCATGTGCATCGCTCATCTTACGAAAGCCATCGTACTGAAAGATGATTTCATCGAAGCACGTCTGCTTCGTGCCGAAGCACTGGTCCAAATGCAGCAATACAAGGAAGCGATGGAAGACATAGACACCATTCTGGCACAAGACCCGGAAGACGAAAGTGCCATCTTGCTCCGCGGAAAGATAGAAGAAGCTACGGGAAACAAAGAAAAAGCAGAAAGCAGTTATCAGAAAGTGACAGAGTTGAATCCCTTCAACGAACAAGCCTTCCTCTACTTAGGACAGCTTTACATCACCCAAAACAAGCTGGCAGAAGCCATCGAGCTCTTTACGGAAGCCACAGAACTGAACCCTAATTTCGCAGAGGCCTATCATGAGCGCGGACGTGCCAAGTTGCTGAACGGAGACAAGGAAGGCTCTGCGGAGGACATGAAGAAAGGACTGGAACTCAATCCTAAAGAGATACAGAACTTTAACGGACAATATGGTAACCAACCGGGGGGAAGTACCGGTAATATCCTAGGATTATAACAAATTCAATTATTGCCGCCAATGAAACGAAATTTATTTCTATCAGTACTTTTTGTACTGATGTTCGCACCTGCCCATGCACAGCAAGTGAACATATTGTCCTATAACGTACATAATTGCATCGGTATGGACAAGGAGTACAATTACCGACGCATTGCCAATGTTATCAGTCAAACTTCTCCGGACATAGTCGCCCTGCAGGAACTTGACAGTGTAACGGTGCGCAACAAAGGAATCCATGCTCTCGGAGAACTAGAAAAACTGACCGGAATGCACGGGACTTATGCAGCAGCCATTCCTTTTCAGGGTGGAAGCTACGGCATCGGAATCCTCTCCAGAGAGATACCCATAAAATACAAAATCATTCCAATGCCCGGACGGGAAGAAAAACGTACCCTCATTATTGCAGAATTTAAAGATTATGTATTTTGTGCCACACACCAGTCCCTCACTCCAGAAGACCAGCTCCTTGCCGTACCATTGATAGAAAAAGCCTTGCAAAACGTCGATAAGCCCATCTTTATGGCAGGCGACATGAACTCTGCACCAGCAAGCGCTCCCCAGCTGGAATTGGCAAAACATTTTGCCACCCTCAATGACACAACCTCTTATACTTTCCCGGCAGACCGTCCCAACCGATGTATAGACTACATCTACGGCTATTCCAAGAATGGGTATCGGTTTGACGTACAATACCGGAAAGTCATAGAAGACACCATTTCATCCGACCATCGTCCGGTTCAAGTCATTGTACAAGTTAAAGGGAAATAAGTTAAATTGCTACTATCCCTAAAAAAAACATTGTTTTTTGTTTGTATATAAAAGAAAAGCATTACTTTTGTCACGTAATTCAAAAACAGAGAATACAAGTATGAAGTCATTTACTTATGCATATTACTTCTTTTTTTACTTTTACTTTAGCCAGAAAGTAGAGCGGGAGTTTGTATGTATCAAGTGACAGTGATGCTTAAGGACTGAATAGAGAAACAAGTAAATATACAGAATCCCGCTCCATCGTATGGAAGCGGGATTTTTTTTATAGCATAACCAAGAAAATAAAAATAATGAAAAAGGTAGCCATTCAAGGAACATTAGGCTCGTATCACGACATCGCCGCACACAAGTACTTCGAAGGAGAAGAAATAGAGTTAATCTGTTGCGCCAACTTTGAAGACGTGTTCGGTGCCATCAAAAAAGACAGTCAGACCATAGGAATGCTGGCGATAGAAAACACCATTGCAGGTAGTTTGCTGCATAACAATGAGCTATTACGCCAAAGTGGCGCACAGATTGTCGGCGAGTACAAGCTGCGTATTTCCCATAGTTTTGTCTGCCTGCCCGATGAAGACTGGGATGATATTACCGAAGTCAACTCCCACCCTATCGCCCTGATGCAATGCCGTGAATTCCTGGGACAACACCCCGGAATCAAAGTGGTGGAAGGCGAAGATACCGCCCGCAGTGCCGAAATCATCCAACAGGAACATCTGAAAGGCCATGCAGCTATCTGCTCCAAAGCTGCTGCAGAGCGTTATGGCATGAAGGTCCTGCAGGAAGGTATCGAAACCAACAAACATAACTTCACCCGTTTCCTGGTCGTAGCCGACCCTTGGCAAGTAGATGAACTGAACCGGCATCGCAGCAAGGACGTCAACAAGGCAAGCATGGTATTCACACTTCCCCATACTGAAGGAAGCCTTTCCCAAGTATTGTCTATTTTGTCTTTCTACCGCATCAACCTGACCAAGATACAATCACTGCCCATCATCGGGCGTGAATGGGAATACCAGTTTTACGTAGATGTCGTCTTCGACAATGTACTGAGATATAAACAATCCATTGCGGCCATCACACCGCTGACCAAAGAACTGAAAATATTAGGAGAATATGAAGATGGAAAATCAAACGTGTAGAATAAAGCCTGCCGACCGCCTGGCAAGCGTAAGCGAATACTACTTCTCGAAGAAGCTGAAAGAAGTGGCACAAATGAATGCCGAAGGAATGGATGTCATCAGCCTGGGAATCGGAAGCCCCGACATGCCGCCTTCCGAAAAGACAATCCGAACACTTTGCGAAGCTGCCTGCAATCCGGACGGACATGGTTACATGCCCTACGTAGGTATCCCCGAACTGCGCCGCGGTTTTGCGGACTGGTACAAAAAATGGTACGGTGTAGCATTGAATCCCAACACAGAGATACAACCGCTCATCGGCTCCAAAGAAGGCATCCTGCACGTGACGCTGGCCTTTGTCAACCCCGGTGAACAAGTATTGGTTCCCAATCCCGGCTATCCCACCTATACTTCATTAAGCAAGATTCTGGGTGCCGAGGTCGTGAACTATAACTTGAAAGAAGAAAACGGCTGGATGCCCGACTTCGACGAGCTGGAACGGATGGACATGAGCCGTGTAAAACTGATGTGGACCAACTATCCCAATATGCCCACCGGGGCGAACGCAACACCGGAACTGTACCGGAAACTGGTGGACTTCGCACGCCGCAAGGACATCGTCATCGTAAACGACAACCCCTACAGTTTCATCCTGAACGAACATCCCATCAGCATCCTCAGCATTCCGGGTGCCAAAGAGTGCTGCATAGAATTCAATTCCATGAGCAAAAGCCACAACATGCCGGGATGGCGTATCGGCATGCTTGCCTCGAATGCCGACTTCGTGCAATGGATATTGAAAGTAAAGAGCAACATCGACAGCGGTATGTTCCGTGCCATGCAACTGGCAGCCGCCACTGCCCTGGAAGCAGAGCAAGACTGGTATGACGGCAACAACGCGAATTACCGCAACCGCCGTCAGTTGGCAGGAGAAATCATGCATACCCTGGGTTGCACCTACGACGAAAACCAGGTAGGCATGTTCCTCTGGGGCAAGATACCCGACAGCTGTACAGACGTGGAAGAACTGACTGAACACGTGCTGCATAAAGCCAGAGTGTTCATTACTCCCGGATTTATCTTCGGAAGTAACGGGAAACGGTATATCCGCATCTCCCTCTGCTGTAAGGACAATAAACTGGCAGAAGCATTGAAGCGTATCAAGGACATGAAATAAATGCTTACAAGTAAGAGATGAACACCCTAAAGCCGGAATCCCGTTTACTAAAACTCCACCGGAGATTTACTAAAACGGGAGGAACGATTTAGTAAATCTTCTCCGACGTTTTACTAAATCTCCGGGACCTTGCTCAGAAAGTCTTCTGAAAAGGAGGAAACGTCACAAGGAAGAAAAAGCATAATTAAAGAATATTATTAAACAAATAAAGAATATGGAACTCGAATTAGAACCTATCACATTACCTGGTGTTGAAGACAAACGCCCTATGGTAATAGCCGGCCCCTGCAGTGCCGAAACCGAAGAACAAGTAATGAGCACAGCCAAGCAACTGGCAGACAAAGGCCTCAAGCTATTCCGTGCCGGCATCTGGAAACCGCGCACCAAACCGGGCGGCTTCGAAGGAGTAGGCGTAGACGGCCTTGCATGGCTGAAGGAGGTAAAGAAAGAAACCGGCATGTACGTTTCTACCGAAGTCGCTACAGCCAAACACGTATACGAATGCCTGAAGGCCGGGGTAGACCTGCTTTGGGTAGGCGCACGCACCACCGCCAACCCTTTTGCCGTGCAGGAAATTGCCGATGCGCTGAAAGGTGTGGATATTCCGGTACTGGTAAAGAACCCGGTAAATCCTGACCTGGAGCTGTGGATTGGAGCTTTGGAACGTATCAACAATGCAGGCTTGAAACGCCTGGGTGCCATCCACCGCGGATTTAGCAGCTATGACAAAAAGCTCTACCGTAACTTGCCCCAATGGCATATCCCCATTGAGCTGCGCCGCCGAATTCCCAACCTTCCTATTATCTGTGACCCCAGCCACATAGGTGGAAAGCGCGAACTGGTTGCTCCACTCTGCCAGCAAGCTATGGATTTGGGTTTCAACGGACTGATTATCGAGAGCCACTGCAACCCGGACTGTGCCTGGAGCGATGCAGCCCAGCAAGTCACCCCGGATGTGCTGGATTACATCCTCAACCTGCTGGTCATCCGCAAGGAAACACAAAGCACCGAGAACCTCAGCGAATTGCGCAAGCAGATAGACGAATGCGACAACAATCTTATTCAGGAGCTGGCCAAACGGATGCGTGTGGCACGTGAAATCGGTACATACAAAAAAGAGCATGACATGACCATCCTGCAAACCGGACGCTACAACGAAATCCTCGAGAAACGCGGCTCGCAAGGCGCATTGTGTGGCATGGATGCCGAATTCATCAAAAAAGTATTTGAAGCGATACACGAGGAAAGTGTGAGGCAACAAATGGAAATTATAAATAAGTAATTATTCAATGTGCTAATGTGATTAATGTGCCAATGTGCTAATTGCCATGCGGCATCACAGCGCAGCCAATTAGCACATTGGCACATTAATCACATTAGCACATTGGCACATTAATCACATTAGCACATTGGCACATTAGCATATTAGCACATTAAACATCATGAGAATATTAATACTTGGAGCCGGGAAAATGGGCTCCTTCTTTACAGATATATTAAGTTTTCAGCACGAGACGGCCGTATTCGACGTCAATCCGCACCAACTGCGTTTTGTCTACAACACCTACCGCTTCACCACACTGGAAGAAATCAAGGACTTCGAGCCGGAGCTGGTCATCAATGCCGTTACGGTGAAATACACGCTGGACGCTTTCCGCCAAGTGCTGCCGGTACTGCCCAAAGACTGCATCATCAGCGACATCGCTTCGGTAAAGACCGGACTGAAAAAGTTCTACGATGAAAGCGGCTTCCGCTACGTGTCGACGCATCCTATGTTCGGTCCCACTTTTGCCAGCCTCAACAATCTGAATACAGAGAATGCCATCATCATCAGCGAAGGCGACCACTTGGGGAAAATCTTCTTCAAGGACCTCTACCAGACCATGAAGCTGAACATCTTTGAATATACATTCGACGAGCACGATGAGACTGTGGCATACTCCTTATCCATTCCGTTTGTATCCACTTTCGTGTTTGCAGCGGTAATGAAACACCAGGAAGCTCCGGGCACTACCTTCAAAAAGCATATGGCCATTGCCAAAGGCCTGCTGAGTGAAGACGACTACCTGCTCCAGGAAATTCTCTTCAATCCACGCACCCCCTCACAAGTGGAGAACATCCGTCTGGAACTGAAGAACCTGCTGGAAATCATCAGCAATAAGGATGCGGAAGGCATGAAGAAGTATCTGACTAAAATCAGGGAAAAGATTAGATAAACAATCAACAAGTGTGTGCCCCGATGCCAGAGCACACTCTTGTATCCCAACTAAAAGCTACATCTTTGCCTCCCGAAAGCTGTATCAGAACAACAGCACAATTTTATTCACTTTAATTTTTTTATTCATGGCATCTATCAAGAACAGACCAAAGCTTGCCGCCACGCAAAGCAAGCAGGCAAAGAACAGCACTTCGCCCAAAGCAACCCTACAACCGTTCATGCAAGAAAACATCGACCGTATGCACCGGCTGGGCAAGGTGCGCACCGGCGAGACCTACACTTGTACGCTCAACAGCTTCATGCGTTTCCGCCAGGGAAAGGATGTATTTTGGGAAGACTTCGATGCAGACCTGATGGCTTCCTATGAGGCTTACCTCAAATCGACCGGGGTGGGCATGAACACCATTTCCTTCTACAACCGGATTCTGAGGGCTGTGTACAACCGGGCGGTAGAAAAAGGCTTTACGAAACAAGTGTTCCCCTTCAAGCATGTCTATACGGGCGTAGAGAAAACCATCAAGCGAGGACTACCCATAAACACCATCCGTAACATCCGAAACATGGACTTGTCGCACTGCTGGACATTGGATTATGCACGCGACATGTTTTTGTTCAGCTTCTACACCCGGGGCATGTCATTTGTCGATATGGCTTATCTGAAAAAGAACGACCTGAAAAACGGAGTCCTCATCTATCGACGTAAGAAAACCGGACAACAACTTTGCATACGATGGGAACGGCACATGCAAGATATACTTGAAAAATATCCCATGTCCCAAGAATCGCCCTATCTGCTCCCTATTATTCTAAAAGCAGGAGAAGAAGAAAGGAAACAGTACAATAATGCGCTACATCTTGTCAACAAAAAGTTAAAATTTATCAGCAACTCATTGCAACTTACCATACCGCTCACCATGTACGTCGCCCGCCATTCTTGGGCCACTGTGGCCAAAAGCAGAAACATTCCGCTTTCTGTCATCAGCGAAGGAATGGGACACGACTCCGAAAATACAACGCTGATTTATTTGGCCTCACTCAATACGGAAATCATAGACAAAGCCAACAAGCTCATTTTAAACCTACTTTAAACTTACAGAGGCAAGTACATCTCTTCCCAAGAGATGGATTTGGGCTGCAAAAGTATGATAAGCAGTGGTAAATTCCAAACATTTTCCAAGTTTTTTATTTGAAATCCATGAAATTGTGGAATTGTATATTGAAATGTATATCGGAATGTGGCTTTGTATTTGTGCCATCGCTACATGTTATCATCAATTATCACACTATCCATCTCTTGGGAAGAGATGAATCCTGAAACTACAGTCTGACAGCGCAGACTGTAAATAATATAGAAACTTGAAATACTATTACGCATTGTAATTATACAACAAAAAAACAGTGAATAGTAATTCCGGCAGTATCTATATTTTTGCTGAATACTCTTCATTGTAACTACCAGCGGTATATAGGCTGGGCATACGGAATTTTGTTTGATTCCTTTTAGGAATTTATTGGTAATTTGATAAATCTTTCTCTACAAATAGAGAATAAAATATTAATGACACTAACAAATCTTAAATAATGGGAAAAATGACTTTAAAACTTTATGCGGTTTTGTTTTTAGGTCTTTTCAGCATGGGAGCCAAATGTCAGGAAGTGGCTCTGAAAAGTAATTTGCTATACGACGCCTTTGCTACACTGAACGCAGGCGTGGAAACCGGGTTGGCAGACAGATGGACGCTCGACGTATCCGTCAACTACAACGGATGGACACTCTCGCACGACCGGAAGTGGAAGCATTGGCTTCTGCAACCCGAAGCTCGCTATTGGTTTTGCGACCGATGGGCAGGACACTTCGTGGGAGCACACCTGCTCGGAGGCCAATACAACGTCGGCGGGCTGAAAAACGACTTCTCTTTTCTGGGAAGCGACTTCTCCAAACTCTCCGACCGGCGTTACCAAGGATGGTTCCTGGGCGTGGGCGCGGTATACGGGTATTCCTGGATTCTGGACAAGCATTGGAACCTGGAAGCCGAAATAGGCTTCGGATATGTCTACACGCGATTCGACGCCTACCCTTGCGCCAACTGCGGAACAAAACTCGAGAAAGACAAACCGCACCACTATGTCGGTCCTACCAAGGCCGCGGTAAACCTTGTATACACATTCTAAATTCATCCGGTGGTTATGGACACTATGAACAAATTAGCTAAGAAAATGATTTCTGGCTTGTTATGCCTATGTTACGCACTGGGAGCTGACGGCCAGACACTGACGGACGGACAGATAGCGGTACAAAACCTGGCCGTCTCAAAGCAAGAAGACAAACTATTCGTGGCGATGGACCTCGACATCTCCGCACTCAAGCAAGGAAGCAACCGTGAAGTACTGTTCACCCCTTCGCTCACCCTTGAAGACGACAGCCTCAGCCTGCCCGCCGTACGCATCGCGGGGCGCAACCGTTATTACCACCACCTGCGAAACGCCTCCGACACCGAACGGCTCTATCGCAACGGCGAACGCGATTTGATAGAATACCGCGTGACGGTGCCCTACGAAAAGTGGATGGGAAGAGCCCGGCTCAGCGCCACAGAAACCACTTGCGGATGTTGCGACGCCCCCTTGACCAGCACCGCTACGCCCCTGAGCAAGCTACGGCTGGAAAAGCGCGTGCCGACACCTTTCGTACCCGCGTACGCCTACATACGCCCCAAGGCCGAGCAGAAAATCAACCGGATTGAAGGCTCAGCCTACATCGACTTCCCCGTGAGCCGTACCGAGATACATCCCGACTACCGACGTAACCCGGAGGAGCTGAAGAAGATTCTCTCTACCATCGACGCCGTGAAGAATGATGCGGACAGCAAGATCATCAGCATCAGCATCAAGGGGTACGCCTCGCCCGAAGGGTCGTACAGCAACAACATACGCCTGGCCAAGGGACGTACCGAAACCCTGAAAGAATATGTACGCAAGCAGTACGCCTTCCCCCAATCACTCTTCACCACCAGCTTCGAGCCCGAAGACTGGGAAGGACTGGAGCGCTTCGTGACCTCCTCGCAGCTGAAGAACAGAGAAGGCATTCTGGCACTGATACGCGGCGACCTGGACCCTGACGCGAAGGACCGGAAAATCAAGGCGGCCTATCCCGCCGACTATGCTTACCTGCTGAGCGAAGTCTATCCCGGACTGCGTCATTCCGACTATGCCGTACAGTACGAGGTACGTGCCTATACAGACCTTGCAGAAATCAGGCACCTGCTCAAGAACCAGCCCCAGAAGCTGAGCCTGAACGAAATGTACCTCGTTGCGCAGGAGATGGAACCGGGCAGCGACGAGTATAACGCCACCTTCGCAACCGCCGTGCGCATGTTCCCCGACGACCCCGTGGCAAACCTCAACGCCGCCAACACCGCCCTGCGCCTCGGCGACCTGAAAGGAGCCGAGACTTATCTGGGCAAGGCGGGCGATGCTCCCGAAGCCGTCTACGCACGCGGCATACACGCCGCCTTGCTGAAGGACTATGACGCAGCCCAACCGTTGCTGAAGCAAGCGCTACAGCAGGGAGTGGCACAAGCGGAAGACGCGTTGCAACAGATAGACCGCATAAGACAAGAACTGGCGGAAGACGCGGAATAAAGGAAAGAAAGCAACAAAAACATAACACCCGAATATAAATAAACTCTTAATAAATTATACGCTATGAAAAGAAAGAACTGGAGTATTTTTTTCATTGGTATGCTGGCAATGTGCACCATTGCAGGATGCAGCGGCAACGAACTGAACGGCAGCAATGAACCGGAAGTATACCCGGGACATCCCGAAGATGCCGTATACATGAATGTGAACATACAACTGCCCGTGGGAGGGAAAAATACAAGAAGCTCGACCGACTCCGATTCCGACGACGATTATGGAACCAGTACAGACGGCACGGAAGTAGGAAAGGATTATGAGAACAAGGTGAATGGTGTCCTGATTGTATTGGCGGATGCAAGCAACAACTTCATCGCCGCCGGTGAACACAACTCATTGCCGGTAGTGCGTGAAGGAATCGTCAACACCACCCAGAAAATCAATAAATCCGCATTGGCCGCTTACTATGGCAACGGGACACTTGGGACCGGAAAAGACCAAGTCAATCTTTATGTATTCTGTAATCCGACAATGGAGTTGAAAACAATCTTCGAAAAGTCCGGTGCCGACAGCGAATGGATTGACGAGATTGCCACTCTTGAAGAAGAGCCTGACGGAACTGTCAAAGGAGCAGCTGTTTGGGGAGGAAACGACCACAAGGCAGGCTTCCTGATGGCCACGGCAAGCAGCAAAGACATAAAAAAGTATATTCCGAAGAATTTTACCGATTGGGACAACTTTACGAATGAAAAGAACGCCTTCGATTTCTCGGGCAAAAACACCTTGAGCAACGGCACCAAAATCGGAAACATCGGAAATATCCATGTGGAACGTGTCGTGGCACGCTTCGACTTCAAAGACGGCAGTCCCAGCAAGGACCAAACATACGTCATAGCAGAAAAAGACGACAAGCCTACGCTAAAAGTCAAACTGAACAAGATGGCGTTGATTAACATGAGCAAGCATTTCTACTACCTGCGCCGTGTATCCGATAACGGTCTGGCCGACAACGTGGAAATCTGCGGAACCGAATACGACAGCGGACAAAACTGGAACTTCGTAGTAGATACCGATGCCGAACAAAAGAACGGAGCCATCGACGCAAGCTATCCTTTTGCCGACTACTTCAATTTCTGCCTCGGACACCAGGAAAACAACACTTGGAGTATTGACGAGACAGCCCGCGACCAGTGGTACACCAGTCTGATCAAAGACGTTATCGACAACCAAAATGAAGAAGATAACGATGACGAATGGAACAGCGACCACACGCGAAACGGTTACCGCATCTGGCGTTACGTCACCGAAAACACCATCCCCGGCATAAACAACCAGGAGAACGGCATCAGTACCGGCATCGTGTTTAAAGGGAAAATCCAGGCAACAACAGATGCTCCCCAATCATTGCAAGACGCTATCAACGGAGCAACTGGCGATTCTGACGCCGATGCCATCCTTTACGCTTATTCCAACCAACTTTATGTAAGTTGGAAAGAAGTACGCAAAGCCGCACTTGACGCAACGGCAAACGAGGAATTCAAGAAAGCGGTATTCGGAACACCGAAAAACACTCCGTCAGAAACCGTCTATAGCGATGATGCCGGCAGCCCCGACTACATGTGGAATATATGGTATAATGAAAAGGACCACAAAGATGCAGCCGCCTTGTCGGCTTTCAAGGAAGTAGCCACCAACAATGAACATCAGTTCACCCTCTACCAGTCGAGCAGGGACGAGAATGACGGTGCAGGCTACTACTGCTACTACTTCTACTGGAACCGTCACAACGACAACGGCAACAACGGCGTAATGGGCCCGATGGAGTTTGCCGTGGTGCGCAACAACGTGTATAAACTGTCTGTGGTCGACATCAACCGCCTTGGCCATCCGCGCCTTAGCGAAAACGACCCCGACCCCGTCGACCCCGGAACTCCGGACGAAAAGGGCGACATCTACCTGAAGCTCTCTGTCGAGGTGCTTCCCTGGGTGGTTCGCATAAACGACATTGAATTCTAAAAACACAACAAGTATGCAAAGCAATAAGCGAAATAGATTTTCAAGGTTCGCAGGCAGGGTGCTCGTCGCCCTGCTGGCAGCCGTTGCCTTATCCTCGTGCGAGCGCATCTTTGAAGACCTCGACCCGTGTCTCCACGGCGTATCGCTGCGCTTCGTCTACGACTACAACATGGAGTACGCCAACGCGTTCCCCAACCAAGTGGACTGCCTCACCCTCTATATCTACGACGAGAATGACGACTACGTGGATACCAAGATTGTGACCGGAACAGAGCTGCAAGACGAGAATTACCGGATGAAGCTTGACCTGCCTGACGGCAAATACCATTTTGTGGCATACGGAGGAATCGCATGCGAAAAGAGTTCTTTCACCGTAAACACAAGTACCAAACGCACCGAGCTCAAGACCCGGCTGAACGCCGACTGCCTCAGCCTGCCCGAACGGAAATTGCTGCACGATATGTTTTGGGGAGAACTCACCATGGAAACGGCCGAGTCTTACAACGAAGGCACGGTAAAGATGATGAAGAACACCAACGGCATACGCATCGTGCTGCAGCAAGTGGCGGGAGGCATTGTCAATGCCGAGGATTTCGACTTCGAGATTACGGACGACAACACCCTCTTCGACTACGACAACGACCTGCTGCCGGTGACCGACGTCACCTACACCCCGTGGGTGAAAGGACAGGCACGGACAGGAGCATCCGTCATAGTACCCGGCGTAGCACCCGAACCCATCGAAGTGGCATACGCCGAACTGAGCGTGCCGCGCCTGATGGCCAGGAATTCTCCCAGGCTGGTGGTGAAACGGCATGCCGACAAAGCGACCGTGATAGACATCCCCCTCAACAAATACCTGCTGCTGATGCAGAGCGACCGTTACGACATGGGCGACCAAGAGTATCTGGACCGCGAAAGCCGCTGGACCCTCTTCTTCTTCCTAAAGAACAACGACGGCAACGACAGCTGGTTGAATACATGTATTGTGGTAAACGATTGGGTGGTACGCATCAATGACGTGGAACTGTAACAACTACGGCATGCGTGGCACATAAAAACCGGACTACCCGGCAAACGACTTTCAACAAACCAAGAACAGCTTTTCAAATGGAATTGAAGCATCGACATATCATCGGAATTTGCCTCCTCTGCGGCTTACTGGGAGCTACTTCGTGCAACGATGAATCCATCGTTCAGCAGCCACCCGCCGAGGAGGACAACACCGTGTATCTGGCCTTCCACACAACCGTAGTGGGAGCCTCTACACGTGCCGACGGCACCCCCGATGACGAAAACATCAACCAATTGCGAATCGTCATCGCTTCGAAAGCGAGCGACGATACAGCCGGCGCAAGTGCATGGGAGGTGGAAGAAAACCGACTCATCACCGAGACAAACATACAACTATCGGACGAGTACACTTTCCGGGTGAAAGCCGACTGTCAGAAACGTATCTACCTGCTGGCCAACTGCAACGGACTGGAAGACACGGACGGCACGCCGCTAAACTTCACAAGCACCGGTGCATTCTTGCCCGACGCAAATGGGAAAGCGCTCGTAGACAGCTATGTCTTCGGACTGGGAGACAAAGACGGCGGCTACCAATATGCCACAGCCCTCGAAGCGGGAAACGGCATACCGATGACGTCAGTCTACGAGATAACGATTCCCCCAAAAGACGAGGCGCACGAAGAAGACTTCGCAAACGGCTTTTACCAAGGCATGCCCGAAGTGTTGTACGTGGTACGCGCCGCCACCAAGTTCTCCTTCGCATTCGGCAAAACCGCAAAACGGGCCATCAACGTGACCGGATTCAGCCTGAAGAAAGCCGTCAAAGACCGGATGTATCTGATGCCGCACGCCAACAAAGACGCGAGCGGAAAATACTGGGTGGCAGATACCGGAGACAAGGATAATCCTTCCAAAGCGACATTGACCGGAGAAGGTACCGCCCAAGACTGGATAACATGGATGGTAGCGGAATCGGAAAAGACGGAAAGCGAAGCGATCCAATACCAATGGCTGACCGACTACGAAGTGCCACAGCCCGAAGAAGGAGAAGAGGACGGAGATGTCGCCTATTCATTCAGCAAGGCCATAGAAGTATCTTCCCTCAAAGCAGGAGAAGAAGCAAAATTCACCACACCCGTCTACCTGCCCGAAAGCGACGGCACATTGGCACAAGGCAAGGACGCAAACCTGAAATTGCAGGAGTACGAAGTGACCATCCACACGGAAGAGGGCTTTGATGAAGAGGCGACTGCTCCGGACAGCCCTAAAGTGGCAAGAAGCTACACCGCCACATTGCCGAATCTGGCCTCGCTCTTCCGCAACACGCACGTCAAGGTAAAGGTGAATTTCAAGAACCTTTCCGAGGCGGAACTGGAGTTGGAAGTGGACGTAGAACCTTATTGGGAAGTAGTGCTCGACCCCGTATTCGGGCTGGACGAGAAAGACGACCCGAAGAAACGCTAAACACCGAAGGAGCCTCCTCCGCTTGGAAAAATACCGGAAGGGTTCATTCTTAAACATACATACAAAAAACAGCAACGGATATGAAACGCAACTTTTTGACCTACATACTTTTGTGCATATTGCTCCTCGGCAGTGCCGCCTGCCAGGACGACCCGCTCTACAACGGCGGCGAGACAGGCGAAGGCGAAAGCCTCGTCAGCGCAACCGTGAAGTTCAAGCCCCTTACTCCTGCATTGAATGGAAATACGCGTACGGCAGGGAATGTGATAAAGAATATCGAGGACTTGTGCGTGTTGCTGTATAATGAAAAGGGAGAGTTGCTGAAGTCATATCCGCTTACCGAAGGAACAGGCGAAGGGCAATATCAATTGTCGGAAGATAAAGACAGACCGGATAATAATCCTGACTCGAATCTTCCTCCCGCCGAAGCACAGACGCCCCATGCCGACTTCAAACTGAAAATCCCCTACGGACGCTATCGGATTTATGCGGTGGCCAATATGGAGGACTTGCTTACGAATGGTGACTATTCCGAAGCCATAAAAACCGCAGACGGCCTGAAAAGCATTTCCCTCCAATGGGATAAGGATGAAGTAGCCAACAACAACCAGATGTTCGGCTATTTCACCGTTACCGGAAGCGTGCAGAACGATGAAGTGGCAGTTATAAACCGGGCATCCGTCAAATTGCACGCCTGGCTACGCCGTGCCGCTTCCAAAGTAACCATTGCATACGACGGTTCCAACCTTCACGAGAATGTGTTTATATACCTCAAGTCGGTTACCATCAAGGACATACCTACGGAATGCTATCTGGGCAAGAGAAGCACCATCAACACGGACCCCAAGGATGACATTGAAGATTATGGAGGCCTTATGGCAGATGGCGAAAGCATTACGTATGCCGAAGGAACAAACTACGATGAACATTGGCCGGCACGTATCACGAAAGGCCAATCGTATTATTACTACATCGACAATGCCCAAAAAGGAGTCTCTGTATTGAATACGGAATATGACAGCAAGAAAGCGGAGTATGCCAAACTGGCTCATGGAGAAACCAACGAGGCACTCTTCTTCTATGAAAACATGCAGGGAGAAGGAAAAGACAAACGACAGGACGCAGACGGTGATAAAGAACTGGATGCACCGGGACTGAACAACAAGCCCGAAGATAAATTCTATAAAGACCAAAAGCCCTATGGCACATACATCGAAGTAAAAGCCTACTATGTTTCCAATGTTGACGGCCGAGTGGGCAATGGTGATATCATTTACCGCTTCATGCTGGGCAAGGACGTCTATAAAGACTACAACGCCGAGCGTAACCACCACTACAAACTGACACTGAAATTCAACAAATATGCCAACGACGTGGACTGGCACATCGAATACGAAGAACCTGAGCCCGGTATCGAAGTGCCCAACCCCTATTATATATCCTATTTGTATAATCACTCAATGATGCTCCCACTTAAAATCAGAACGGGGGGACAAAAAATAAAACAGATAGAAGCACGAATCTTAGATAACAGATGGGGTCCAAATAATCCTGCATCGGATTTCGTCTATTGGAACAAGATGGATTTAGCATACCAAAATCAGTGGAATGGTTTTTTATCCCTTCGACAAACAAAAGATTTGAATGTAACAACAAGTTCTAACGAGACCTATTATAAAGAAAACAAAAGAGGAGAGCGTGAGTACATACCTAATGGCAAGACGTTGCCTATGCCAGGTGAGAGCAAAGAGTATGAGACATTTGACAATCAAGGCAATAGTGATGGAAAATGTATTGTAAGGAATGAGGGCGACAGTGTGTTTCATGTCCAATTACCCATGTACACCCGTGCCAAACAATTAATTAAAACAACCGGTTACACCGGAAATAATCCATACGTGGCCTATCAACGCAGATCAGAGGTAAAAATAGTGGTAACATTTACGAATGGTAGCAAAATATCAACAGATGGTACGGATTTCAGTGGGAATCCGCTATTAAATGAAGACAATGCGAATAATCAAAATCCTATCATTTATCAAGTACGGCGTATAGTCAATCCTAAGGGAGTTTGGCGTAGCCATGACAACGACAAAGACTTTCACGTACAGCTGAAACGTCTTCCTAAAGAAAATGCAGAGAGATTTGAGACATTTACTTCAGAAGGTCCTTGGAAAGCGTATGTATATTGTGGAACAGACAATTTTATCAAATTAAGTGACGAAACAAGAGCTTCCACCGATACCATCGGAGGAGAGACTGGTTCTACGATAGATTTTCGTATCAAATTTAATGGAACCTGCAGCCCGCAGGAAAACCGTTATGCCATTATCCGGGTAGAATATCACAATTATACTTGTTATCATCTGATTTTCGTCAGACAAGGAGATGCTCCGGATGACTTATTCGATGGAACAGGAACCAAGTGGCATGCCCATAATCTACGGACAAGTTCGAAGGAAACAGATTCTCCTTTGGAAGAAGGCTCGTTGTTCAAATTCCTGAACTTAGACCAACCGATTGATGCAATGTGCAATAAAAATTCAGAAACTCCTTGGATCGAGATAACACCGGATAAATTTAAGAATAATGCAGATAAGTTACTGATTGCCACCGATAACACGGAAAATAAACAGGAAATCACATGGAGCGCTATAACACCTCCTGACTTTAATCCTTGGGGAGATACTCCACCAGAACCCGCGTTTGACAATCTGGAAATTCACAATGCCCGCATAGCTTCTTTTGAAGATTTTTTAAATCTATACCAAGGAGAAGATATAGCGGAAGGATATGGAGTGCTATATGGGGATGAATCTCAAGAAACTTTGAATCATATAACAGAGGTCTATGGGTACGATTATGAAAATACCCGGCGTGGAATGCGGGGGTGCTTTGTCTACAATAAAAAAAATGGAAAGAACCTGTTTTTCCCCATTGGAGCTTCCGGATATGGTCATAGAAAACAAGATGACACGAAGGGGGGGAATAGCAACTCTAAAGGACCTGGAATACTAAGATATGCTAGTTATCAAAATGCATTCTTACCGGATGCTACCGCAAATAACACGCCTCTCTTTTATGATATATATATGAGGCCGGGAGCAGTTTATTGGCTTAACAAATATTCGAGAAATAAAGGTCATAGTATGGGACTCGATTTTGAATATGTAATAGGGTGGGATTTCAACTACTTTACCTTTGACTTTTTCCCGTATGGGGTGAGTGCTGCAAACACTGGTAAGGATGCTTGCTTCATCCGCTGTGTAGAAAAATAATCAGCGGACATTCAAGGGCTTGTTTAAATTTTGCTTAAAGAAGTTTTCACTCAGTTTCTTTTGAGAATGCCGGACAAAATTTAAACAGGCTCTTAAACTAACAGAGAAAGAAATGAATGACAGACTTTCAATTTTTCTGATATGCCTCATGCTTACCGCCATCAGTGGCAGCATGAACGCACAACAAAATCAGACACAAGACCTGCCCCTGCCTGCCATCCCCGCAACCCTGCGCACTCCCCACGAACGCGCCTCCAACCTCTTGGCACACTTCTGGGACAGCATGTCCTTCGCCGACACCCTGCGCAGCCGCAATCCCGGCTTCATGGAGCAAAACCTCGTCAACTACCTCTCCCTCTTCCCCCATGCACCTGCCGAAGCCCGCACCGAAGCCGTGCACCTGCTAATGCAGCGCGCCGAAGCCGACAAACCCGCCTACCTGCTACTGGCCGAACTGGCCGAGAAGTACCTCTATACCATCGGTTCGCCCATGCAGAGCGAGGAGCACTTCATCCCCTTTCTGGAAGCCATCGCCCACACCCCCCTGCTGAATGATACCGAAAAGTCCCGCCCCCGCTTCCTCCTCTCTGCCGCCCTGAAGAACCGCCCCGGCACCATAGCCACCGACTTCGCCTACTTCACCCCGGAAGGAGACCACCGGACGCTGCACACCACCCCCTCTGCCCACTGCCTGCTCCTGATGTTCTACAACCCCGATTGCACCCACTGCCGCCAGACCATCGCCCTGCTGCACGACGACCGTCTCTTCAAGCAGATGCTGCACGACGGACTGCTCACCGTGCTAGCCATCAACACCGAAAACACCCCCGAAACAGCCCCGCGTCCCGAAGCCGCCCCCCGTGCCGGAAACAGACTGCCCACAGACTGGATGGCCGGAACCGCCTCTCACACCCTCACCGACAACGAACTGTACATACTCCCCTCCATGCCCACCCTCTACCTGCTGGACAAAGAAAAACACGTCCTCCTAAAAGAAGCACTGCCGGAGCAGGTCCTCTCACACCTTGCGAAAGAAAGCCGAAATCAGTCCCTACACGGAGAATGATTTCAAACCCTCACAGCCTTCACCTTATCACACTTTCGCCCTATCTATCGGCTTTTCCGGTGAAACTTCTTTTCTTCTATGATAAAGAGAAACGGCATCAGCAACCGACAAACCGTCGACACGTGATTCTGAAACACCCTTCTTCGCATCGGACAAGTTGCCGCCTTCAGCACATCGGAGCGCTTTTATCCAAGTGAACGACCAGGGTAGTTCAGGCAGCCGACCCCAGTTATTCGATTGAACGACACCGGTAGTTCACTCGAACGACCAGGGTAGTTCACTTACAAACAGTCGACAGTTCCGAAGAATGCAGGGAAATGTACGCCACCATCTGCCGCCCTACTTCAGAATAGCATAACGATGAACTCTACTCGAAATCACCCCCAAAAAGGCAATAAACTAGAAGGGCTGATGGAAGGAAGAGAAGAAGGGAGAGAAGAAGGTATACGAGCCAGTCGTTTCGAGATAGCCCGCAATCTCAAAACAATGGGAGTAGCTACGGAAATGATTATCCAAGCAACCAAACTGACAACAGAAGAATTTGAACATTTATAGAGAAAAGTCAGAAAAAAATAGTTAAAAATTGGAATCCATTGTCGTTTGTCTTATTTTTGTATGCCGAAATTCTTAATAAATTTACGCTATGAAAAAGAGATACTGGAACATGTTTTTTATCAGCATATTGGCGATATGTACCATTACAAGTTGCGGTAACCCTACTAACCCAAAAGCAGGCGTAAAACAGATGCAATGCCGGACAAACCGGAAGATGCAGTGTACGTGAACGTACAAGTGCAACTGTCCACAACTGATAAAAACACAACAAATGAAAACAATAAAACCGACAACAACAGCACCGGCAATGCCATAACGGGAGAAGAGCACGAAAATCGGGTGAACAACATCCTGCTTGTACTGGCAGATAAAGACAACAAATTCATTGCCTGCGGCGAACAAGTATCACTGACAAACCTCAACAAAGCAAAAGGCACCGTCAGTACCGTCCAGAAAATCGACAAAGCCGCATTGGCTGCCTACTACAAGGCCGACGGGATACTCGATGAAGGAAAAGACAGAATCCACCTCTACGTCTTCTGCAACCCTACAAACGAACTGCAAAACCTCTTTAAAGAGCACTTCATGCTGAAAGAATGGATACACAAAACCGAGAATATAACTGAAGATGCCAACGGCAATGTAATAAGAGGAGAAAGCGTATGGGGAGGAAAAGACCATCAGCATGGATTCCTTATGTCCACCGCAACCCGAACGTGCATTGAAAAGAGAATTCCTAAAAACATAGAATCCTGGAAAAGCCATTTCCAAGAGAGCACACCCTTCCACTTCTCCGGAACAAACCATAAAGGCACCGGAAAAAAAGAGGTGAACAATGAAGGCACCATCCTGGTGGAACGTGCCGTGGCGCGCTTCGACTCCAAGGATGGAAGTAAAAACAAAGACCAAACCTACGTAGTGGGGAATGACGAAGGAAACGCCACCCTAAAAGTGAAACTGACCAAAATGGCTTTGGTAAACATGAGCCGCGACTTCTACTACTTGCGACGCGTGTCGGACAACGGTGCCAATGCCAACGCACAGATATGCGGAGCGGAACATAGCCACGGCCCGAAAACCAATTATGTGGTAGATACGGATGCCGCAATAAAAAGCGGAACCGCCAAAAACATCGATAAAAGTTATCCCTTCAAGGATTTCTTCAACTTCTGCGTCGGCAACTATGAAGGGGGAAACTGGGACATTGACGCCACCGCACGCAGCCAATGGTACACCTCGCAAATTTCAAAGGTTGTCAAGAATAAAGGGAAAGGGTACCACACATGGCGGTATGTAACCGAAAACACCATTCCCGGCATAGAACTGCAACAGAACGGAATCAGCACCGGCATCGTATTCAAGGGGCAAATCATGGCGACCGACAAGGCATCCCGGAAACTGAAAGATGCCATTGCAAATGCCAAGGGAAATCCGGCTAAAGACCCCATCCTTTATTCCTATGCCAATACACTCTACGTGACATGGGAGGAAGTGCGCGAAAAAGCTTTCTTGACAGAGGAGAACAGCAGGTTCTATAAAGCCGTATTCGGAAATGAGAAGAAGAATATCACCATAAAAAGCAATGGGCAAACAGCCGTCTATAGCACAGACAAAACAAGCCCGGACTATCTGTGGCAAAAGTGGCATGAACAGAACATTGGCAACGAAGCATTCCAGGCCAATTTCAGGAAAGCCGCCAAAAAGGCACAGTTCACCCTTTACCAATCGAACACGGACGACTACGACGCAGCAGGCTATTACTGCTATTACTGCTATTACTGCTACTACTTCTGCTGGAACCGGCACAATGACAACAACGACGACACCGTGACGGGACCTATGGAGTTTGCCATCGTGCGCAACAACATTTACAAGCTTTCCGTAACGGGAATCAACCGTCTGGGACATCCGCGCATTTCGGAAAACGACCCCGCTCCCATAACTCCGGACACCCCGGATGAAAAAGACAGTCACTACCTCACACTATCTGTCGAAGTAACCCCTTGGAGAGGTGCATTAATCACCGAAAATCCTAACAGTTGACACCAAAAGAGAAAAAACGCGGCACCGAACACATGGTTCGATGCCGCGTTTTTTTGTCACGTTACATTGGTAAACCTCCTACCACCTCTTTTGAACATACCGGCAATTTGCCATCTTGCCCCATGCCCACAAAAACTGTAGCGCAAAGTACTGTCCACTGGTCACCGTATGTCATCGTACTGCTATGATTGTAGCCCAAACAATGCCCATACTCGTGAAACATGGCCTGACGGGCATAATTATGCGGATTGGCTCCCGGCGCCGTGGCATCAAAGTAAACACCTTTATAACAATAATCGGCCAGACCATAAGTATTGCCTCCACCCAGGCCACCTACTCCGACCACACGTCCCAGTACAAGCCCACCGTGACCGCGGATTCTTTGCCGCAAAGCATCCAGGTCTATCGGATTTCCTCCATTGTCCTTCAGCTTGCCCTCGTAGGCATTCATTTCCACATTGAACTCTTCGGAAGCGAACATGAAAGCCATGTTGAGCGCCAACGCCACTCCGTGACGGCAAAGCAACGGATCCATGTGCCGCCAATACGCATGCCCGTTATCTGCCGAATAAGCGGAGAAACGGATAAACCACTGGCTGTCTATCCGCTCTATCTTTTTCATGAAGGGGTCTTCCGTACGGACAAGCAACGTCACGTCGTCATTGGAGAGTTCCGGCTGTGCCGGAACTGTTATCCGGCGACCGTTCTCCGCTACAAACGTACGTTCCGAACTGACCACCGGCAAGGGGAACGATGCCTCCATAAACGGATAAATGCGGTCGAAACGAGCCAGTTCGAAGAATTCCGTGCTCACCTTGTTGAAACGGCACAGTATCTTGACGCCACTGATGCCAATCGGCGAGAAGAACTTTACAAGCAGCTGATGATCATCGGACACCGACACCTGCAACGGGGCATTCACCCGAAAGGAACGGCGATTGCTATCGTAGAACACCTCGCGCGGTTCGTCGGCCAGAAACATGGTATCCGTCCGGAATCGGGAGAAATCCTCCTCGCGTACATAGAGCAAGCCTTCGCCACTTTCGGGATGGCGGTAACTGATGCGGATATGCGACACGCGTCCGGCTTCTATCTTGCAACCACTGAAGCGATAGACCTGCATAAAGGAAGTTCCGTCGCTACGCTCCGACTCAATCGTCACCCGTCCGGAAAGTGCCTCCCGTCCGGGCAACGAGTAGAATGAACGGCGCTGCGTGATGTTGTAAGCGTCCACTCCTCCGGCACCTGCGTACTCGCCACCGGCCTGAATACCGGCATACACCCCTTGGGCATCATCGAAAGAGACCTCTATGTTGCGGATAAACCGCCACATATAGTCGGACGACACATCCAAATCGACATCTACCCTGCCCACACAAGGTTCCAGGCAGACGGTCTGCATCACCGGAGCCTGCTCCCGGCCGATGTGCAACGCTATCTTCTTATAGAACCAGGCCTCATCAAGCGGTGCCTTTTCCACGTGATTCACCAGCCAGGCATCCGACAGCAGGGCCGGCTCGTCAACCGTAATATCCGATTCCGGATGGGTGGTAGCAAGAAACACCACGGTATAGTCGCCATACCCCAATCCTTCGATGGTCAGTTTGGAGAAATCGGCTTCCAGTTTCTGATACAACGGCTTGATTACTTCGCCCCGTTCGTCGGCTATGGCATACCACATACGGGCTATCGGTTCCGGCTGTTCGCTGCGGGTGCGCACCCCGGCAGTGACATCTGCCTGCAAGCCGAACCGGAAGGTCACCTGCCCTGCGCCGGCCTGTTCAGCGCTGTCGAAGCCAAGCCCGTCCGAAGAGCAGCTGGCCAGCAACGGCAGCAATCCCAAAAGCATTATAATTCTTATAATCTTCATGTCCTGCCCTCCTCTATTTCTTTACACAACGCAAGGACGCGAACGCCTCCATCTGCAATCGCTGTTCGGCAATGACGGTCGAATCTTTTCCTTCGAACTGCATCCAATAGGCCCAGGCATATCCTCCGGGACAACCGTCGCGCTGGCTAGTCCACAACACGGCACGTTTTCCGAAAGAGGGATTGTTGGAGGTCGATTTGTCGCCCTTTCCACCTGCCAAAGGTATGATGAGGTAACGGCCGGTATCTTCCGAAGTAAACTTCACGTAATGTTGTGTTCCGGTGACACCGGTAGGAGTCACCAACGTACCTTCTCCCACATGGAGCGTGGCGGTAATCCGCTCTCCGTTTCCCGCCGTATAAGTACCGGGAATCTCTTGGCCTTTCGGAAGCAAGGAGTTCAGTTCGTCGCGGGTAGGCACTCTATATCCTTCAGGGCAAGGCATGTGCGAATCATTCTGCCAAGGCATGTCGGCAGTCTGGTTGCCCAGGTTGTTAGAAGGGTTATATCCCTGCCAAGGCACATACATATACTTGCGACCGCACTGGAACAAACCGCCGACTGTATTAATCCAGCTGGTGCGGTACATGTCTTCCACCGTAGCACCGTCCAACGGATAAATCTGGTCTTCGAGGTCGCTGCTGCGTGCATTAAAAGCCATCCACACGCTTCCTGCCATCTCTACCGTTTCAATCTGCTTGTCACTCGGAGCCACGCGCACTTCCACGTAGTCATAAGAACCGCCCATAAGTGCATTCTTCAGGTGCACCATGAACGAATACCCCAACCGTCCGCTGCCTTGCGCCGGAACAGATACACTGAAGGAAGAGACAATTCCTTCGGCCTCTTCAGTCACCGCCATGTCGGTCAGCATCACGCCATCCACAACTCCTTCGGCAGATGCAATGTCTATCCGGGTGTCGGCCAGAAACGCCAGTTTCATGCCATCTACTCCCGTCATAGGCACTTCTACAATGTTGTTCTCATAATCTACCGATACCCCCTCGGGGATAACAGACCGGGAAGCATCCAGCAGGATGCGGTGGTCTGTATCGGGCTTGCCGGTCACCGTTTCGCCCTCTTCCCACGGCTTGATTTCGAAAACGCCTTCTACCGTAGCCCCTACGTTAAGTACCGACAATTCATACACCTTGTTGCGTTCTATACGCGGCAATTGCATTTTCAGCCTGATGGGTATTCCATCATACGCACCACGTAAAACTATATGAACCGGATGTATACTTTCAAAAATACGGAACACGTTCGGCTGTTCCCCTCCGAATGCCGGTTCAAACGTCTTCACATATTTCACCGTCTTGTCCGACACGGCAACGCCTTCCTGAAACGGAAAAGTTTCGGCCGGGGCATCTTCCACTATAATCTCCTCAATCCGCGTCTTATCGTCGGCCGTAGTGTTCAGGTCGATACGGGCCACCCCACGTTTCATGCCCACACTGACCTCCGGATTATTGCGCGTCTCGACATCATCTTCCAATTGAACCACCGCCGACATGAAATCCGGAGCGGAATTATCATGAAGCCCTTCGCCAATGGCCATATTACACAATTCCTCTTCGGTCAGTTTCTCTTCCTGAACGGGCAGCTTCACTTCTGAAAGAAAATATAACCGCGAGCCGCTGAGTGCAGAGATGCTGGATGTACCATCTTGTTTCGGATTCAGCAATTGCGTCCTATATAAGCTGCCGCCACTGAACTGAAAAACCGATACCTCACGCAGTTCCCCGAAGGAATCCTCTCCCGAAGCAGTGACACTTTTCACCACCAATGAATAAGTTTGCTGCCCGCTATCTTCTCCGGACGGTGCATCATCTGAGCAAGCGCCCCAAAATAATGTTCCGCACAAAAGGGGAACAAAGATTTTCTTACAAAAAATGTTCATAATACCAATTGAATTTATATAAAAACAAAAATGTCTCCGATACCATTTTCAAAAGCGGGTGCAAAAATATAACTTTTTTCAAGATGAAAATATCCTTTTCATCTTTTTATTACAATCTGTCAACTCCCTTTTCTATCTGCTCTCACCCTTGTACACACTTACCAGATAATACAAGACAGATATATGAAATAATAATTACATTAAACTTCCAGTGCATAAAACAAAAAGACGCCGTTAATTATTTTTAATTTTAGCGACTATATTTTATGATTAAAATACATTTGTATTATTTTTGTATAAATAATACGTAGCAATTAAATTGCCATTAGACAATATGTTGCTTGAAAAATCAGGTCATGAAAGTATTTTTATCTAAAAGATGCATAATTAGCTTATGTTTCATTTTTCTATATTTAAGTTCGGCGTTTGCCACAGCAACCATAGTCGGCAAACACCACAGATTACTTATTATAAACTCGTACAATGAAAGCGCACCCTGGAGCCAAGAACTTATAACTCCCATCCTGCTGCAAACATCTCCTATAGAGGACATCACAGCCGATGTAGTACACATGAACGGGACGTTCATTCGTAATGACTCATTGTATATCCGGATGGAGAATGGCATTTTCGAACGTTTCCAGGATAAGAAACCCGATTATCTTGTACTTCTCGGCAACATGGCTTTTACTTTAAGGGAACGTATTTTGAGTGAGTGGGGAAATATTCCAATAGTATTGGTCGGCAACGAAGACACGTATGCTCCACGGGAATATTATTTCACCGGACGTCCTATACACATTTCCAATGCCATCACATCTCCTCTGGTTGACCTGCGGCCGCAATACAACTTTACTTTTATCGAAACGCCGTATATGTACAAAGAGACCATCGACATGATGGTACAGATGCTGCCAAAAATGAAAACGATTGTATTCGCAGCAGATGAACTCTATCATAACCAAGACTTGGACCGGCTTATTCATGCCTATATAACGTCAAAGTATCCAAACCTCCACTATGAACGCTTAATAGGTAATGAAAGAAACCAAAACGAATTACAGGCATATCTGCTAAATGATGAACCGGAGACGGGTATGCTATTTTCCACATGGTTTTACGAGCGTAAGAATCTACTCGGTTTTCCTACACTCATCAGTGGAGACTTTCAGTTAGTTGCATCATCGCCTCAACCCGTATTTGCATTAAGGAATGCCTATGTGGGTAAAGAGGGGTTTGCGGGAGGATATTTCTATGACCGCATGGAAATGCAAAACGCGCTTTCTTCAGCCCTCAAACAGATATTTGCAGGAGAGGATGCACGGAATATCCCATTTACATATAGCAAGAAATCCTATCCCTTCATCAACTACCAGCAACTGCAGATGGACGGTCTGGACACCACACTCTGTCCTAAGGACTCGGTATTCATCAATAAACCGCTTACATTCTGGCAGAAGTATCAATGGTGGATTATTTGCGGAGTAGTGTTGATACTCTCACTACTTATCATAGCTTTAGTCATTTATCGGTTCCAGCAAAAGAAAATCACCTTGCTAAGTGCCCATGATACCCTTTTACGTAATATGCCGATATCTTATACTCAAATAGAGGTTTTCTTCGACAAAACGGGACAGATAGCAGATATGAGCTATCGATGCGGCAATATTATTTTCAACGACCAGTTTACGCCAACTACCGATGGTTCACAAAAAAATGCCTTCTCCCAAATAGAGCACCTGACACATTTCATGGAAATGGTATTCCAAGAAAAGCAAACGGTAACATTTACTCATTACTTCAAACAAACAAACAGCTTTTACGAATTCATTCTTTGCCCGGCATCCCAAAAACACACTTTGGATGTCTTTGCCGTAGATATTACAGCGCGCAAAGATGCCGAAAACACATTGCGAGAGATTAATAAAAAACTGGAAATGACATTGGGCATAGCACGCATCATACCATGGCGCTGGGATTTAAAGGAGGGTCTGATTTATTGCGAAGCACAAAAGATATTAGACCACATGAACTTTACAAAGGAGAAGAACTCCACAGTCCAAGTAGATATTATCAAGGCGTCAGAATATTTCCGAAAGATACACCCGGAAGACTTCGAACGTATGCACCATGTACATGAAAATCTCATTTCAGGCAAGTTGCAGCATATCAAAGAAGAATATCGTATTATCACCGAAGTAGAAGGGCGAAAAATAACAGATTGGATGGAAACCAACGCAGTAATTGACCAGCGCGACAAAAACGGCTGTCCAATATCGCTTGTCGGCTCCCTTTTACTGATAACAGAACGCAAGAGGCAAGAAGAAGCGCTTATCCGAGCACGAGAAAAAGCCCAAGAATCCGACCGGCTGAAATCTGCATTTCTAGCCAATATGAGCCACGAGATACGTACCCCCTTGAATGCCATCGTAGGATTCTCCAGCCTGCTGACTGCAACCGAAAACGAAACCGAACGCAAAGAGTTCATCAGTATCATAGAAACCAACAACCAGTTGCTATTGCAACTGGTAAGTGACATCCTGGATCTTTCAAAAATAGAAGCAAATACACTGGAATTCAATTATCAGAATGTCGACTTAAATCAGTTGGCAAAAGATGTGGAAAACACTGTACGAGGCAGACTGCAAACAGGTGTTGCCCTACAATTCGTTCCTGAAGTACCAGTTTGTTACGTACAGACAGAACATAACCGTCTCTCTCAAGTCCTCATCAACCTGCTGGTCAACGCTGCAAAATTTACAGAGAAAGGTGAGATTATGTTTGGATACAAAATCCGTGGAGAAGAACTCTATTTCTACGTAAAAGATACGGGCATAGGCATCTCACTAGAGAATCAGAAGAAAATATTTGAACGGTTTACCAAAGTAAACACCTTTATACAAGGAACGGGATTAGGGCTCTCAATATGCAAAAACATTGTCACAAAAATGAAAGGACGCATCGGAGTAGAATCCGAAGGAGAAGGTAAAGGAAGTACTTTCTGGTTTACAATACCTTATAAACCGAAAGAGGCTCAAAAGGAAAATAATCTAACTTTAATGCCTCTTCTGAACGAGAGAAGCAAGGAAAAGCCTATAATCCTGATAGCAGAGGACAACGAAAGCAACTATATGCTGTTCAAGTCTATCCTACAGAAAGATTATGAGTTGGTTCATGCTTGGGATGGGGAGGAAGCCGTGGAACTCCATCAGAAGTTTCATCCGCATGTGGTCATCATGGACATCAATATGCCTAAAATGGATGGATATGAAGCTACTCGCGAAATACGTAAAGTATCCAAAACGGTACCTATCATTGCAGTAACGGCATACTCCTTTGCTTCGGACAAAGAAAAGATTATGCAGAATGGCTTTAACGGATATATGTCCAAGCCGGTTGACATACAAAGATTGAAAGAAAAACTCGACTATACAATCCACGGGAATTTTATGATGATGTAGGGTTCCGGTCTGCTCTTTCCTATATGATATTTTTTGATTATCCAAGAAATATCATGTACTTTTGCACAAGTTAGAAAAGAGACAATGATAGACCAACCCACCATAGACCGCATACTTGATGCCGCACAGATATACGATGTCGTATCAGACTTTGTCACCCTGCGCAAACGCGGTGTGAACTATGTAGGTCTGTGCCCTTTCCACGATGACAAAACCCCTTCCTTCTATGTATCCCCCGCCAAAGGGCTCTGCAAGTGTTTTGCCTGCGGAAAAGGAGGAAATGCAGTGCATTTCATCATGGAGCACGAACAGATGTCTTATCCTGAGGCGCTGAAATATCTCGCAAAAAAATACGGCATTGAAATCAAAGAACGCGAACTATCCAGCGAGGAGAAGATAGCACAGAGCGAACGGGAAAGCCTCTTCATTGTGAACAACTTTGCCCGTGACTACTTCCAGAATATCCTAAAGAACCACGTAGACGGACGGAGTATCGGCATGGCCTATTTCCGCAGCCGCGGCTTCCGGGATGACATCATCGAGAAGTTCCAGTTGGGCTATTGTACCGAGAGCCACGATGCCCTTGCCCAGGAAGCTTTGAAAAAAGGCTATAAAAAGGATTATCTTGTCAAGACCGGCCTCTGCTACGAGACGGACGACCACCGACTGCGCGACCGCTTCTGGGGGCGGGTCATCTTTCCGGTACACACTCTCTCCGGTAAGGTGGTGGCTTTCGGGGGACGTGTGCTTGCCGGCGCCACCAAAGGCGTCAAGGTGAAGTACGTCAACTCGCCTGAATCGGAGATTTACCATAAAAGCAATGAACTGTACGGCATATATTTTGCCAAACAAGCCATTGTGAAACAAGACCGTTGTTTTCTGGTCGAAGGTTATACAGACGTCATTTCCATGCACCAATCGGGCATAGAGAATGTGGTTGCCTCTTCGGGCACAGCATTGACATCCGGACAAATCCGGATGATTCATCGTTTCACCAACAATATGACAGTGCTCTACGACGGTGATGCTGCCGGTATAAAGGCTTCTATCCGAGGTATTGATATGTTGCTGGAAGAAGGCATGAACGTCAAAGTCTGCCTCCTGCCCGATGGTGACGACCCGGACTCCTTTGCCCGCAAACACAATGCGACGGAGTTCCAGGCCTTCATACAAGAGAATGAAACGGACTTTATCCGCTTCAAAACCAATCTGTTGCTGGAAGATGCTGGAAAAGACCCCATCAAGCGTGCCGAGCTTATAGGAAACCTTGTGCAAAGCATTTCCATCATTCCCGAAGCCATTGTGCGTGATGTCTATATCAAGGAGTGCGCCCAATTATTGCACGTAGAAGACAAACTGCTGGTTTCTGAGGTTGCCAAGCGTCGAGAAAAGCAAGCCGAGCAACAAGCTGAGCGAGCAGAACGTGAGCGTCGGTCGGCCAATGCCGCAAGAGCCAATGCAGAAGCGGGGGTCAATGGCAGTCATACTGCAGCTACCAGCCCCGACGCACAACAAGCTGGCTATCCGTCCCAATCACTGCCTGCCGGTCTCCCTTCCGAAACACCTCCACCTTTTCCACCCGAGGAAGAATATGTATCCTTCATCCCGCAGGAGGGCAAGGAGGGCCAGGAGTTCTATAAATACGAACGACTTATTCTGAAGATGGTAGTGCTCTATGGTGAGCGGGTGATGTGCAATGTCACCAATGAAGAGGGGCAGGAAACCCCTATCACTGTAACTGAATATATAGTCAATGATTTAAAAGAAGACGAACTTGCCTTCCACAATCCGCTTCACCGGCAAATCCTGACAGAGGCTGCCGAACGTATCCACAATGAGGGTTTTACCGCCGAACGGTATTTTGTGGCGCATCCCGACCCCGTCATCAGCAAGCTGAGTGTGGAGCTTATCAGCAACCGCTATCAGTTAAGGAAATCACAGATAGAACAAATGGTGACGGACGAAGAACGCCTCTATGAGCTAATTCCACGGTTAATGATAAACTTCAAATATGCCATCGTCTGCGAAGAATTGAAGCATACCCTATTTGCGTTACAGAACCCTGCCATAGCCAATGATGAAACCCAGTGTAACAGCATCATGGAGCGCTACAACGAATTGAACAAAGTAAAAAGCATCATGGCAAAGCGGCTGGGAGACAGAGTCATCCTGAATTTTTAAATTCAATTCGGGGAGTTCTCCGTCAAGAATTATGCCTGATTAAATTCATAAATTCCTCGCGAGTCTTCGCTTGGTTGAATGCTCCGGTAAAATCGGATGTAGTGGTAATGGAGTTCTGTTTCTCTACTCCGCGCATCTGCATGCACATGTGTTTGGCTTCCACAACAACCATAACCCCCAGCGGATTCAGCGTCTCCTGAATACACTCTTTTATTTGGAGAGTCATACGTTCCTGCACTTGCAGGCGGTGAGAGAAAATATCCACTACGCGGGCTATCTTGCTCAGTCCGGTAATGTAGCCGTTAGGAATATATGCCACATGTGCCTTTCCGTAGAAGGGAAGCATGTGATGTTCGCAAAGCGAGAAGAAATCAATGTCTTTCACAATCACCATCTGACTGTATTCTTCTTGAAACTTGGCTGAACGGAGTACCTCGTGCGGGTCCATATGATACCCTTTCGTCAACGACAACATGGCCTTCGCCACCCGTTCAGGTGTCTTCTGCAAACCTTCACGTCCGGCATCTTCACCCAACAGAGTAAGGATGCGGTGATAATGTTCCTTCAATTCATCTAATGAAGGAGATACAATTTCTTCTTTTCCTAACATGATAATTCTTTATAAGGGGATGTTTATCTGCTCTTTCACGATAGAAACTTCCTTGAATACACCAGTAGCCCGCAACTGACGCATCATGGCATCCGCTTCTTCGATACTGCGGAAATCTCCTGCACGGCACAGCCAACGGGGGGGATTGAAAGAGGTATAAACTGTAAGTTCGGGAAAATGTTCCTTGATGCGGGTAGCTACCGCATAAGCTTCGTTCTTGGCCTGACGGGTATTATTCCCTGCATAAACTTGTATGCGGTAACCCGAACTTTTAATCACTTTCTGCTCATCCGAACCGGCAGGAACATACTCCGAACCTATCAATGCCGCAATGCGTGCATCTTGATGGATAGTCACCTTGCCTTGTCCCGGCACATTACGTTCCAGGCTTTTCACAATATTATTCTGCGCTACAGAAATCGTTGCAAAAGCGAAACATGCAACTAAAAGTAAACCAAGCTTTTTCATGAGTCAATATCTTTATATAACGGAAAATGGAAAGCTGAAAATGGAAAACAGTTATGCAGATACGACATGCAATCCATTTTCAACTTTCAGCTTTCAACTATTTAATTAAAGGCATCGATGATACCCTTGAAGTCAGAAACCTTCAAAGCAGCACCACCAATCAGACCGCCGTCAACATCCGGGTTGGCAAACAGTTCCTTTGCATTAGAAGGCTTACAGCTGCCACCATAAAGGATAGAGCAGTTGTCAGCAATTTCCTTACCATACTTTTCAGCAATCAAGGAACGGATGAAAGCGTGGATTTCCTGTGCTTGTTCTGCAGTAGCAGTCTTACCGGTACCGATAGCCCAAACCGGCTCGTAAGCCAAAATAATCTTAGAGAAATCTTCGGCAGACAAAGAGAATACAGAAGCCAGCTGAGCGGCTACCACTTCATTCTGCTTGTTTGCTTCGCGTTCTTCCAGTACCTCACCGATACAGAAAATCGGAGTCAGACCGTTAGCCAAAGCCAATTTTACTTTTTCTTCCAGAATAGCAACTGTTTCACCATAGTAAGCACGACGTTCAGAGTGGCCCAGAATGACATATTTTGCACCAGTAGAAGCAACCATAGCAGCTGATACTTCGCCGGTATATGCGCCTGACTCCTTGTCTGCACAGTTTTCTGCACCTACACCAATCTTGGCAGCATCTACCAAAGGAGTAACAGATGCCAGGTGGATAAACGGAGTACAGATGATTACATCACAGTTAGGCTTTTCGTTAGCCAATGTTTCATTCAGTTCTTTTGCAAGAGCAATACCCTCTTGGAGGGTTTTGTTCATTTTCCAGTTTCCTGCAACAATGTTTTTTCTCATTTTGTTTTATTATTAAAAGGGTTAATGTATTTACTATTTACTATTTGATACTATTGTTGTCTGAGGCGTTGTTTCTCCCGGCGCCTTACGACTAAAATATCGACACAAAGCACCATCATCAGAGGAAGGATGAACCACAGCAACACATAGCCTATTGTTTGTAAGTCACTTTCCTGCTTCTGCTTGCCCAATTCCAACTTGTCCAGGCTATCGGTCAGCACATATTCATCAGGCAGCCGGTTGTCACTCCATTTGTTCAAAATCGTTCCGTCCTTTATCAACAACAAACCGGGATTTGAACGGATAATGGTCTTCAGCGTAATATCATCTGTCTGGCAGAAAGGATATTCCGCTCCGGTCTTGTCACGCCACAACTCTATCTCGTCTTCCGGAGATGAAGTCAAGGCATAAAAGCCATAACCATGCTCCACACTGTAATCGTATATTTCATTGATAAGGTCGATGTTACTGTCGTCCGCTCCTTCTATCCGATGGGCAACCAGCAGAAACGTATATCCTTTATCCGACAGTACGCTGTCCGTTATATCTTCCCATGTATCCAGGCTCATCATGGAAAAATCGTGAATGGGAGGTTCATAACCTTTTTCCTTCAGTATCGTACGCGATTCTACAAACGTCCATGTACTGTCCGGATAGTTGTCCAATGTAAATTCCTGACGCTTTCCTCCTTTTTCCAAAATGAACCGGCTTTCAAACACGCTTGGTTTAGCACCTTCCGGAATTTCCATGCCCGCCTTGATATTCGCTCCAATTCTGTAAGGTCGGAAATCAAGTATCGGCAAATTCTCCAGGCAATAGAAGGACAACGCAAACACAAATAGAAACGTATACATGGAAATCATCCACTCCATCTTCGGAGTAATGAAACGCACCAGTAAATCCTGCCACTTGAATACAGATACTGCCGCCACCAACAATACTACGTTCTTGCCGAAAGTCTGCCAATTGGTCAATATCCACGCATCACCGAAGCATCCGCAGTCGGATACCGGATTCGCCAAAGCCAGATAAAGTGTTAGCGGAGTCATTACAACCATCAGCAATAATGCCAATACAGATGCCACCTTCCGTCGTATACCCAAAAACAAGAAAACACCTACACTGAACTCTATGGCAGACAACGCTATCCCTACCAGCAAGGGCGCATAAGAAGGAAACCAGGAAATCATGCCGAAAGCCGTCAGGTAATCTTGAATTTTATAGAAGAAACCCAACGGATCAACAGCTTTCACAAATCCGGAAAATATGAACAAAGCCCCCAGCAGAAAACGGCAGAGGTTCACCCAAACTTTCCCGACAATATGTTTCTTGTCAATCTCCAAATTCAATCTTAATTAAGCCGAATACGGAATAGTTAATCATATCCATATAATTGGCATCAATACCTTCCGAAACCAAAGTCTCCCCGGACAAGCTTTCAATCTGCTTTGTCCGGTAAATCTTCATCAATATCAAATCCGTATACGAACTGATACGCATACTACGCCAAGCCTCATCATAGTCATGATTTTTGGCAAGCATCAGCTCCAAAGAGGTTTTGGCATATTTGTCATACAGCACCAATGCCTCTTCATTGGTCATATCGGCAGCTTCGGCATAACCAAGTTCCAACTGTATCAATCCTACAATTCCATAGTTGACAATAGCTATGAATTCAGAACGGATGCCTTCGTCTACCAAAGTCACCCCTTTCGTTTCAATACTTCTGATACGGTTGGCTTTGATGAATATCTGATCTGTTACGGAAGACGGACGAAGAATGCGCCACGCCGGACCGTAATCATGAAGTTTCTTAGAGAACAAGTCACGGCAAACCGCAATGACATGTTCAAATTGTTGCTTGGTATCTTTCATTTCCTTTTTTCACAGTGCGCTGCAAAGATAGGAATAATTAAAGAAAAAGAAAAAGAGGGCACTCTAAAATCTATTAAAGTACCCTCTTCTATAGAGATTGTTTACGTTTTTATGAGCAGCGCAATACTTGTCCCGGTCTCAGGATTGTTTTACGCGTAATTCTGTTCAGTTTGCAAAGCTTGTCGATGGAGGTTCCCTGACGTGCTGCAATCCGTCCCAATGTGTCTCCCTTCTTTACCTTATAGAACAGACCTTCACCCGATGCCATGCTACGCGCCGTACCGGAAGAGCCTTTTGTCTTATGGAAAGTATAGGAATCAGCTACGATATCCTGCTTTTCAAAATCAAACATAAGCGCAGGATTGATGGGAATACCCAAGAAACGGGTTTCAAAGTGAAGGTGTGAACCGGTAGAACGTCCGGTATTTCCTCCCAATGCAATCGGTTCGCCGGCTTTTACCAACTGGTTTGTATCAACTAATTGTTTAGACAAGTGTCCGTAAACTGTTTCCAAGCCATTGTCGTGACGAATAACGACGTATTTGCCGTATCCACGACGACCTTGATTCTTGACAACGCGTACTTTTCCATCAAAAGCCGCACGGATTGTATCGCCTACATACACCTTGATATCCAAACCATAATGAGCTCTTCTTCTCCGGGGACGGTAACCGAATACATCTGTGATACGGGTATTGGGAGTAGGCATACAGAAACCGGTCAAATCAAATGTATAGCTCTCAGGCACAATCGCATTGCCATAGGCTTGTACGAATTCGTTGTTCCAGTTGGGATACAAATCCAAACCCGGATACAATGATTGTTCTGCACGTATCTGTTTTTGCAAAGCCAGTGAATCAACACTCTTAAGTTTTCTGTCGATGGGGGCCTGGCGGGCAATCAGGTCTTGCGAGAAAGAATTCAAGCTAACCATTGCCGTCGCAGCCAATAAAGCAGTTTTTATCCAATTAAAATTCATCCGTTTCGTCATTCATTTTGATATCCGTTGCAAGCATCTCGGCAAATCAAACACCACTTGTTCTACGCGAATATCCAGATTGATTTTCAAAAATTCTCCCAAAGGTAACATTTCTCTCTGAAAAACGACATCAGTCATTAACTATTTTTTCGAAGAGGAGAAAACTGTAAAGCTCGCAAAGATGTCTTAATCCCCTATAGATAGGAGATTTACAAGCAAACATGTTTTACAACATAAAATGCAATAAAAGTGCATGTTTAACCGTTTTTTCAGCTAATGGCAGCCCAATTAACGTTCGTTTTTCTCAACGCTTTCAGTTGTCGCCACAAGACCTCGTTCTCAGGCAACATGCCATGTGGATCTGCATCCACCACCGTTTGCGCTACTTCACGGACATATTGCAGCAGTTGTCCGTCACGGGCTATATCGGCAATCTTCAGATCGAAAGCAATGCCGCTCTGCTGTGTCCCTTCCAAATCTCCAGGACCACGTAGTTTCAAGTCTGCTTCCGCTATTTCAAAGCCGTCATTAGTCCGCACCATTATCTCCAAACGCTTCCTTGTATCCTCCGCCAACTTGTAGCCGGTAACCAGAATACAATAGGACTGGTCAGCTCCACGTCCTACACGTCCCCGAAGCTGATGAAGCTGGGACAGCCCGAAACGCTCGGCGTTCTCAATCACCATCACCGAAGCATTGGGCACATTTACACCTACCTCAATCACGGTGGTAGCCACCATTATCTGTGCCTCGCCGGATACGAACAATTGCATCTGAGCATCCTTTTCAGCAGGTTTCATCTTTCCATGTACCTTGCAAACCCTACACTCGGGAAACTCTTCACAAACATGCAGATACCCTTCTTCAAGGTTCTTTAAGTCAATCTTTTCGCTTTCCTTAATCAGCGGGTAGACAATATAGACCTGCCGGCCTTCGGCAATCTGCTTGTGCATGGACTGATACAAGCTTATCCGACGGCTATCAAACTGATGAAGAGTGACAATCGGTTTACGTCCGGGAGGCAATTCATCGATGACAGACACATCCAAATCGCCATAAAGCGTCATTGCCAATGTACGGGGAATCGGGGTTGCCGTCATCACCAATACATGGGGAGGTTGTACATTCTTTGTCCACAACCGTGCCCGTTGGGCCACACCGAAACGATGCTGCTCGTCAATCACAACCAAACCGAGCGAAGCAAAATTCACCGTATCTTCAATGACGGCATGGGTACCTATCAGTATATGTATGTCTCCCGTCAACAAACCGGCAAGGATAGCTTCGCGCCGCTTGCCCTTAACAGAACCGGTCAACAGTTCCACACGTACCTCCATTCCATACAGCAGCTCACGGATGGTTTCATAGTGCTGGTTTGCCAAAATCTCGGTAGGTGCCATCATGCATGCCTGAAAACCATTATCGAGCGCCATCAACATACTCATCAGTGCGACAAGCGTCTTTCCACTTCCCACATCCCCTTGCAGCAAGCGGTTCATCTGCTTTCCTGAGCCTACATCCTTACGGATTTCCTTCAATACCCGCTTCTGTGCATTGGTCAGTTCAAAAGGAAGATTACGGGAGTAGAAAGTATTAAACACTTCGCCCACCCTTTCAAAAATATAACCGCGATATTTCCGCTGACGGTCTTTTGCATACCTCAGGATATTCAACTGTACGTAAAAGAGCTCCTCAAACTTCAGGCGATACTGTGCCTTACGCAATAAATCCGGATTAGCGGGAAAGTGTATATTGACCAAAGCTTCCGTCAACGGCATCAGATGATGCTCGGCAAGTATAGCGGGAGAAAGGGTCTCGGGCAACGGCTCACGCAACTGCTGCACCACCGTATTCATCATCTTCTCGATGGCATGCGAATTGAGAGAACTCCGTTTCATCTTTTCAGTCGTATTATAATAAGGTTGTAACCCCATGGACGACAATTTCAAATCCGAAGCAGAGTCTATATCCGGATGAGCCATATTTATTCTACCATTGAAGAAGGTCGGTTTTCCGAACACAATATATTCCTGATGCACTTTATACTTCCCTACCAAATATTTGATGCCCTGGAACCAAACCAGGTCCACCACCCCCGTACCGTCCGAGAAATGAGCAATCAACCTGCGCTGGCGCCCTTCTCCAGCCGTCTCAAAACTTAGTATTTCACCTTTCAGCTGAATATAGGGCATCGTCCCATCGATCTCCTGAATATAATAAATCCGACTGCGGTCTACATATTTATATGGAAAGTAATATAGCAAATCGTGCAAGGAGTAAATGCCCAATTCCTTATTGAGCACCGAAGCACGCTGCTGCCCGACGCCCGACAAATATTTTATGTCACGCGTGGCTAAATCGAACATGAACCTATCAGAGCTGTGGCTATTTTTAAATCAAAAGGAGTGGTTATTTTAATGTTTTCCCGGTTTCCCGGCGTCAAAAAGACAGATACACCCAATGCCTCCACCACAGAAGCATCATCGGTAAAATGGGGTGTATAGGGCTGCTCGTATGCCGCTTTCAGCAGTTCCGCATCAAAAACCTGGGGAGTCTGCACCAATCTATAATCATCCCTGCCGACAGTCACACTGCTTTCCCCTTCCATACGGCGAACGGTCTCCACCACACCGATTACCGGAATTACGGCCTTTTTCTCGGCCGCCAAGTCATAACAGCGTGCAATCACTTCCCGGGCCACGAACGGACGCACCCCATCGTGCACACCGACCAAAGCAGGTGTCTTGACCAAAGCCAAACCGTTCTTTACGGAGTGGAACCGCGTCTCCCCTCCATCTGCAATGGCATGCGGCAATGAAAAACGGTACTCCCTGCACAGCTGCCTCCAGTAATCCTGCTGGCTGTGGGGAAGCACCAATATTATCCGTATCTCAGCATTGTAGTCATAAAACGCCTCCAGAGTGCGCATCAAAACAGGTTTCCCCCCTATCGGGAGAAACTGTTTGGGGAGTTCGGTCCCCATGCGCAAGCCCTTGCCACCGGCAACAATCAGAGCATACTGAACCATTTATGATTTATGATTTATGATTTATGATTTATGATTTATGATTTTAAATCATAAATCCGTTACGCACATAGCTTCTTTCAGTTCCTGCACCTTCTCTTTGCCTTGCAACAGCTCCACTACGGCCAATGCAAACTCCATGGCAGCGCCCGGTCCTTTACCAGTGATGATATTGCCGTCTCTTTCTACCGGAGCACCCGTACATTCGGCACCTTCCAAATACTGTTCAAAGCCGGGATAGCAAGTAGCCTTCTTGCCTTTCAGCAATCCCAGCTTACCCAATACCATAGGAGCCGCACAAATAGCAGCAATCGGTTTCTGCTCTTGGGCAAAACGCAGTACCAGATTACGCAGTTCTCCACACTTCTCCAAAGTGGACGCACCCGGCATACCGCCAGGCAATAATACAAGCTCTGCATCAAAGAAGTCGCAGTTCACTACATTCTTATCGCACAAGACCGGAACATCGTGTGCTCCCGTCACTATTTCATCAGGGGTTACCGTCACCATTTCTACGTTCAGTCCGGCGCGTCTCATCACATCCACAGAAGTAAAAGCTTCTATTTCTTCAAATCCGTCGGCAAAAAAAACATAAACTGTACCCATAATTGTTCCTCCTCTTATTTTAGATTAAAATAATACGTTATTGTTCCCGTCTGATTGTTCAAGCCGCTTACCGCATTGAAACGGGCTTTCTTGGCAGCATCCTCTGCCGCTTTCCGCAATGCGGGATTGACGGTATTGGTCTGGCGGTTGATGCTGGTTGCTATCACATGTCCGGCAGGGTTCACTGTGATGGTCACCACAACCCTACCTTCATCCTGCACATTATATACCGGCCGCGGCAATCCGCCCTCACCAAGAGAACGTCCGCCCAAATTAAACGAGCCGTAGCCTCCCGTACCCGAAGTGGCTCCGGACGGAGCATTTCCCGTAGGACTTCCTTGAATACCTTCGCCTTCCGTATCGCCTTTACTACCCATTTGGGCACCTTTGCCAAAAGCGCCAGCTACCCGTTTACGGGCAGCTTCCTCGGCTTCCTTACGTTCCCGTTCGGCTTTTGCCGCTGCCAGTTTGCGGGCCTCTTCCGCTTTTTCGGCTTCCGTCTTTTCCGGTTTCTTCACCTCCTCCTTTTTCTTGGGTTCGGCTTTGGGCTTTATGGCAACGGTTTCTTCAGTTTCCTGCGTAATGATGTCCTGCTCCACCGTTTCCTGCACCTGAGGAGCGGTTTCCTCCGGCATGACATCCACCTTTACTAAAGAAGGGTCGGCAGCGCCCAGTGCATCGGGCACCTCTCCCAGCATAACGGGTACACCGCCTTCTTCCGAGGGTTCCGGCGGTGTGAATCCTACCAGTATCAGAAGGGCAATAATGGCAACATGCACCACAAGTGCACCTGCCATACCTATATATTTTCCTTTCTTCTTCCGATTCACCATTGCATTTACAATTTAGCCATGTACAATGTACGATTTAGTTTTCCGGTGGTCGTGTAGCCAGCACCATCTTGAATTTATTCTCGTTTGCAATGTTCAGCACCTTCACGATTTCCCGGTAAGGCACTGTTTCGTCAGCATACAAAGCTATATACATTTCAGGCTCCCTCTCCGCACACGATTGTAGGAAAGGAGTCAATTCTTCAAGCGTCAGAGACAGTTCCTTGTCATTGCCAAAAGCAGCATAATAATTCAGATTCTTATCTATGATGACTCTTGTCAAAGGCTTTGCAGAAGTCTGTTGCTTTCCCTGCGGCAGCAGTACCTTGATAGCATTGGGCGATACCATGGTAGATGTTATCATAAAGAAAATCAGCAGCAGGAAAATCAGGTCCGTCATGGACGCCATACTGAAATTGGGTGATATTTTAGCTCTACGTTTTAACACGCCTTTAAGTTTTAATTCTTAATTCTTTAATTAATCATTTCGCCGGTTCGTTCAACAAATCCATGAATGCCATTGTCTTGGCTTCCATCTTGTTGACCACGCCATCTATCAATGTCACCAGGTAATTGTAGGCAAACATAGCTATGATACCGACTATCAAACCGCCCACCGTAGTAATCATCGCCTCATAAATACCACCGGAAAGCAACGTTATATCAATATTATTTCCGGCATTTGCCATTTGCCAAAATGCACGTACCATACCCGTCACCGTGCCAAGGAAGCCTAGCATAGGAGCGCCACCGGAAATCGTGGCCATAATCGTCATTCCCTTCTCCAGTTTGGCAACCTCAATATTACCCACATTCTCGATGGCAGCCTGCACATCGTTCACCGGGCGTCCCAAACGGCTGATACCCTTTTCAATCATACGGGCCGAGGGAGTATCCACACTGCGACAATAAGCAATGGCAGCTTTCAATTCCCCACCCAAAATATAATCCTTTATTTTATCCATGAACTGAGGGTCTTCTTTCCCCGCCTTCCGGATAACATAATTACGTTCAAACAAGATGTAGAAACAAAGTACGGACATCAAACCCAAGACAATCATAATCCAGCCACCTTTGATGGCCATGCTCCATAAATTCATTTCGTCGGAAGCGTTTACTTGTGTCAGTACCGGATTGGCACCTGCAATAGAGTCAGTCAGTGCCGGAGCCACTTGGGCCAATAACAACATTACATTCATCAGCGAAGACAGTTTTTATATTCCTTGACCGTACGCTCCAATCCCAGATACAACGCGTCACTAATCAGCGCATGCCCGATGGATACCTCGTCCAGCCACGGAATGTTTTGATAAAAATAATTCAGATTCACCAGACTCAGATCATGTCCGGCATTCAGCCCCAGACCTAAGCTGCGGGCCACCTTGGCAGCCTCGACAAAAGGAGCTACAGCCGCTTCCCGTCCTTTGGGATAAGCCGTAGCATAAGGTTCCGTATATAGCTCCACGCGGTCGGCACCGGCTTTGGCAGCATATTCTATCATTTCGGCATCGGTGGAAACAAATACGGAAGTACGGATACCAGCATTGTTGAACTCATCCAACACTTCGTTCAAGAAGTCAAAATGGGTCTTGGTATCCCAGCCTGCGTTTGAAGTCAGCTGTGTAGGGCTGTCGGGCACCAAAGTTACCTGATGCGGTTTCACCTTCAAGACCAAATCCATAAATTCGGGTGCAGGATAACCCTCGATATTGAACTCTGTCCGCAGCAACGGCCGCAAATCATATACATCCTTACGGCGGATATGCCTCTCGTCAGGACGGGGATGCACCGTAATGCCATCAGCACCAAAGTCTTCACAATCCAGCGCTACCTTCACAACATTCGGGACATCACCTCCACGGGCATTGCGCAGCGTTGCCACCTTATTTATATTAACGCTTAATCTAGTCATAATTCGGTTTATAGTTTGGGACAAAAGTACAAATAATAGTTATATATTGGCAGCATTCTGAGAAAAAAATAGCATCTTTGCACTTCAATCCAACAGAATTGATTATGAAATTTGCCATATTCGGAAATACCTACCAAGCAAAGAAATCCTCGCATGCAGAAAACCTCTTCCGGTTGCTCGGACAGCATAATGCACAGCTCTGCATCTGCCGGGAATTCCATCACTTCCTGACTACCGATTTACATTTAAACATACCTGACGCCGAATTGTTTGACGGAGATGATTTCTGTGCCGACATGGTTATCAGCATCGGTGGCGACGGCACTTTCCTGAAAGCAGCCAGCCGTGTAGGAAAGAAGAATATCCCCATATTGGGCATCAATACCGGCCGGCTGGGTTTCCTTGCCGACATCTCACCGGAAGAGATGGAAGAGACCTTCGATGAAATCTACAACAACCACTATAAGGTGGAAGAGCGTAGTGTACTGCAACTGAGGTGCGACGATGAACGCTTGATGCAATCCCCTTACGCCCTCAATGAGATAGCCGTATTGAAGCGGGACAGTTCGTCCATGATCAGTATCCACGCCGCCATCAATGGCGCTCCGTTGACCACTTATCAAGCTGACGGCCTAGTTATCTCCACACCTACCGGTTCCACCGCCTACTCACTCAGCGTCGGCGGTCCGGTCATTGTGCCCCACAGTAAAACCATTGCCATCACCCCGGTGGCTCCACACAGCCTCAACGTCCGTCCCATCGTCATTTGTGACGACTGGGAAATTACACTTGATGTGGAAAGCCGCAGCCACAACTTCTTGGTTGCCATCGACGGCCGTAGCGAGTCCTGCAAAGAAACGACCCAGTTGCACATCTCACGTGCCGACTATAGCATAAAGGTAGTGAAACGGTTCAACCATATTTTCTTTGATACCCTTCGCAATAAACTAATGTGGGGGGCGGACATCAGATAAGCCTATATCACTTCATTCACTCCAGCAGGATAACTTATTTACCTCAGTGGGGAACTCCATTTACCCCAGGATGTAACTACCTTTACCCCGATATGTAACGGCCTTTACCCCGGTGTGTAAAGAGTCTTTCCCCGGCATGTAACGTCTTTTACATAAGGATGTAACAACGCTGTAAATGTAATGTATTGACAATAAGCCCCTAAACCCATCCATCAGTTTACCACTTCTTATACTGCAAATGACTATTTCTGCCATCCTCCTTCATCGTGGAATATAGAATTAAATAATAATCACACAAAGTATATTTTCAGCAAAAAACTTTTAAATAAATAATAAAAACACCACCTTTGTAGTTCATTCTTTCAGAGTCTATGTGGAATAGTACTTTACTATACAAAGACACTACCATTCAGAATGCGTAAATGTAAGATGAATCAATATGCAGAAAGAAAATGATACTTTATTGGTAGCCAAGTTGAGAGAAGGCAATAAATTTGCCTTTGAAGCATTGTACGAAAAATACAGTGCCAGGCTGTACAACACCATCGTCCTTCTCGTATATGACAAATCATTAGCCAAAGACATCACCCAAAGCAGCTTCATGACGATATGGGAAAAACGCAGTAATCTGGATACCGAGAAAAGTTTTCCGGCATATCTATGCACCATCGCACGCAACATGGTATACAAAGAAACCGAACGAAGATTATTACACAACAAATTTGTAGAAAACAAGCTGAAAACAGAAGCAGAGGCTATCGAGGAAGATACGATGGATATGGACGTCTCCATCATTGAAAAACAGATAGAGCAACTTCTGCAAAGCCTGCCAGAAGTTTCACGGGAAGTCTTTCAGCTGAAAAGAGCAGGAAAACTGTCCAACAAGGAAATCGCCTCACAGCTAGATTTGACGGAACGTGCCGTAGAGGCTCATTTCTACCGTACTATGAAACTACTGAAAGAAGAATTACGCAAATTCATCATGCTTTTCCTCTCCTTCTACTTTCTAAATAATTGTTAAAGCACGAAAATCCGTGAGTGTTTTGGCAGGCATACAGATATATACTACAGAACATGGATAAAAAAGACAGTCATATTGAACTTTTGGATCGTTTCTTTCGAGGACTGACCAGCCCTGAAGAAGATGTACAGTTGAAATCATGGATTAAGCAACCGGATTTTCAACAGAAATTTTCCGCATACTATCAGCAATGCTGGGCACTGGCTCCGGACACGATGGACAAAGCCGTACAAAATGAAATGTTCACCGAACTTTTAAGCCAGATAGACGCAAGTTCCACCACGGAAACGAAGGTCCTGAAAACAAGGAACCGTTTCCTGCGTCAGATTGGGCGCTATGCTGCAGTTGCCTGCATCATATTGGCAGTGGGAAGCGGAGCCTATTATGCAGGAGTCAAACGACCGGCCGATGACGCCAATACAGAAGTCACCATGTCCGTATCCAACGGGCAGAAGGCCGACATCATTTTGGCTGACGGCACAAAGGTCTACATCAATTCCGATTCAAGAATTGTATATGACAACGCTTACAACAAGAAAACACGTATAGTCTCCCTGGAAGGAGAGGCCTATTTTGAAGTTGCAAAGGACAAGGAAAAGCCTTTCATCGTGAAAGCAAATGGCATCAATGTACAAGCTTTAGGTACAAGCTTCAACATACGTGCACATAAAAACGATAAATCAGTAGCTGTAATCCTGATAAGTGGAAAAGTTAAAGTAGACGACGGCAGACACGAGGCATATATGAAGCCAAACGAAAGGCTCGTTTGCAACCTGACCAATGGACAGTTCGAAAAAAGCGAGCTTCATCCTAATGCAAACAACTTACTGTGGAGAAGCAACGAACTGGCACTCTATGGTGAATCCTTTGAGGAAATTTGTACCATGCTTACTCGAATGTATAATTGCAAATTTATATTCAAAAACGAAAAAGCCAAACAATATACTTATCATGGCATCATTAAAAACGGCAGTTTAAACAATGTATTGGAATACATCAGCCAAGCTGGCGGCATTAATTACAAAATAGAATCTGACAATACGATTATAATATATTAGCAGTGTAAAAATAGCCCTTTGTATCAACTAAAAACAAAAAGTATATGGAATAGATTTTATAAGATTTCTACCTCAGACACACGACTTCTGGCAGCGACAATAAAATTTAGACATTCGAGAAATATAGTTTCAATACACTCTAACGGCTTAATTAGGGTCAGTCTTTGTCGTGCCTTTCTTAAAGTAAAAAATAATTAACCTGATATGATAAGACATGAGACAAAATAAAATAATTACGCGATTTTCAATATTACTGGGAGTATTGTTCTTCTGGGGAAATAGCTTTGCCCAAATCAGTTTATCTATAAACAAGCAGACTGTCAAGCAGATTATACCTCAAATTGAAAAGACCAGCGGCTACAATGTATTCTATACCGACAAACTACCCAATCTTGATACCCGAAAAGATTTGCATGTATCCAATGTCTCACTTGAAACCACCCTAAAGAAATTGTTCAAAGGGACAAAAATTGCTTTCGAAATAAAACCCAATAAGCAGGTACTACTATTCCAACAAAGCTACAAGCCCTCAGGCAGTAAGAAACAAATACCCAGCAAATTATTGGTGGAAGCAGAAAACTTTGAAAGAAAGGGAGGTTGGGTAGTAGACCAGCAATTCATGGACCTTATGGGATCCCCCTATCTAATGGCTCATGGTATGGGAGTCCCGGTTGAGGATGCTTCCACTACCATATCTTTTCCCGAGAGCGGTACATATTATGTATATGTACGTACCTATAACTGGACTTCTCCCTGGTATGGCGGCAAAGGACCAGGAAAGTTCACTCTAAAAATCGGTAATAAAAAGCTGCCTATAGTTTTAGGGGATGAAGGCAACCAATGGATGTGGCAACCCGCCGGAAAAATTTCAGTAAAGGCTGGGAATAGTAATCTAACATTAAAAGATTTGACCGGCTTCAATGGCCGTTGCGATGCTATTTATTTTACAACAGAAAAAGAGCAACTACCTCCTAACGAAACTGTACAACTGACAGATTTCCGTAAAAAGATGCTGAATATTCCCGCTGAACTGGAACTATACTCCTATGATGTAATTGTGATTGGCGGTGGTATAGCCGGTATGTGTGCAGCTGCAGCCGCTTCCAGATTGGGATGCAAAGTGGCATTAATCAACGACCGTCCAGTGCTTGGCGGCAACAATAGCTCTGAAGTCAGAGTTCACTTGGGGGGCAATATCGGAGTAGGCCCCAATTCCGGACTGGGACGTATGATAAGAGAATTCGGACATTCTAAAGAAGGAAATGCCAAACCTGCCGCAAACTATGAAGATGAAAAGAAGGAGCTTTTTATCGCCAATGAAAAGAATATCACCCTTTATGCCAACTACCGTGCCATATCTGTAAAGACCGATGGCAACAGAATAGAATCTGTCATCATCAAGCATATAGAGAATGGAAAAGAAGTGGAACTGAAAGCACCATTGTTCTCCGACTGTACCGGAGACGGCACCATCGGGTATCTGGCCGGTGCAGACTACAACATGGGACGCGAATCCCGTACCGAATACGGAGAAGAGCTTGCACCGATTCAACCGGACAAAATGACAATGGGTTCATCTGTACAATGGTACTCTGCAGACAAAGGTAAACCTACCCGTTTCCCTATTTTCTCGTATGGTCTGCAATTCAATGAAAAGAATTGTGAAAAAGTGACGATGGGTGAATGGAAATGGGAAACCGGCATGAACTTCAATCAAATCGACGACTTCGAACGTATACGTGATTATGGCTTAATGGTCATCTATTCTAATTGGAGTTTTCTGAAAAATAAATTAAAGGACAACAAGAAATATAAGAACCGCGCATTGGACTGGGTAGCCTATATTGCCGGAAAACGCGAGTCACGCCGATTGTTGGGCGATTATATTCTAAAGCAAGATGATATAGATAAAAATGTCTATCACGAAGATGCCTCCTTCGTCACAACCTGGAGCATCGACCTGCATTTCCCGGATTCGCTCAATGCATCACACTTTCCTGATGCGCCTTTCAAAGCAGCAACCAAACACATCCATATATATCCTTATGCAGTGCCCTATCGCTGCCTATATTCCAGAAATATCGAGAATCTTTTTATGGCGGGCCGCAATATCAGTGTTACCCATGTGGCACTGGGCACTGTCCGCGTAATGCGTACCACCGGAATGATGGGCGAAGTTGTCGGGATGGCAGCTTCCTTATGTAAAAAGTACAACACCACTCCGAGAGGAGTATATCAGAAACACCTACCGGAATTGAAAGCACTGATGAAAGAGGGAGTAGGAAAAAAAGAAGGGATTCCCGATAATCAGAAGTTCAATGAACAAAAATTATTAAAAAAGCCTCGTATATTTGCCATTGAAAAAAACAAGAAGTAAGAAACACGTTGATACTACAATTTAAGTATTAATAAAACACGCATATCATGAAAAATATTCTAACATTATTATTTGTCCTTTTCGGAGGATATTCGTTACACGCACAAGATACCTGCTACGGCCTTCTGAGAAATGACACTTTAACCATCGGGAACAATTTGGTCGAACGTACCTTTTTGTGGAACGGGGGAAATATCATAACTTACCGCCTGACCGACAAGAGTAATGGAAAATCATGGAAGAACCACAGCCTTACTCCAGATTTCAGAGTAACGAAAGATTTGCCGCAACCATCAAACGGTTCACTCAAAGTAGTTCCCGTAAAAGAGACTAAAATATTTCCCGCTTATCTGAAAGTAGAAGTTTCTTTCAGCCTGGAGAAGCTAGATATAAAACGGGTATATCGTATTTATGATGATTGTCCAGCCATAGCCTGCGACACCTATTTAAGAGGAACAGTAAACAGTATTTTCGGAGGCAGAGAAGTTAGTGCAGCCGACCGGAAGAATATTGAATTCGCCGAAGACATGAAATCTAAAGAAGTAACCGCTGTACTAGACCAGTTCCATTTCCAAGGACAACATTGGCACGCTCGCAGCGTGGAATTTTCCGATGTTACCGACTGGCACAACAACCTGGTTTTCGAGAAAGAGATTATTTCCTACCGCAAACTGGGATATCGCGGCAATCTGCTGTTTGCCTTTAATGGCGAGGACAACTGTGGCATCTTCTTTTTAAAAGAGGCTCCCTGCTCTTCGATACAATTAGCCTATCAAGGAAAGGATTTTCTGACCGATTTCGGGAAGTTTACAGTAACCGGCCTGGGCATTACCGAGAAAGACGTGACTCCCGACCGTTGGACCAAAACATACGGATGCGTATTGGGAATATACGGAGAAGGTGAACTGAGCCGACTACAAGCGCTTCGTTCATATCAGAAGAATATACGTACTTACCGGGCCGACCGCGACGAGATGATTATGATGAACACCTGGGGAGACCGTAGCCAGGACTCAAAAGTAAACGAATCCTTCTGTTTGAAAGAACTGGAACGCGCCGCCCGTCTGGGAATCACCCATTTCCAGATTGATGATGGCTGGCAAATAGGTAAAAGTCCTAATTCAGCTGTAGCCCGCGGTTCATTCAAGAACATTTGGGACAATAAAGACTACTGGAAACCCGATCCGCAAAAGTATCCACGTGGTTTGCATCCCATCGTAAAGCGTGGCAAGGAATTAGGTATTGAAATCGGTCTTTGGTTCAATCCCAGCATACAAAATGATTTTGCCGATTGGCAGAAAGATGCGCAAGCACTCATCAGCCTCTATCGCGAATACGGCATCAAAGTATTCAAGATAGACGGGCTCACCATTCCCAGTAAAGAAGCCGAAACAAACCTGTACCGCTTATTCAACAAAGTGCTGGAAGAGACGGACGAGGAAGTGATTTTCAACCTTGATGCGACAGCCAGCCGCCGCGGAGGCTACCACATGTTCAATGAATATGGAAATATCTTTCTGGAAAACCGTTATACCGACTGGCAGAACTACTATCCTTACTGGACTTTGCGTAACCTCTGGATGCTTTCCAAATATGTTCCGGCAGAAAAGCTGCAAATAGAGTTCTTGAACAAATGGAGAAATACGGATAAATATAAAGGAGAAGTCTTCGCTCCAGAAAACTATTCATTTGAATATCTGTTTGCTACGACTTTAGCAGGACAGCCGCTTGCCTGGATGGAAGGTACCAATCTACCCGAGGAAGCATTTACATTACGAGAACATACAGAAGCCTACAAGAAATTTCAGCATGACATGCATTCCGGCACTATCCTACCCATAGGAGATGAACCATCGGGACGCTCTTGGACCGGCTTCCAGTCTCTAAAGAAAGATAGAGGATACTTGATTGTGTACCGTGAAAATCATCCAGAAGGGACTACAGAAGTCGATACCTGGCTGCCAGAAGGTGTCACAGTAAGATGTATCCCATTGATGGGACACGGCAAAGCGATGACAGCAGTAACCGGAAAGAAAGGAAGGCTGGAAATCTCTCTGCCATCAATCAATGACTATGTTGTCTACAAGTATGAAATTAAAAACAAACGCTAAAATAAAGACTGACATGAAAATCACAAGGAGTATACTCTTAATCGCCTTCTTGATGCTGTTTTACCGAGCCTTCGGACAACCTGCCGAACGGCTGATTCGGATACAGATCACTCCCAATCATACAGACTGGCTATATAAGCCAGGCGAAAAAATAAAATTCAGCATTACGGTACTGAAAAACAACGTACCAATTCCTGACACAGAAATTCGGTACGAGATTTCAGAAGATATGATGAAGCCTCACAAAGAAGGCATATTGCAAGCTGAAAAAGGGACAGCCACGGTGGAAGCCAAAACAATGGAAAAACCTGGCTTTCTCCGTTGCCAAGCCTTTGTTAAATATGGAGGACGTGAATACCAAGGGATAGTAACCGTTGGAATCAATCCAGAAAAATTAAAACCTATCACATCATTGCCCGAAGACTTTCTAAATTTCTGGGAAACAGCAAAACTCCAGGCTCAAAAGACACCAATGGATGTACAAATGACCCTTGTACCCGAACGTTGTACAGAGAAAGTGAATGTATTCCATGTGAATATACAGAATTATGAATCCCATACACGCTTATACGGCATGCTGGCTATGCCTAAAGCAAAAGGTCGATATCCCGCAGTTTTAAAGCTACCAGGTGCAGGAATACGTTCTTATGCCGGAGATGTGGAACATGCTGCCAATGGCTGGATTGTTTTCGAAATAGGAATACACGGTATTCCGGTCAACATGTCAGGACCGGTATATACCAATCTCTATATGGGAGCATTAAAAGGGTACCACACGTTCAATCTGGATAATCGGGATAAATACTATTATAAACGTGTATATCTAGGCTGTGTACGTGCCATTGACTTTATTTATTCCCTACCACAATTCGATGGGAGCAATTTGATAACATTCGGCAGTAGCCAAGGAGGAGGATTGTCCATCGTGACAGCTGGACTTGATTCACGTGTCAAAGGACTGGTAGCCTTTTACCCTGCTCTTTGTGACATGGTCGGCTATATACATAACCGTGCCGGAGGATGGCCACACATGTTTAACAAGCAAGAAAATCAGACTGCAGAAAAGGCAAATACAGCACGTTATTATGACGCAGTTAATTTTGCACGCCAAATAAAAGTTCCCGGATTCTACTCATTCGGATATAATGATATGGTCTGTCCACCCACTACTACCTATTCTGCCTACAATGTAATTCAAGCACCCAAACAAATATTAGTATCCGAAGAAACGGCTCATTATGCCTACCCAGAACAATGGGCAGCCGCATGGAAATGGGTCGCTGATTTCTTTCAACAAAACAAATAAAAACTATAAGAATCATGAGAATACTTTTTTTTATTACAACACTGCTTTTCATCATCCCGAACATGTTCGGACAAAAGGAATATCGTCTGAACTCACCGGACGGCAAGTTGGAGGTTACCTTATATATAGGTGACCGGATCACTTACGAGCTGACGGAAGAAGGGCATACATTGGTAGCCCCCTCTCCCTTATCAGTACATCTGGATAATGGGACAGTCTGGGGTAACGGCTCCCATCTTAAGAGAGTCAGTCATCGCCAGGCAAATGAGGTGATTCCCTCTCCTTTCTACAAACGCAGTGAAGTAAAGGATGTCTATAATGAAATGACGTTAAGTTTCCGGGAACATTTCAACCTCATTTTCAGAATGTACAATGAAGGAATGGCATACCGGTTCGCAGCGACCGGAAACAGACCGTTCAGAGTTACAAACGAAGAAGCCGCCTTCAACTTCAACAAGGACTACAAATCGATTGTCCCTTATGTAAAAGATGGCGATAAACAACCGATAGAGGCCCAGTTCTCCAACTCTTTTGAAAACACCTATACACATATAGAGCTATCCGGACTGCCCCCCCAAAGACTGATGTTTACCCCCGTGGTAATAGAGCAGGAAAACGGCCGTAAACTTTGTATTGCCGAATCCGACGTGGAGAGCTATCCGGGCATGTTCCTCATCAACAGGAACGGGGGAACAGCACTCACTTCCGCTTTTGCCGCCGTCCCCAAAACAAAAAAACAAGGCGGGCATAACCAACTGCAAATATTAGTCACAGAGCGTGAAAACTACATTGCTTCCTGCCAGCCGAAAGCCAAACTGCCCTGGCGCATCATTGTTGTGGCAAGAAATGACAAGGAGCTGGCAGATAACGATATGGTTTATAAGCTGGCTGCTCCATCACGCATGAAAGACATCTCATGGATACGTCCGGGCAAAGTGGCCTGGGAATGGTGGAACCATTGGGGAATCAAAGGCGTGGATTTCGAAGCTGGAATAAACAATGAAACATACATGCACTATATCGACTTCGCCTCCCGGCATGGCATCGAGTATGTGATTCTGGATGAAGGCTGGGCTGTCAACCTCAAGGCTGACCTTTTCCAAATTGTACCGGAAATTGATTTAAAAAAGCTCACGGCCTATGCCAGGCAAAAGAATGTAGGACTCATCCTTTGGGCAGGTTACCATGCCTTTGCCCGCGACATGGAACATGTATGCAAGCACTATTCCGAAATGGGCATCAAAGGATTCAAGATTGACTTTATGGATAGGGATGACCAGGAAATGGTAGACTTCCACTACCGGGCTGCCGAAATTGCCGCTAAATATAAGTTGATGGTAGACTTTCACGGCACGTACAAACCTACCGGGCTGAACCGCACTTATCCCAATGTCATCAACTATGAAGCCGTTCACGGGCTGGAACAGATGAAGTGGAGTGACATCCATACCGACCAGGTAACCTACGATGTCACCATGCCATTCATCCGTATGCTGGCCGGACCGGTGGACTATACACAAGGCGCCATGCACAATGCCAACAAACGGTGTTACCACTCCTCAATGGATACCCCAATGAGCCAGGGAACCCGTTGCCGCCAATTAGCTGAATATGTAGTATTTGAATCACCATTGAACATGTTGTGCGACAGTCCCACCAATTACGACCGTGAAGAAGAATGCACGGAATTCATCGCTGCCATCCCTACCGTCTGGGAACAAACAATAGCCATGAACGGAGAAATTGGAAAATACATCACAATGGCGCGCAGGAAAGGAGATGTCTGGTATGTCGGCTCCCTGACCAATTGGGATGCACGTACTCTGACACTGGACCTTTCTTTCCTCGGTGCAGGCAGATGGAAAGCGGAAATGTTTCATGACGGAGTGAATGCCAACCGCCTGGCTTCCGACTACCAAAAGACCGTCACAGACATTCCTGCATCCCGTAAACTGACCGTCAAAATGGCACAAGGAGGCGGATGCGCATTGAAAATATACAAAGAATAATTCATAGGCTTTTTAAACGTTAACTGATACATACGATTTATGAGAATTAAAAGATTAATGATTACTTGTTTGCTCGCAGTGTCTGTACTGGGAGGCAAGTCACAAGCACAAGACTTATTGTCCAATGTTTACGGACGCGACTACCGGCTACTGAATGGGAAGTGGGGAGCCATTGTAGACCTTTATGACCAAGGGGAAAGGATGCAGGTGTACAAAAATAGAAAACCTCAGGACAACAAGCAATTTTACGAATACTCTTTCGACGGAGGTTTGGTCCTGAATGTACCTTCCGATTTCAATTCACAAATGCCCGAATTGAAATTTTATGAAGGAACAGTATGGTACGGACGCTCTTTCGATACCCCAAAGACTGACGGCAAACGTTTGTTTCTCTATTTCGGTGCGGTAAGTTACCGTAGCAAAATATATCTGAACGGGGAGAAAATAGCCAGTCATGAAGGCGGATTCACTCCCTTCCAGGTGGAAATCACAGATAAGGTAAAGCAAAAGGACAACTTCCTGGTGGTGAAAGTCAACAATACCCGCACCACGGATGCCATCCCTGCCATGTCCTTTGACTGGTGGAATTACGGCGGCATCACGCGCGATGTAATGTTGGTAAGCGTTCCACAAAGCTACATCAAAGACCATTTCATCCAGTTGGACAAGGTACAATCCAACCTGATTCGTGCCAAAGTAACCTTATCCGAAGCAAAGCCTGGCATCAACGTGCAAGTCGCCATCCCCGAATTGGGCATCAGACAGAACATGACTACCGATGCCAACGGAATTGCCCGGGCCACTATCAAAACCAAAAAACTGCAACGTTGGTCACCGGATGCTCCAAAGCTGTATGATGTGACCATCACTTCGGAAAGTGACCGGCTCAACGAGCAAATTGGTTTCCGTAACCTTTATGTAAAAGGCGAAGATATCTATCTGAACGACCGGCCCATCTTCCTGCGCAGTGTCAGCTTCCACGAGGAAATTCCGCAACGCCGCGGGCGTGCCTTCTCAGAAGCGGACGCAACAATGCTGTTGTCCGAAGCCAAAGAGCTGGGTGCCAACATGATTCGTCTGGCACATTATCCACAAAATGAATATACTGTCCGCCTGGCAGAAAGAATGGGATTCCTTTTATGGGAAGAGATACCTATCTGGCAAGGGATTGACTTCAAGAATACCGCTACCCGTGAGAAAGCAGGCAGAATGATTAAAGAGATGGTGATGCGCGACAAAAACCGTTGTTCCGTTGCCTTTTGGGGGATTGCCAATGAAACAGCCACTTCCACCCCGCGCAATGAATTTCTGAAACACATGAAACAATGTTGCCTGGACATCGACTCAACCCGTCTGATTACGGCCGCCTTCGATTTGGTACGCTTCAACCGCGAAAGCCGGAACTTTGAGATGAATGACTCCATTATCAACATCCTGGACATGGTAGCCATCAACAAATATATGGGATGGTATCATGACTGGCCACTGGCTCCGGACCAGGCTGTCTGGAATGTAGCTCCCGGCAAACCTCTTTTCATTTCCGAGTTCGGAGGCGAAGCGCTCTATGGCAAACATGGCGACGCGGAAGTCAAGAGTTCTTGGAGTGAGGATTATCAGGCACAACTCTACAAGGACAATCTGGAAATGTTTAAGCATATCCCCAACCTGCGCGGAACATCGCCGTGGATTCTTTTTGATTTCCGTTCTCCCTTCCGTTTCCATCCACACCAGGGAGGGGAATGGAACCGTAAAGGACTGGTTTCCGACCAGGGACAACGCAAAAAAGCATGGTACATCATGCGTGATTACTATAACCAAAAGAAAACAGAACAATGAAGCACAAAATAAAACACTACATGGCTGCCCTCCTCCTGACCTCTATGGTCTGGAGCGGGCATGCCCAAGAAAAGAATGAAATGGACTTGTCCGGTGAATGGGCATTCCAGACAGATGTCATGGACTTCCGGAGAGGTTCACTGGACGTACGTTACTGCCATCGCCTGCAGGAAAGCATCGTTCTGCCGGGAATTACGGATGACTATAAAATAGGCTACAAATCTCCTTACCGCCACCTGGATAGGCTGACCCGTGTCTACGAATATATGGGCCCCGCATGGTACCAGCGGGAAATAGAGATTCCTGCGGCATGGAAAGGCAAACGCATTTTCCTCTATTTTGAACGTACACACTGGCTCAGTTCGGTATATGTAGGCAAAGAAGAAGTGAGTAAAATAGACTACATCAGTATTCCCCACAACCACGAACTGACCCAATGGCTACATCCAGGCAAAAAAGAACTGATAACTTTCTGCATAGACAACCGCTACCAGTACGATACCCATAAATGGGACCATGCCCACTCCGAATTTACCCAAATAAACTGGAACGGAGTATTGGGCGAAATTAAACTGGTAGCTGTAGACCCGGTCTATGTAGATGACATGCAGGCCTATCCGGACATCAAGAACAAAAGCATCAAAGTCAAAATGACTGTCCGCAACTGTACAGAACATACCGCCAGCGGCAAAATATCCTTCCACGTGACAGGAAAGGACTATAGACTACAAAAGGAAGTACCGGTAACAGTGACCGATTCCATTACTTATATCGAGGAAGAGATGTTTTTGGGTAAGGATATCCATTTGTGGAATGAGTTCCATCCCAATCTTTATACGTTGGACTGTAAGCTGACTTCCAGTGTAGATGGCCAATCCTATGCGCATGAGAAAAGCACAACTTTCGGTATGCGCGAAGTAGAGGCCGGTGAGGACCATATCATCCTTAATGGCGAACCCATACACCTGCGCGGTACCGTTGAAAACGCAGTGTTCCCCAAGACCGGCTACGCTCCCGTGGACGATGCCTCTTGGGAACGTGTACTCCGTATCCTGAAAGAATATGGCATGAACCATATGCGCTTCCACTCCTGGTGTCCTCCTGCCGCTGCGTTCCGTATGGCAGACAAGCTGGGTGTCTATCTGGAGGTGGAAATGCCGATGTGGGGTAAAGATGCCCAACCCGATGAGAAGCGCTGGAATTTCTTCCGTCGCGAGCTGCGGGGTATCTTGAAAGAATATGGGAATCACCCTTCCTTCATTCTCTACTGTAACGGAAACGAAATTACCGGCGATTTCAGTTTCATAGAAGAGCTTACCGCCACGGCCCGCCAGTTGGATAACCGCCGTCTATACAGCGGTTCCACAGCCCGCACACGTGTCAAATCAGACCAGTTCTACATTACCCATCAGACTACCAAAGGACACATGGCCATCTACGAAGGACGCCCTTATACAAACTGGGACAAAAACAAGGAACTGGGAGTAGGCCTGCCCATCATCTCGCATGAATCCGGACAGCGGTGCATCTATCCCAATTTCGAGGAAATGAAGAACTTCACCGGCCCCGTACAAGCGCGTAATTTCGAGATATTCCGTGAACTGCTGGACAAGAACCACATGCTCGACCAGGCACATGACTTCTTCCGTGCTTCTGGAGCCTTGACCGCCATAGAGTACAAGGATGTCATAGAAGCCCAGTTGCGCACTTATCTGAAAGGCGGTTTCCAATTACTGTCTCTGAATGATTTTACCGGACAAGGATATGCACCGGTAGGCATTCTCGATCCTTTCTGGAATACCAAAGGGCTCATCACACCGGAAAAGTGGCGCGAGTTCTGTGCACCGACTGTCGCATTGCTCCGTTTCGACAAACGCGCACTTTACAATGATGAAGTATTTGAAGGAAAAGCGGAAATATACAATTATGGACCTGCCCTATTGAAAAACGCAAAAATCAATTGGAGGATCACCGACAGCAACGGTAAAACCCTTAAGAGCGGAAAACTGAAAACACAAACTGTCGGAAAGAACGGGGTATTTCCACTTGGCAGTTTCAGTTATGCATTGGACAATATCACTGAACCACAGAAGCTGACGGTCCATCTTTCTGTTGCACACGTAAAAAACAGCTGGGATATCTGGGTATATCCCCGTCATAGCAACTTAATGCAGTCCACTAGTGAAGTGCTCTACACCACAGTATTCGATGAAAAAGCAAAACAACACCTTGCCGATGGCAAGAAAGTGGTACTCTGCCCCAAACCTTCCAAAGTAAAAGGTCGTAAATCCGTGTTCCACAATCACTTTTGGAATCCGATAATGTTCAAATGGCCTCCTATGACCATTGGCTGTCTGATTCATGACGACCAGCCTATATTCGAGCATTTCATAACTTCCTACCATACTGACTGGCAGTGGTGGGACATTCTGGAAAATGCCAAGGTTATTGAGATGAAAGATGCTCCGGTAGCACTGCGGCCTTTCATACAAGTAATAGACCATTACGACAATAATGAAAAGCTCGGTATTGGTTTCGAAGCAAAAGTGAAGAAAGGCAGTCTACTGGTACTGGCCGTAGATACCCAGAAAAACATCAACGAACGTCCTGCCACCCAGCAATTGCTGGAAAGCATTGACCGCTACGTAAAGAGTGACAAATTCGCTCCGCAAATTACCGTTGACGAGTCCTACATTGAATCATTCTTAAAGAAATAAATAAAGGAAATATGATGAAATTATTCTTGCTTTGGGCTCTTTTGTTGCTGCCGGTCGGGCTGGCAGCAGCACAAGAGATAAAAATGTCACAAACAGCTCCATTGGAACAAGTTTATGGAGAAACAGTAGAAGATGATGCCTTACTGCCCATGAATGAACTGGATATGGATTTCGGCTATGCCCTCTATGAGACAACCGTTGATGTGGAAGAAGAGAATCCCACACTAACTATTGAAAACGTACGGGATTATGCTGTGGTCTATGCAGACGGCAAACTGCAAGGATATTTAAAAGATAGCAGTAAAAGTCTGAAAACCAATCTACCGATAGGTATACACAAACTTAGTATCTATACTGAAAATATCGGACGTATTACCTATGGCCCTGAAATTCTGGACAATTCAAAAGGTATCTACGGCAGCATAACATTGGGAAAGAAAGATTTAGAAGGCTGGAAGATGACCCCATTGGAAATTAAGGAATGCGATGTGGCCGGAATAACTTTCAAAGAAGGCGCCTCCTCCATCCCCTGCTTCCGTAAAGGTTGTGTCACAGTAAGCAACCCGGCACAAGAGACCTTTCTTGACGTGTCCGGCTGGGGAATGGGAGAAGTCTGGATAAACGGGCAATACTTGGGTGCCTACTGGGAAGAAAATGCAGAAAAGACCCTGGAGATACCTGCCGGTGCTCTGATAGCAGGTAATAATGAAATAGTGGTATTTGAACTAAAAAATAACGAACAAGCTTCCATGACACTAACCGATAAGCCTATTTTCAAATAAGCCCTTGCATGTACTTGTTTATATTCCTTAAAAAAACGACCTTTGTGTAGGAGCAGATTCCGAAAAACGTGTCTTATTTAATGAGAATAGCATAATTATATATATCATGAAGAAACTAACATTTATCAGTTGCCTCCTTTTAAGTGGTTGCCTGGCCGGAGCAATGGCTGCAGACAAAAAGCAACCCATCTACAAAGATGCCAAAGCTCCCATTGAGGAGCGTGTGAATGACCTGGTCAGCAGAATGACGCTGGAAGAAAAGGTACAACAACTCAACCAGTACACTTTGGGGCGGAATAACAACGAGAACAATCGTGGTGAGGAAGTAAAAAAAATTCCTGCCACACTAGGCTCCCTCATTTATTTTGATGAAGATGCCAATCTGCGTAACGAGGCTCAGAGAAAAGCAATGGAAGAATCACGTCTGGGTATCCCCATCCTTTTCGGATACGACGTCATTCACGGGTTCCGTACCATTTATCCCATCTCTTTGGGACAAGCATGTTCTTGGAATCCCCAATTGGTAGAACAAGCATGTGCCGTTGCCGCCCAGGAAGCACGCATGTCCGGGGTAGACTGGACTTTTTCCCCTATGATTGACGTGGCAAGAGACGGACGCTGGGGACGTGTTGCAGAGGGCTATGGCGAAGACCCTTATACCAATGCTGTATTCGGTGTCGCATCCATCAAAGGATACCAAGGTGAAGACATGTCCGACAGCAAGCGAGTAGCCGCCTGCCTTAAACATTATATCGGATACGGCGCTTCTGAAGCAGGACGTGACTATGTTTATACGGAAATCTCCAATCAGACTCTGTGGGACACCTATATTCCTCCCTATGAAGCTGGCGTAAAAGCCGGTGCCGCTACTTTAATGAGTTCATTCAATGACATCAGCGGCACTCCCGGAAGCGCCAACCATTACACGATGACAGAAATTCTGAAGAACCGTTGGAAACACGACGGCTTTGTTGTTTCAGACTGGTCTGCAGTACCGCAACTTATTGACCAGGGCCATGCTGCCGACCGCAAAGAAGCTGCCCGTCTGGCTTTCAACGCCGGCCTAGAAATGGACATGATGGGGCATTGCTATGACAGGCATATGGCAAAGCTGGTGGAAGAAGGTAAAATAAGCATGCAACTGGTGGACGATGCAGTAAAACGCGTGCTCCGTATCAAATTCCGCCTTGGACTTTTTGACAATCCCTACACCCCGACATCTACAGAAAAAGAGCGCTTCCTCCTTCCACAAAGCCTGGCTATTGCAGAGAAACTGGCAGAAGAGAGCATTGTTCTACTGAAGAATGAAAACAAGGTACTCCCTCTGGCAAACGGGAACAAGCCAACTATCGCCGTCATGGGGCCTCTGGTAGAAAACTATGCCGAGCTCCTGGGGTCATGGTATGGACATGGACATGCAGAAGATGTCCTCCCCATCAAAAAGGCACTGGATGCAGAATTTGCAGGCAAGGCTGAACTGATTTATACCGAGGGTTGTGATTTCGACGGTAACGACACTTCCAAATTCAGTGAGGCACTGGCTGTAGCCCGGAAAGCAGATATCATTCTACTCTGTATGGGTGAAAAGAAAAAGTGGAGTGGCGAAAACGCATCGCGTTCCATCATAGAACTGCCTGCCATTCAAGAGGAATTCATTGCTGAAATGAAGAAAGCAGGCAAACCGATTGTTCTGGTACTGGCTAACGGACGTCCTTTGGGACTCTCTAAAGTGGAACCTCTCTGTGACGCCATCGTTGAAATGTGGCAACCGGGAGTACCTGGCGGTAAACCATTGGCAGGTGTCTTGTCCGGCCGGGTAAATCCTTCGGGCAAGCTTTCCATTACTTTTCCACGTTCCACCGGACAGATTCCAATCTATTACAATCAGCGCAAAACAGCCCGTCCACAAAGTGGCAAATATCAAAACATCCCCTCTACCCCACTGTATGAATTCGGATACGGCTTGAGTTATACCACCTTTAATTATGGTAATATCAACTTGCCCAAAGAAACCATCAGACGCGGTGAAAAGTTGGTAATGGAAATCCCAGTCACCAATGTAGGCAAACGTGACGGTGCAGAAGTGGTGCATTGGTTTATCTCAGACCCATTTAGCACGATTACCCGTCCATGCAAAGAGTTGAAGCACTTCGAAAAACAACTAATTAAAGCAGGTGAAACACATATATTCCGCTTTGAAATAGACCCGATGCGTGATCTTGGTTTTGTAAATGCCAATGGTGAACATTTCCTTGAAAATGGAGAATATTATGTAATAGTGAAAGACCAGAAAGTAAAATTCACGGTTATAGATTAATCTTCTTTTTATATTGCAGGCCATCCTCCTTTCATCATTCTAAAAGACAGATGGCCTGCAATTTCTATTTTAGAACAAATAAGTATACTGTTCTCCTAAAAATTTCTTGATATGCTTCAAGGCTTTGGTTATTTGGGCCTCCACCGTCTTGACAGAAATACCCATTTCCCCGGCAATTTCTTGATTAGTCTTCCCTTCCTCCCTACTTTTGCGATAAACCTGCCCACATTTGTCTGGAAGGGAACAAACAGCTTCTTCAATCAATCGATTCAGTTCTTCCATCTCCACCGAAGTATCAGCAGCAAGAGCATATCCATATTCTTCTCCTCCCTCGATGGGAACCGTATCCTTTTCATCGCGTAAAGCATTCAGGCAACGATTACGTGCAGACTGGAAAAGATAAGCCTTGAATGAGATTTTAAGAGTCAAGTCGGCCCTACCCTCCCACAAATTCATAAAGATAGAAAGGGCCAGTTCTTCTATCTCCTGCTTGTCTCTCAGATAAAGGGACATGAAGCGGCAGAGTGAAACAAAATAAGTATCGAAAAGGTGCTTGAAAGCCTTCTCGTCATCTTGTTTGATTAACTGTAACAATAGGATATCATCTTCTGCAGGCATATCGAAGTTATATTAGATAAGGGCTTCTTGAGCGGCAAAGATACTAATATTATTTGTTCCTCGAAATTTATTAAAAAAATAATTGGAATCGGAATAAGGGTTAAACTCAAGTGATGTGTCATATAAGTGAAGGCCTATAAAAACATCGTGATCATGAAAAAAAGTGTTCCTTGGAATTTAATCATTCCTAAGTTGAAACAGGAAATTTCCGCAGACGAAGAGCGGCAATTGGAGACTTGGTTACGCAGCAGTAACAACGAAGCGTTATTCAAGGAATTGCAACTGTTATGGGAAAAAATTCAGGCAAATGTAGAAAACTACACGCCCAATACCGAATATTATTGGAATGAACTTGTCAACCGTATGCACGCCAGCGAGCCTAAGCAGACTGCAAAACCTGCAAAGAAACGCTTCGAACTGAAACGGATATACCGCTACGCAGTAGCTGCATGTATAGCTGTTGCCATCGGTTGCTCATTCTACATAGGATTCCTTAACGGACAGCCTGAAGCCATGCCGCAGTTATACTCTAATTTGTCGGGTAAGTCTAAGGTTCTCCTTCCTGACGGAAGCGAAGTATGGATGCATACAGAGACCTCTTTGCAATACGAATCACAAATGAATAAGGATGAGCGTATCGTAAATGTAACTGGTGAAGCTTACTTCGATGTAGCACACGATGCAGACAAACCTTTTATCGTGCAGACAGAAGGTATGCGTATCGTAGTTCACGGAACCAAATTCAATGTCGATGCATTCCCCGGTTCGGAAAATACATTGGTGAGTTTGGTAGAAGGGTCCGTCTCTTTGGAAACCGAGACAGAGAACCGTTTCCTCAAACCGGGCGAAACAGCTACTTTTAATCGGAAAACCCTGACACTTAAGGTAGAAAAAGATGATGTACATTTTGCCTCTTCGTGGGCAAATACACAACTCGTATTCAGAAACCGTTCATTGGGAGACATTTGCAAACTGCTTTCTAAATGGTATCGGGTAAAGATAGACGTGGATCCTACATTATCCAATAAATATTTCTATACGTTTACGTTGCGTAGCGAACCGCTGGACGAAATACTCCGCATCATGGCACGCATCCAACCTATGAAATATACCTTTAACGAAGAGAATGAGTTGACAATTTCGTTTGCAGACACAAAACAAAAAGTAAAATGAAACAGTAACAAAATTAAAAACTTATGCCAAACAAATGAGAAATGCACATTATTTAATAATTAACGAAAAGTAAACACCTACATTAATCTTTAAATTTAAGACAATTATGAATATAAGAAAACAACTCATCATTCTTATACTGGTATTTCTATGTGCCCCGGTTTCTGCACAAAAGAAAGAGAAACTGATCACACTGAAGTTCACAAATATCCCATTATCAGAGGCTATGCCAAAAGTGGAAAAGCAAAGCGGATACACTTTCTTCTATGAATCGCAGCAAATAGACATCAAACAGAAAGTCAGCTTGAATGTTAAGAATGAAACTATTAATAAGACAATAGCAGCCTTATTGAAAGGGACCAATGTTAAATTTGAAATCGACGCAACACACATTATTTTATATACCGGAAAGAATAACAAGGCAATATCCGGACAACCACAGAACATCTCTGGTACAGTAATTGACGAAAGTGGTGAACCGATTATCGGAGCAAATGTCATGGTGGAAGGAACCAGTACTGGTGTCATTACAGATCTTGACGGAAAATACACAATCAACGCACCGGCAGGGAGTAATCTCAAAATCTCCTATATCGGTTATGTGACACAGACTGTAAAAGCTGGTAGAAACAGTACCGTAAAGTTAGTGGAAGACAGTAAAACACTGGCAGAAGTCGTGGTAATCGGCTATGGTACACAGCGTAAGTCCGACCTGACTGGAGGTCTGGTATCAGTAGACCAGAAGAAACTGAACATGATAAATAGCAGTAACTTGATGGACCGTCTCGCAGGACAAATTCCGGGCTTAAGCGTAACTACTGGTGATGCGAAACCGGGGGCAGACCAAACCCTCCGTGTACGTGGTGAAAACTCATTAAGTGCTGACAATGCACCGCTCATTGTATTGGACGGTATTCCTTACAATGGTTCTTTGAGTGATATTGACCCAAACATCATCGAAAGCCTTAGTGTCTTGAAAGATGCTTCCGCAGCAGCTATCTACGGCTCACGCGGTTCCAATGGTGTTATCTTGATTCAATCAAAGAAAGGCAAGAAAGGTGCACCCCAAGTTACATACAAAGGGCAGTTCAGAATGTCGCAACCCCAACAGACTATTGATGTGATGACTCCAGACGAATACATCACATTTAAACAAGACATTGCACGCCTGAAAGATGGATGGAGCGGAGACCAATTGGCTCCTGAGAATATTCTGAGTGCCAGCGAACTTATAAATTACAAGAAAGGCGTTACAAACGACTGGCAGGACTATATTTTCCGCAATGCATTTACCATGGAACATCAAGTAGGCATTTCCGGAGGTACTGAAAGCACCACTTATATGGGGGCAGTTTCCTATCTGGATCAAGAAGGTGTAGTCTACAATTCTGCGATGAAACGTTACAATATCAATTTGAATGTCACACAAGTATTAAACAAATGGCTGACTATTGGTATACAGACCCAATTTATTCAAAGAGATGGCGGTGGTATAACCCCGAATATTGAACATGCTGTAAAGCAAAGTCCTTATGGTATCTACAAAGATGAAAACGGCAAGTATTATGAAGAACCTATGGACCAATCCCTGATTATTAACCCGATGGCCAATGTCAATGCCGACCAAGATCAAACAAGACGTAACTTCTTCATCAACACCTATGCTGACATTCTGTTGCCGGTAAAAGGTCTTTCAGCCCGTACAACCTTTGGTTACAACTATCGTAGCGACTTTACCGGCACATACTATGGCCGTGACACCAAAGACGGTAGAACAGCCAGCGGAAAAGCCAGCATCAACAATGAACACTACTGGGATTACACTTGGGAAAATCTGCTCAAATATAATCGTGAATTTGGCAAGCACCGTTTCGACGCTACAGGTTTGTTCAGTGTACAACAAACTCAGAAAAAGACTTCCAAGTCAAGTGCCGAAAGTTTTGTAAACGATGATTCCAGTTATCATAACATCAATGCAGGTGAAAAGAATAAAACCGTAAGTTCTGGTTTATCAGAAACCTCGATGCTGTCTTATATGCTTCGCTTGAATTATTCATATGCAGGAAAATATATGTTGACCCTGACCGGACGTTCCGACGGTTATTCTGCCTTCGGTGCAAACAACAAGTATGCATTCTTCCCGTCAGTGGCTGCTGCATGGAACATTGCTTCCGAAAGTTTTATGGAAAATACACAAAACTGGCTGGACCAATTGAAGCTCCGCGTATCTTATGGTTCTAACGGTAACCAAGCCATCAACCCCTATCAGACATTGGACCGTCTGCACCTCACAAACTATATCTGGGGTGACGGTGGAGCAGGTGTCAACGGTGCTTATCTGGCCAACGACGGTGTCGGAAATCCGAATCTAAAGTGGGAAACAACCCAAACATTCAACGTCGGTATCGACTATTCATTCTTCAACGGCCGTATCAACGGTAACATTGAAATGTATGTCGCCAACACAAAAGACTTGCTGATGAAACGTACTGTTCCTATCATGAACGGCTATAAAACCATTTGGGATAATGTGGGTAAAACACGCAATAAAGGTGTTGAATTTACCTTGAACACCGTCAACATACGTAATAAGGACTTCGAATGGAGCACCGGAATCATCTTTTCACTGAACCGTGACAAGATTGTAGACCTACGTGGTGACAAAAAAGATGATATCACCAATAAATGGTTCATCGGCAAACCCTTGCGAGTTTACTACGACTATGACGTCGACGGCATCTGGCAGGAAGGTGACAAATTCACCTATACCGCAGCAGACGGTACAGAAAAAGAGATCCAAAAAGGTGCCAAACCAGGTTCTGCCAAAGTGAAAGATGCAGACGGAAACGGTTATATTGACTCCAATGACAAAGTTATCATCGGTTCAAAGAATCCAAGCTTCCTCATGTCTATGAGCAATACATTGACTTACAAGAACTTTTACTTGTCATTCCTACTGAATGGAACCTTCAAAGTTACACGTGAGTTGAACGAAGCCAATATCGGAAGTTGGAGTTACAACTTATACAACTATCTGCATAATGCCGATTACTGGACACCGGAACACACCAATTCCAAATATGCTTCTCCAGCATATAACAACTTCGACGGACACAGCTATTACAAAGACTTTACATACATCCAAATAAAGAATATCACTTTAGGATACAATTTTGAAAAGAATTTTGTAAAGAAATTGGGACTGAGCGGTTTGGGAGTCAATATCAGTGTGGAGAATCCTTATACATTCTGTGACATACGCAGCGTATTGAACTATGACAACAGTTGGTTTGCCTCTTACCCGACTGCACGTTCCTACGTACTTGGACTGAACTTATCATTCTAAACTTACTTAAATATATATACAATGAAAAATTATATATCAAAAGCAACTCTAGCTCTGTTAGTAGCTCTGTCTGCTACCGGTTGCTCTGACTTTCTGGATGAGAAACTGAAAAGTGAACTAGCTCCGGACAACACATATACAAGTTCCTATGGTTTCGAAGTAGGTTCTACCGGACTTTATGCCGAAGCACGCTCTGAATACAACACTTGGGGTGAAAACGGTGCCTTCATGCACAATGCCGCTTGCCCTTACGAAGCATTACAGATTGCCACTGACCTTGCTACCATGGGTACCAAAGACGGTTCTATCCAACCGTTCGGTTTCTTGACATTAACTCCAAATACCGGTATTGTAGGCTCCTACTGGAACTGGGCTTATAGTCTGATTGCAGGAGCCAATGAGATGTTGAAATACTCGGAAATAAACACGAACTGGGATAATAGCACAGACAAGGCGCTCTATCAGGCAGAATCACGTTTTTTCCGCGCCTATGCATACCGTACATTGGTTTATCTGTATGGAGACGTTCCTTATGTAGACAAGATTCAAGATCAGTTCAGAATCGATTTTACCCGTACACCGAAGGAAGAGGTTATTGCCCACATGGTAGAAGACCTTCAGTTTGCTGTCGAGAACCTGCCTACTGACCCTGATGCCGTAAAAGTCGGCAAGCTGACCAAATGGGCGGCAGAACACTTACTAAGTGAGGTTTACTTGATGCAGGGTGATTATGCAAAGGCTGAAACTGCTGCAGAGAATGTCATCAACAGCGGATATTTCCACTTGATGGAAGACCGCTTCGGTGAAAAGGCAAAAGCAAACGGCGATGTGTTCTCCGACCTATTCGTTGAAAACAACCAAAATCGCACATCCGGCAATATGGAAAGCATTTGGGTCATGCAGTTTGAATATAACACTACTGGTGGCGGTACAAATTCCGATGACTGGACACGCCGTGCCTGGGAACCCAAATACTTCGAGATTACCGGTTTTGTTTTGGCAGACTCACTGGGTGGCCGCGGCTTGTCGCAATTGGTACCAATGAAATGGTGGATTGGAGAAGATACCGGTTTCTTTGATGAAGAAGACATTCGTAATTCCGAATACAACATCAAACGTAACTGGTATTACAACAACGAGAACATGCCCGACCTTTATGGTAAAAAAGCCACGATTACAGACGAAACATGGTTTACCACCTTCCGTCTTTATCCGGCTCTGACAAAATTCTTCTATGGCCGTTCCGAAAACCTTTCTTTGACCGGTTCCTACCGTGACCGCATGAAGTTCCGTTTGTCCGAGACTTATCTCTTACTCTGCGAAGCAAGGTTGGGGTTGAACGATATTTCAGGTGCCCGCGAAGCAATCAATGTTGTACGCCGTCGCGCACATGCTCCTGAAATTACGGACAGTGAAATGACCATGGACTTCTTGCTGGACGAACGTATCCGCGAGTTGGTAGGTGAAGAATCACGCCGCTTTACCTTATGCCGTACCGGCAAATTATTGGAGCGTACCCGCAAATACAATACAGAATCGGGGCCCGTTATGCGTGATTACCACACATTATGGCCGATTCCTCAGAGCATAATCGATTCAAATACGGGTGCAGAATTCCCGCAAAACGAAGGATATTAACAGCACAAAGACAAAATAAAACACGAATAAAGGTAAAAAGATAGTTTTCAAGATTCTCATAAAGGGAATTGTCCGCGTCCATTGAGAACAAAGGCAATTCCCTTAATTTTATCAATAAACAATCATGAAGATACACAGACAATTAACAGCAGCAGCCTTTCTGTTTATCAGTATGGCAATCATGGCACAAGTGCCATTCAGCAAAAAGGAAGTAAAAGAGAAAATGAAGCAAGTGGCAGACTGGCAAATTTCCAATCCTAACACTGCCCACGAACACCACGACCTGGATTGGACCAATGGAGCACTTTATGTAGGTATGGTAGATTGGGCTAAACTGGCAGAAGAGGAGTACAATGACAGCACCTACTATCAATGGCTCTATAAAATAGGAAGACGAAACTGCTGGCAACCCCATCAGCGGTTGTACCATGCAGACGATATAACCGTTTCCCAATCATTCATTGACTTATACCGTAAATATAAAAAAGAGGAAATACTGGCTCCTACCCTGGCACGTACGGAATGGATTGTCAACCATCCATCCAACGGTACATTCAAACTGGAGTATGGTGACAACAAAACCCTAGAACGCTGGACCTGGTGTGATGCCTTGTTTATGGCCCCCCCGGTTTATGCCAAGCTATACCGTGAAACCAACAACCGGAAATACCTCCAATTCATGGACAATGAATACCGGGCTACCTACGAATACCTATTCGATAAGGAAGAGAACCTTTTCTACCGCGATTGGCATTATTTCGGTAAAAAAGAAGCCAATGGCAAAAAGGTGTTCTGGGGACGTGGAAATGCCTGGGTACTGGCCGGTCTGGCAGAAGTATTGCAGGAGTTGCCCAAAGGCTTGATGGAACGCGCTTATTACGAAGAACTGTTTATCCGGTTATGCACACGTATCGCCGGATTGCAGAACGAAGACGGTTATTGGCATGCCAGCCTTCTGGATCCGGCTTCTTATCCTTCTCCCGAAACCAGTTCCACCGGTTTCTTTGTATATGCGTTGGCCTATGGCGTAAATGCGGGACTCTTGAGTGAAGACGATTTCATGCCAGTCATTATAAAAGGCTGGAAGGCACTGACCGATGCTGTAGATGCAAGCGGTAAACTTGGCTGGGTACAGCCTATCGGTGCCGACCCCCGTAAAGTGACGCGTGACATGACAGAAGTTTACGGTGTCGGTGCGTTTCTTGCAGCAGGATGCCAGATATACAAGATGGCTGTAGATACGGAAGCTGATTATATAAAAATCTGGCCAGACAGAAAAACCATGCAGGGAAACCCTTTAAGTGGTTGGGTTGTTTATGCAAATGAGAATGTCAGCGATGACTTCTGGAAGAAATACGACCATATCTATGTACCGGAAAAAGGAACAACCGTGAAAATCTCCGATTATGCACGCGCACTCTATATCCGTACGCATTGGAGTACCTTCAATCCCGCCGAAGGAGTCTACGGCTGGGATACCAACGAAAAGTTGAAAAAAGTAATTCAAGGGGCACTCGACAGAGGTATGCGTCTCTCTTTCCGTGTAGTTGTCGACAGCCGCGACCGAAAAAATGAAGCCACTCCGGCCTATGTATTCGATGCAGGAGCCAAATACTATACAGACAATGGAAAACGCTCTCCCTATCCTGATGACCCTATCTTCCAGGAGAAATATGCAAAGTTCATAGAAGCATTTGCCCAAAAATACAATGATCCTGACCTGGTGGAATTTATAGACGGCTACGGTCTTGGCAAATGGGGTGAGGCACACACTATGAAGTACATTGACCCCAAGAACCGGGAAGCTGTGTTCAATTGGATTACAGACCTCTACGTCAAACACTTCACCAAAGTACCTTTAGTTATCAACTACCATCGTTGGATGGGTGCAGGCAAAGACTGGGCAGGTGAGGAGAATTTTGATCCCGATAGTAAACGCTTGTTGGACAGCGCTTGCGAGAAAGGCTTTTCCTTACGTCATGATGCTTTCGGAATGAGAGAGTATTACGGCCAGTGGGAGCGAAACTATGTGAAACCTTGGATTATGAAACGCCCGGTTCTACTGGAAGGTGGATGGATTGTGAGCAAGCACCCTTATCACAATGACCCGAGCGGTTACAAAACAGCCAAAGATGTGCGTATCGGAGAATTTGAAGACGGTCAGGAAGCTCATGTCAACATGATGGATTTCCGTGTAGGAGACGAAACCATGAGTTGGTTCCGTGATGCCTATCCTTTGGTTGAGCGTTTCATCTCCGAAGGAGGTTATCGTTTATATCCCGATTCCATTGTAGTTCCCAAAGAAATGAAGAGTGGTTCAAGAATAAAGATAGTACATCGCTGGAACAACTTAGGCTGGGGATATTGCCCAACCAATATACCACAATGGAACCAAAAGTATAAAGTAGCTTTCGCATTATTGAACCAAGACAATCAAGTAGTCTACTCTTATCTGGACAACAATACTGATTTATCCGTCTGGATAAAAGGCTATCCCACTTCCTATGAGTTCACTCCCAAACTTCACGGGGTAAAAAAAGGAACCTATACCTGGGCAGTAGCTTTAGTCGATACAACCAAAGGCAATGGAAGCAATGTTAAGGGGCTGGATATCTCTGCCAAGGGAACCTTCACTAATTCTGGTTGGTTAAAACTGTCAGAAGTAACTGTAAAATAAATAAGACACCCCATCGACTTTATAAACAAGAGGCTGAATTCAAGATTGAATTCAGCCTCTTGTTTATAAAGTCCAATCCATCTATTTCTTTTGCGGCAACCTCTTCAGCAAGTGGTCCACCGCCGCTTTCAGCTGTGCATCTTCTCCCTTCAAAACAGCTTCCGGTTCATTATAGACCAGGATATCAGGCTGCAACGTGCGGTTCTCCAGATAGTTGCCCTGCATATCCATGCAACCTACCTGCGGAATACCGAATACAATACTTGGATCGATCTGGCTTTCCCACCAGACAGCAGTCATGGTTCCTGCCACGGGAGCACCTATCAGCTTACCGATACCCAACGTCTTGTACACAAAAGGAGTACCGTGGGCATTGCTGTAATTATCCTCGCAAACCAACATACACGAAGGTTTCAGCCATCTATCAAAAGGATCGCTGCCGATGTACTGGCCGCGCGGCACAAAGCGTTCATACTCCTTGCCGCTAAGTAACGTCGCTACTTGTTCGTGCAGCCATCCGCCTCCGTTATGGCGGGTATCCACCACAACAGCCTCTTTCTTACGACTGCTTTCGCTCAACAAATCGGAGTAAATCTTACGGAAGCTCGGACTATCCATACCTTTGATGTGAATATAAGCAATGCGCCCACCGGAATATTCATCCACCTTCTTGCGACAGTTTTCCACCCAGCGCTTATACAACAGCTCATTCTGGGCACCGTAAGATATGGGCTTCAAGGTTTCTTCAAACCGCTTGCCGGTAGCAGGATCATAGACCGAGAGAATCACCTTGCGCCCTGCCTTACCTTCGAGTAACGGGAAATAATCGGCACCTGCCTTAATGGCAACACCATCCACTTTTTCGATAATACACCCCGATTTGACATCCGTCTTTTTCTTCGTCAATGGACTTTGAGCTATAATTTCTTTAATCTTCAATCCATCGCCCGCATAAGCTTCATCATAGAATACACCCAAAGCAGCCGTAGGAAGTGCTGCGCCCGAAGCATAATAACGTGCTCCCGTATGAGAACCGTTCAATTCACCCAGCATCTCACTCAGCATTTCCGCAAAATCGTAGTTATTGTTGATATACGGCAAGAAGCGCTTATAGGTTTCTTTGTATCCGTTCCAGTCCGTACCCTGCAAGTCTGCCACATAGAACTTATCATTTACCTGCTGCCAGATGTGGTCGAAGATATATTCACGCTCACCGTAAGGACGGTAATCGAAGAAAGCCTCAAATTCAATTGGAGAAATCTTGCTGCCTTCAATCTCTATCTTCTTCATTCCGTCGCGGGCACAAAGGAAGATATTCTTCCCTTCCTTGTCAGGCTGCAAAGCGCCTGCACCTACTTTCTTCAAAAGAACTTTTGTAACATTCTCTTTCAGATTGTGCTCCCAAAGATCGTACCCATCCTCAAAAACAGACAGATAATAGAGTTTATCCCCTTTAGCAGAAAGCATGGCATCTGCCATATGCGAGGAATTGACGGTCAGGCGTACAATACGGTCAAAGCGGTTTGCGAGATCGAACTTCAACGGCTCTACCTTTTTCTCCTTATCTTTGTCGGCATCCTCTTTTTTCTTCTTGGCATCCTTTTCGTCTTTCTTCCCGGCTTTTTCCTTCTCTGCCTTCTCCACTTCCTCAAGCAAAGTGGTTTCTTCCTTGTTCATCAAGAAACGGTCGTATGCTTCAGCATCAAAGAACATGATATAAGTATCGTCTTCGGCTCCCCAACTGCCGTGGCTGCGATACCCCGCACGGTCACTGGTCCAAATCATGGCTTTTCCACCCAATACCCATTTGGCATTGCCATCGTTGTATCCGCTCTCGGTCAGGTTCACCATTTCACCCTTGCCATCGGCATTCAGCAGCACAACATCTTTGTTGTTCCATCCACCTACACCGATATAGTCCGAAAGAATCCATTTGCTGTCCGGACTCCACTGAAACCACTGGTCACCGTCCGAATAAGAGTATTGATACTTGCCATCCATAACGGTACGCACATCCTTTGTCTTCAAATTGATGACACGGATGGTGCTGCGGTTTTCGAGAAAGGCAATCTCTTTACCGTCAGGGCTGTATTGGGGTTGGAAAGAAGCGGCATCCGAGTTTGTCAAGCGTTCTTCCTTCAGCTCTGTGGCATAGGTAAACAGCTTTTCATCCTTACGCACAATCGTCGAAGTGTAAAGTTGCCAAAGCCCGCCACGTTCGGAAGCATAAACCAGTGTCCGCCCATCGGGGGCAAAGTCTACGGTACGTTCCTGACAAGGAGTATTCGTTATCTGCTTCGTAGTCTTATATTCCACTGAAGTGACGTAGACATCGCCGCGCAAAACGAAAGCCACTTCCTTACCATCCGGAGACACTGCCATTTCCGTGGCACCGCTACTCTTAATCTGGCGGATAATATCCTTGTCGTTTCTGTCGGAAACAATGCTGATGTTCACCTTTTGCGCTTCTCCACCGGGAAGCAGGGTGTAAATCTCACCATCAAATCCATAGCACAACCTTCCGTCCGTAGCGGCACTGAGATAGCGTACCGGATTTTTGGTATAGTGCGTCAACTGCACGGCCTTCGCATCTCCGGGAGTACGTCGGTAGATATTGAAAGAGCCGTTTTCCTCACTCAGATAGTAGAATGTTTTTCCATCAGGAGCCCAAACCGGTTCACGGTCTTCTCCTCCGAAAGTGGTCAGCTGGCGGTACTGCGGTTCTTTTCCCGGAGTATACATCCAGATGTCACGGGCAATGGGCGATACGTGATGTTTACGCCAGTAGTCCTCGTAACCTTTCTTATCTTGATACAACATCGCTCCCTCCTTATTGATGGAGATGCACTCCATAGGCATGGACGAAATCATCGTCGGGCGCCCTCCCTCCACTGATACTCGATAGACCTGATTGAACTGCCCGTTAGAGGGAAAGACAACAGCCTCGGCAGACGGCATGATGCCCGCAGAGAACAAGACATGTCCGGCTTCTGTAAAAGCAAGCGGCGTTTCGCTTCCCGAGTGGGTAGTCAGCCGTCGTGGTTCGCCTCCGTCTTTGGCCACAATGTAGACGTCCAGGCTTCCCATACGGTCCGAAGCAAAAGCAATCCGCTTACTGTCCGGACTCCATACCGGAGCCGTATCATATGCAGGATTGGTAGTTATCTGCATGGCACGTCCACCGGCAACCGGCACCGTATAGATGTCTCCTTTATACGTAAAAGCAATGGTGGTCCCATCGGGAGAGATGACACTATGACGCATCCACAGCGGAGCATCCTGCGCAAAAGTAAAACCAGCCAGGCAAACGGCAGCAATACCTAATAGTAGTTTTTTCATAATGATTCTTGTTTTTGGAGAATAAAAAAAACCTCACGACTTTTCCTTTCGGAAAAAGACCGTGAGGTTTGCTTATCATTTTAAGTTACCCTCAATTAGAGAGCACCTACTTCCTTCAAAGCGGCATTTGTCTTGTGAACGGCAGCAGCGCTGGCAGCAAATTTAGCTTTTTCGTCAGCAGTCAGTTCCAGTTCAACGATTTTCTCGATACCGTTCTTGCCAAGGATTACGGGAACACCGATACAGATGTCTGATTCACCGTATTCTCCTTCCAGATATACTGAACAAGGAATCATCTTCTTCTGGTTGTGGATGATAGACTCAACGACATAAGCGCCTGCCGCACCCGGAGCATACCATGCAGAAGTACCCAGCAACTTAGTCAGTGTAGCACCACCTACCATAGTAGAAGCTACCACTTCGTTCAGTTTTTCTTCGCTCAGCAGTGTGCTTACCGGCTGTCCTTTGTAAGTAGCCAGACGAGCCAACGGAATCATGGTAGTATCACCGTGACCACCGATAACCATGCCTTCCACTTCGTTGGCGTTGCAGCCCAAAGCCTGAGACAAGAAATATTTGAAACGAGAGCTGTCCAAAGCACCACCCATACCGATGATACGGTTCTTCGGCAAGCCCAGAGACTTCAATGACAGATAAGTCATGGTATCCATCGGGTTGGAGATAACCACAAGGATAGCATTCGGAGAATATTTCAAGATGTTCTGTGCAACCGACTTAACGATACCTGCATTAACACCGATCAATTCTTCACGAGTCATACCCGGTTTACGGGGAATACCGGAAGTAATCACTACAACGTCGGAGTTGGCAGTCTTCTCATAATCGTTGGTACAACCTACAACAGTGGTGTCGAAGCCCAGCAGTTGAGCAGTCTGCATCATATCCATTGCCTTACCTTCTGAAACGCCTTCTTTCACGTCCAGCATTACCACTTCGTCAGCCACTTCATTAAAGGCTAACACATTAGCGCATGTAGCACCTACGTTACCTGCACCTACTACGGTTACTTTTGACATAATTTCTAAAGTTTTTTGTTTATAAGTGTTCTTTAAAGATGACGCAAAAGTACAGCGAACTTCGTAATTAGAGAAATATTTCCGTAATAATTTTAGTTAAATACACATTTAGCCAATGATTAGTGGACGATGATTAATGATTAATGATTAATTTTGCGGACGATTAATGAATGTAGGACGAATAATCAGCCACCAACCATTAATCACTTAACCATTAATCATTATCAAAAATGGCAGTTAAGAAGAATACACTTCTCATCGTGGCAGGCAGCCTCCTTATCTTATTATTAATAGGAGTTACCATTCTGCTGATTTCCGAAAAGCAAACCAACAAGGAACTGGTGATGGAATTCAATCTGGATAAAGAAGACCTTGAAAATCAATACACAGACTTCGCCAGACAATATGACGAACTGAAGTTGACAGTCTCCAACGACTCCCTCTCCGTACTCTTAGAGCAGGAACAATTGAAGACCCAACGTTTATTGGAAGAACTCCGCACCGTGAAGAGCAGCAATGCCACCGAGATACGCCGTCTGAAGAAGGAACTGGCCTCTCTCCGCAAAGTCATGATAGGCTATATCAACCAGATTGACTCGCTGAACCGCCTGACTGCTCAACAGAAGGAAATCATAGCCGATGTCACCAAGAAGTACAACGCCGCTTCCCGGCAAATCAGCAACTTGTCCGAAGAGAAGAAGAACCTTACCAAGACCGTGACACTTGCCGCCCAACTGGACGCCACCAACATCTCTGTGCAGCCCACAAACAAACGCGGCAAGACTGCCAAGAAGGTGAAAGACATCGTGAAGTTCAAAATAAACTTCTCCATCGTGAAAAACATCACTGCAGAGACCGGCGAACGTACCCTCTACATCCGCATCACCAAACCGGACAATGACGTGCTGACCAAAAGTTCCTCGAACACCTTCCCATACGAGAACCGGGAACTGGTATATTCCATCAAGAAGTATATAGAATACAACGGAGAAGAGCAAGCCGTCACCGTATATTGGGATGTAGAAGAATACCTCTATGCAGGCACCTACCGCGTAGACATTTTTGCTGACGGTACCCTTATCGGTTCGCAATCATTCAGCTTGAATTAATACAAAAAAATCTAAATTATTTTGCAATATCATTGAAAGCCTATACATTTGCATCGTTGTTTATGCAATTATTGTTGCTGTATAAACAACAGATTCATCACCTTAATTAATGTATAGCCCAATGAAAAAGTTCTTCTGTTTCATCTGTTTGGCATACCTATCCTTCCCCATGAAGGCCCAGGAAGCATTAAGCTTGGATAGTTGCCGTGCATTGGCAATCTCCAACAACAAAGAACTGCTGATAAGCCAGGAAAAAATCAACGCCGCCCACTATCAAAGGAAAGCGGCATTTACTAATTACCTTCCCAACATTTCGGCCAGCGGCGGATATATGCGCAGTCAAAAAGAGTTGTCCATCCTCAGCGACGCTCAGAAAGGAGCCTTGTCCGGTTTGGGTACAAGTCTCAGCGGACCGTTACAGCAGGCTGCCCAAGTCATCGTACAGCTTCATCCAGAACTGGCAGGCCAATTGCCGGCTTTAGGACAAAGCCTGGTAGGTGCCCTCGACGGTGCAGGCCAATCCTTGGTTGACGCCTTTCGTACAGACACCCGCAATATGTATGCGGGCGCACTGACCTTGACCCAACCCCTATATATGGGCGGCAAGATACGTGCCTACAACAAAATTACCAAATACGCCGAAGAGCTGGCCCGCCAGCAGCACAACACCGGTATGCAGGAAGTAATCCTGAGTACAGACCAGGCATATTGGCAGGTAGTGTCCCTTGCCCATAAAAAGAAGCTGGCAGAAGGTTATCTGAAACTACTGCAGAAGCTCGACAGCGACGTTGACAAAATGATTGCCGAAGGCGTTGCCACCAAAGCAGACGGACTCTCCATCAAAGTAAAAGTGAATGAGGCCGAAATGACCCTGACCAAAGTAACCGATGGCCTGAGCCTTGCCCGGATGCTGCTGTGCCAATTGTGTGGTCTCGACCTTTCCACTCCCGTCATGCTCACAGACGAACAGAAGGAAGACCTGGCTCCCACTACTCCGGAAAACGGTGCCATCGACATCAACAATGTTTATGCTACCCGTCCCGAAGTGCGTAGCCTGGAACTTGCCACGCAGATTTATAAGCAGAAAGTAAATGTCACCCGTTCGGAATATCTTCCTTCCATAGCACTAATGGGCAGCTATATGGCAACCAACCCTTCCGTCTTCAACAGTTTTGAGAAGAAGTTCAAGGGGATGTGGAATGTGGGTGTCATGGTGTCGGTACCCATCTGGCACTGGGGCGAAGGCATCTATAAAGTAAAAGCAGCCAAATCGGAAGCACGCATCGCCCAATACCAGTTGGATGACGCCAAAGAAAAGATAGAGCTGCAGGTCAACCAGTCGGCTTTCCAAGTGAACGAAGCTGCCAAGAAACTGACCATGGCCGAAAAGAACCTGGAAAAAGCCAACGAGAACCTGAGATACGCCACACTTGGCTTTGAGGAAGGCGTTATACCTGCCAGCAATGTGCTCGAAGCGCACACCGCATGGCTTTCTGCCCAATCGGAAAAGATAGACGCACAGATTGACGTAAAACTGACGGAAATCTATCTGAGAAAGGCAACGGGGGAATTGACAATTGATAATTGATAGTTTCTTCAATCGTAAATAGTAAACAGTCAAATAGTAAATAATATGTTGGATACAAAATCACAAAACAGTAACATGTTGTTGGCATTCCTCACGCTGACGGGAGTGATTGCCATCGTTGCCCTTGTAGGTTTCTTCATGTTGCGTAAAGGGCCGGAAATTGTGCAAGGACAAGCAGAAGTAACGGAGTATCGAGTATCGAGCAAAGTGCCGGGACGTATTCTGGAATTTCGTGTAAAAGAGGGACAAAGCGTACAAGCCGGAGACACCCTTGCCATTTTGGAGGCTCCGGACGTGCAGGCCAAACTGGAACAAGCACGCGCCGCCGAATCGGCAGCCCAAGCCCAGAACGAAAAAGCTCTGAAAGGCGCCCGTCGGGAACAGATACAAGCTGCCTATGAAATGTGGCAAAAGGCACTGGCCGGACTGGAGATTGCCGAAAAATCCTACACGCGTGTGAAGAACCTGCACGACCAAGGCGTGATGTCTACACAAAAGCTTGACGAAGTTACCGCCCAACGCAATGCAGCCCGGGCTACAGAGAAAGCCGCCAAAGCCCAGTATGATATGGCCAAGAACGGTGCGGAACGCGAAGACAAAGCCGCTGCCGCTGCCTTGGTGGAACGCGCCAAAGGAGCTGTGGCCGAAGTTGAATCGTACATCAAGGAAACTTACCTGATTGCACAGACTGCCGGTGAGGTATCCGAGATATTCCCAAAAGTAGGCGAGCTCGTGGGCACGGGTGCTCCCATTATGAACATCGCCATTCTGGACGATATGTGGGTAACCTTCAATGTACGCGAGGACTTGCTGCAAGGGTTGGGTATGAATACCGAATTCGAGGCGTTCATCCCTGCACTCAATAAGAATATCCGCCTGAAAGTGTACTATATGAAAGACCTCGGCACATATGCCGCCTGGAAAGCGACCAAGACTACCGGCCAGTTCGACCTGAAAACATTCGAAGTAAAAGCCGCTCCGCAAGAGAAGGTGGAAGGACTGCGTCCGGGAATGAGTGTTGTATTGAAGAAGTAAAGGAGTTATGAGTTATTGGAGAGGATGATGGAAAGAAATAAGAAACATACGGCTTTGTGGAATGTAGCAAGACGCGAATGCCGCCGTCTTGTTTCCCGCCCGCTCTATCTGTTCTGTATGGTGATAGCACCGTTGTTCTGCTACATATTCTTCACCACGCTGATGGACTCCGGGCTTCCTACGGACATGCCCGTAGGTGTGGTGGACCAAGACATGAGTGCCACTTCACGCCAGCTGATACGTAACTTGGACGCTTTTGAGCAGACAGCCGTCGTCGCCCGCTACCCTACCGTCAACGAAGCCCGTACCGCCATGCAGCGCGGAGAGATTTACGGTTTCTTCTACATTCCCGAAGGTACCTCTGCCAAAGCGCAGGCCGGACGGCAGCCCAAACTCTCTTTCTATACAAACAATACCCTGCTCATCGCAGGTTCACTCCTCTTCAAGGACATGAAGATGATGAGCGAATTGGCATCCGGTGCCGCAGCACGTAGCACCCTATATGCCAAAGGAGCTACCGAGGAACAAGCGATGGCCTTCCTCCAACCCATCGTCATAGATACGCATCCACTCAATAACCCGTGGCTGAACTACTCCGTATATCTGTGCAACACCTTTGCACCGGGCGTATTGATGCTGCTTATCTTCATGGTAACCGTCTATTCCATCGGAGTCGAGATAAAAGACCGCACCGCCCGCGAATGGCTGCGCATGGGCAACAACTCCATCTGGATTTCCCTTGCCGGCAAACTGCTGCCGCATACCGCCATCTTCTTCCTGATGGGAATATTATATAATGTATACCTCTACGGTTTCCTCCATTTTCCCTGCAACAGCGGCATCCTGCCGATGCTGCTTGCCACCCTTTGCCTGGTGCTGGCATCGCAAGGCATGGGAATATTGATGATAGGAACCCTGCCTACCCTGCGTCTGGGACTCAGTTTCGCTTCCCTATGGGGCGTACTCTCTTTCTCCATGTGCGGATTGTCATTCCCTGCCATGGGCATGCACCCCGTATTGCAGGCATTGGCAAATCTGTTCCCCCTGCGCCACTATTTCCTGATTTATGTGGACCAGGCACTGAATGGATACCCCATGATTTACTCGTGGGTCAACTACGTAGCGCTGCTTATTTTCATGATGCTCCCGTTCCTTATAGCCCATAGGCTGAAAGGAGCGTTGGTTTACTATAAATACATGCCCTAATGAAAGACCTGACGTTCAGACAGAAAGTGATACAAGGCATTCATGACTTGTTCTATATATGGAAACGGGAATTCGGCACCACCTTCCGCGACCAGGGCGTGCTCATCTTCTTCGTGCTCGTTCCGTTGGTCTATCCGTTGATATACGCTTTCATCTATACCAACGAAACTATCCACGAAGTGCCCACTGTCGTGGTGGATGACTCACGCTCCTCGTTGAGCCGCGAATACCTGCGGAAAGTGGACTCCAGTCCCGAAGTGAGCCTCGTGAGCTACTGCGCTGATATGGAAGAAGCCAAACTGATGTTGAAGGACCGCAGGGCATACGGTATTATCTACATCCCCTCCACCTTCAGCGACGACATTGTACGCGGTAAGCAGACGCAGGTCAGCATCTTCTGCGACATGAGCGGACTGCTGTATTACAAAGCCTTGCTGACTGCCAACACCAACGTGTCGCTCGCCATGAACGCAGACATCAAAGTGGAGCGAAGCGCCAATACCACCGACCGCCAGGACGAAATTACCGCCTACCCGATAGAGTATGAGGATGTCGCCCTCTATAATCCGACCAACGGATTTGCCGCTTTCCTGATTCCGGCAGTATTGGTATTGATTATCCAGCAAACGCTGCTACTCGGCATCGGCTTGTCTGCCGGGACGGCACGCGAGCAGAACCGCTTCCGCGACCTGGTGCCTATCAACCGCCACTACAACGGCACACTACGCATTGTGATGGGAAAAGGGCTGAGCTACTTCATGGTATATTCACTGGTATCGGTATATATACTGTGTGTGGTTCCATGGCTTTTCAGCCTCAACCAAATAGCGATACCCGGTGTCCTGACTCTGTTCACCCTGCCCTACCTGGCCGCTTGTATTTTCTTTGCCATGACAGCATCCATTGCCATCCGCAACCGCGAAACGTGCATGCTGCTGTTCGTGTTCACCTCCGTGCCGCTGCTGTTCCTCTCCGGCATTTCATGGCCGGGAGCTGCTATGCCCGCTTTCTGGAAGTACTTCTCGTACATCTTCCCTTCTACCTTCGGCATCAACGGCTACGTACGCATCAACAGCATGGGAGCCACACTCAATGAAGTCTCTTTCGAGTACCAAGCACTATGGATACAAACGGGCTTCTACTTCATCACCACGTGCCTGGTATATCGCTGGCAGATATTGCAGAGCAGGAAACATGTGATTGAAGAGTATAAGAAGCATAAGAGTATAGAAGCGTAACACATTGTTCCAAGCCTACGAAACAAAGTGTTCACATGCGTTTGAACACTTTGTTTCAGCGTATCAGAACAATTTGTTCCAATATATAAAAACAGTTTGTTCACCATATTGAAACAGTCTGTTCCCTTATAGGAAACAGACTGTTTTGTTAAAGGAAACAAATAGTTGCCCTACAGCATCGGCAAGGCAGCAAACAGACAAACGGTTGTAATACCTAATTACGGTCGCATGTGTTTCTCCAATATCGGGTAAAGTATCTCAGCATACCTCATAAAGCCCAAATCGGTAAAATGAATGCCGTCTACTGTAGCCTCCCCGTCGTGGCCGATGATGTCACGGGAAGCAAGGAAATAGATGTTTTTCTCTCCACGTTGCTTCAAAGAACGGAAAAAGGCATTCAATGTCTCATTCTTGCCCTTTACCTCCTTGGCAATCCTGGTGTCAAAAGGAGAGTGGGTAAAGAGAGGGTCTTCCACGAAAAGGACAGGCGTATCGGGATGCTTGCTGCGGATGATGGTATAGAATTTGTCAGCACGCTCCTTCATCTGCTCTACAGTGGCATTGGGTACGAAGTCAAGGACAAACATGGAAGCATCTACGCCAGCTATGACATCAGCAATCTCCAAATCGAGCAAGGCATTGCCACTAAAGCCCAGATTGATACACTCGCGATTGAGCCAACGTTCCAGAATATTGGTATGTGCCATACCCGGACGAGAAGCACAACCACCCTGCAAGATACTGGTACCATAGAACACCACCGGTTTCTCGCGTTGCGGCAAGTCCACTGCCGGTTGAGTAATCTCGGCAAGAGAATCCACTCCGATAGAAAGTGAAGTAACCCCGTCATATAAAGAAAGGTACAAGAGATATTCACGCTCCTCAGGCAACATATTGCTTACAATAGTTGCCTTGTTGACTTTGCCCTGCGGACGCCCGCTACCGGCAAATATCCACTTGCCGTCTTGCAAGCAGTAGAGGTCGAGGCCTTTAATGCCGGTCGGTGTCATGTGGTTCATACTCATATTGTTCCTTACTTCCCATTTGGCGGAAATGCTTGTAGAGTTGGAACGGAAGCGCACGGCGAGTCCGGCACTGTTGCGGCCTAAGTCCCACAATGGCTTGCGGGAGATGTTCTGCAGAGAGTCCGGCAGACGCTCATAGCGGGTAAGGGTAGATTCTGTTGCTTTGCCCAGAAGGGGGAAGGTGGAAGCATCATGATAAACAGTCTGGGCATTGGCAACAGCGGCCAACAACAAGCCCATCAGAAGAATTCGGATTCTCATATGACAAGATATTAAGTGTTAAGTATTATGTGGCAAAGATACAAGGTTTCTTTGAAAAATGGAGAAATAGGAGCATTTTACATCAATTAACTCCCACATGCTTGTTTCTTTACGAAACATTCGTAATTTCGCAAAAAACAATTCATATGAGACACATCCATTTCATCTTAGCAGGCTTCCTACTGTGTATCTGCTGTACCCTGCAAGCCAAAAACCGAGTGATTGACCAACCACCGTTTATCGTAAGAAACACGACTTCCATCGAAGTGAGTAAAGTAGTCATCAGTGACACGGCAACCGTGCTCCATATCTATGCTAAGTACCGTCCCAAGAACTGGATACAGATTGCACCCGACAGCTACTTGACAGACAATAACGGAGAAACCTACCAACTGCGTTCCGGCATAGGCATCACACCAGGCAAGGAATTCTGGATGCCCGAATCGGGCGAAGCGGAATTCCAACTGGTCTTTCCTCCCCTATCCGACAATGCTACCTCCTTCGACTTCACCGAAGGCGAAAAGGTGGAAAACGGATTCAGCATCTGGGGAATACAACTGAAAAGCAAGAAACTGCCGGAACTGGCACTTCCCCAGAACGCCGTAGTGCACAAAGCCGACCCTAATGCCGAACTTCCCGAACCGGCCATCCAATACGGAAAAGCCATGCTGAAAGGAAAACTCCTGGATTCACGCCCCAATATGGGAATGCCAATCAGTATTGCCGTGTGGGAGAATATCAAAGGAGACATCACGGACATACCACTCGACATCCAGCCTGACGGCAGTTTCACCAAAGAAGTAACGTTGCCCGGCACTACCCCATGTACCATGTATCTGGGCAGAGAACATATGCTCCAATTCTTCATGGAACCGGGCAAGACAACAGAAATATACGTCAATCTACGCGAAGCTTCCCGACGCAAATCTAAATTCCACAGCGAGGGGAAACCCTATGGAGAAATGGTATACATCAACGGGCCGCTGGAAACCGTGGCACAAGAGTTGAACGGAAACCACCTCAGCATCGACATGCAAGACAAGCTCTATCAAAACATAGCTGCACTGGCTGGCAAGGATATTGATGCAGCCAAAGCATACGTACTTCAAATATCCGACGAAACACAAGAAGCAATAGACAAGTTGCCTTATAGTGCTTCTACCCGACAACTTTTGACTATCAATAACAAACTGATTACAAATGCCATGCTGTCTTCCGTTGCCAGCATCTTGACATCGGCTGCCCTACACGCCAATCTCATCAAACGGGAGGAAGCAAACAACTACTATCAGGAACTTGCCCGGAAAGTACCCGCCAACTACGTGTCCGACGAAGATATGAGTATATTGAATGTGCCGCAGGCAGTCTTGTCCAACCAGTATGTACAAATGGCTTCAAGGAATGTCGAACGGAGTGGAGAATTGGCCAAAGCCTGGGGAACCGACAAAGGTATCTTCTTCGATATAGCCCGTAATGTCACCCTCTACCGGGGTATCAAGAACTTCACCCCGCTCACCGACGAGCAAAAGGCCACCGTTGCCGCCATGCCCGCCGCATACCGTGAAATGCTGACTGCCGCCAATGACGAACTGCTGGCACAACTCGAAGCCAACAAGAAAAAGACGGGCTACACCATCAACCAAGTGGACACCAACGTCAGCAACGAAGATTTGTTCACTTCTATCATCAGCAAATTCAAAGGAAAAGTATTGTTAGTAGATTTCTGGGCCACTTGGTGCGGTCCATGCCGTATGGCAAACAAGACGATGACCCCCATGAAGGAGGAACTGAAAGACAAGGATATCCTATATCTGTACATCACCGGCGAAACCTCCCCCTTGAAGACCTGGGAGAATATGATTCCCGACATCCACGGCGAACATTTCCGTCTGACAGATGCCCAATGGAAATACCTATCGGATGCATTCAAGATAGAAGGGGTACCGACTTATCTGATTGTAGACCGCGAAGGAAACACCACGTTCAGACAAACCGGCTTTCCGGGAGTAGAGAAGATGAAGGAAGAGTTGCTGAAAGTGACTAAATGACAAACTGATAAAACAAAAAAACAGCAGGCTTATCACCTGCTGTTTTTTTGTTTTATCAGTATACCGCTATTACTTTTCAGCCCATTCCTTGGCTCCCTGCTCTTTCAGTTTAGCAGTAAATGCCTTTGCCTTCTCCATAGCAGCCGCTTCCTCTTCCGGAGTTGCATATGCATGCTTGTAGCCCTTCACCACATTCCATTCACCACGGGTGAAATCGGGGAATGCCACAGCCGCACAACCGTTGTCCATAGAAAGTTCTCCCAATTCTGCAAGGCAGCACCACTCAGCAAGGTCGTATACATCCATATCCAAAGGAAGACCGTTTTGCAGGCAATATACCAGACGGCTGTCCATCACGAAGTCCATGCCACCATGACCTCCTACTTCCTTCGCCATCTCACCGTACTTCTTCAAAATGGGATGCTGGTATTTCTCCACGAGTGTCTCCATCTCCGTCTCCGGCAGGAAACCATGTGAATTCAAATCATCCACTTTGGGCTGAACGCCCGATGCACTCAGCTGGTCAGCGTCAAGCGCATACCCTTCTACCGGATATTTGTTGGCGAATCCCTTGATACCCGTAAGCTGATACAAACGGTTATAAGGCTGTGGTGTCATTACATTGTGCTGAATCTCAATCACCTTTCCATTGGCTGTACGAATCATGGTCGTGGTATGGTCACCGTTACGGAATTCCTTGCACTCCTCGCCGGTTCTTTTTTCTACCAGCTCCTTGCCCACTACAGACTTGGTATCCATGGCTACCAACGTTTCCATACGGTCACCACGGTGAATATCCAGTGCTTGCGCCACCGGGCCAAGGCCATGGGTGGCATACACGTCACCACGATGCTTCATGTTGTAGTCCAAACGCCAGCCCAGCTTGTCATTTTCTCCATTCTTCCAATAATGGTCCCAAAACGGGCTCAAATTATGTATATAAGCACCCTGCGCACGGATAACTTCACCGAACACGCCATGCTGCGCCATGTTCAGCGTATTCATCTCGAACCAGTCATAGCAGCAGTTCTCCAGAATGAAGCAATGCTTACGGGTAGATTCACTCAAGTTAATCAAATCCCAGCATTCCTGCAGATTCATGGCCGAAGGCACTTCTATCGCTACATTCTTTCCATTCTCCAACGCACACTTGGCAACGGGGAAGTGATGCAGCCAGTCTGCAGCAATATAAACCAAATCTATATCATCACGTTTGCAGAGTTCCTCGTATCCTTTGTCACCGGAATAGACGGCGGCCTTGGGCATGGATGCCTTCTTCAAGAGCTCCTGACATTTATCTGCACGGGCCTCTTCATAATCACAAAGAGCCACTACCTGCGTACCCGGAATATAAGTGAAACGCTCCACTGCTCCGGGGCCACGCATACCCAAACCAACAAAACCCACACGGACTGCCTCCAACTTCGGAGTAGTCAGTCCCAATACACTCTTCTGTCCTGCCGGACGCTCGGGAGTTTTGACAACAATGGTACCATTCTGCCATTCCCATTGAGTTCCCTTCTCTGTGGTTTGCACAGTAGAAGTCTGGCTTGTGCATGCACCCAATACGAAGCACATTCCCAGCAACAACGATTTAACTGTTCCCATATTTCTGCTTTATTTAAGGTAAAAGAATTCATTGCAACAAAGACAGCGCAAACCGAATGCAGAATAAAATGAACCCGTTCATTTTATTCTGCTGAGGTGCCGCCAGTCTTCGCTTCTTCTGCAAAGATAGACAATCTTAGCCAAAAGAAGATTATCAACAGCCATGTTCTTTTCAATCTGGCAAAAGAATATACACACAGCAGGAACATTTAGATTAATTAACTCACTGTTTGATGTTTACTTACGAAATATTCGTAGATTTGCATTGAATTCATTTAAATACTTTATCCATGGAAAAGTTAACGATACAAGAAGAAGAAGCAATGTTGTACATTTGGGAACTGGGCAGTTGCTTCGTAAAAGACATTGTTGCCAAATATCCCAAACCGGCGCCTCCCTACACAACTGTAGCATCTATTGTGAAAAACCTGGAGCGCAAGCAGTATATCCGTGCCGCACGTGTAGGCAACACTTACCAGTATACCCCGCTTATACGCGAAAGCGAATACAAACGTACCTTTATGAGCGGTTTTGTGCGCAACTACTTTGAAAATTCTTATAAGGAAATGGTTTCGTTCTTCGCCAAAGACCAGAAGATTTCGGCCAATGACCTGAAAGACATTATAGACATGATAGAGAAAGGAAAGGAGTAAACATGTTAGCCTATTTTCTGAAAGTGAATGTAGCGATAGTACTGTTTTATGCATTCTATCGGCTGTTCTTCTACAAAGACACGTTTTTCGGCTGGCGCAGAACCGCACTGCTCTGCTTCTTTGCCGTTTCTGCCGCCGTACCTCTGCTGAACATACAAACGTGGATTACGGAGCAGGAACCGATGGTGGCCATGGCAGACCTCTATGCTAGCGTTGTGCTACCGGAACTCACAATAGGCACCGAAGCGGCTCCTACCGACTGGAAAAGCATCCTTTCAGAATATGCCAATATCGCCTATTGGGGAATAGTGGCATTGCTGATGATACGCCTCATCATGCAACTGGCGGGCATCATCCACCTGGCATGCCGATGCCGCAAGGTACAAATAGGCAACACAAATATACATCTGCTTCCCAAAGCAGACGGGCCTTTCTCCTTTTTCCACTGGATTTTTATCCATCCGTCCTCGCATACGGAAGAGGAATTCAACGAAATATTGACCCATGAGCAGACACACGCCCGGCAATGGCACTCCATTGATGTCATCATCAGTGAACTGGTGTGCATTTTTTGCTGGTGCAATCCCTTTGCCTGGCTCATGAAACGGGAAATCCGCACCAATCTGGAATATATGGCCGATGCCCGCGTATTGGAGAACGGCTATGACTCCAAAACCTACCAGTACCATCTGCTAGGATTGTCACATCAAAAGGCTGCAGCAACTATCTATAACAGTTTCAATGTTTTACCTTTAAAAAAACGCATCAAAATGATGAACAAAAAGAGAACAAAAGAAATAGGAAGGACCAAATATCTGATGTTCCTTCCTTTAGCGGCCTTACTTATGATTGTCAGCAATATCGAAGCAGTGGCACGTACCACAAAGAAGATTGCAGCGGAAGTCATAGAGGCTGTAGACGCCAAAACCGGACAAGCGGTACCGGAAGTTCAAGCCCCTCAAGTAGCTCCCCTACCGGAACAAGATACGAAAACAGTGACTTACAAAGGAAAGGTAGTGGATAAGGATACTCTCGACAATCCGATTTTTGAGGTAGTGGAACACATGCCCGAATTCCCCGACGGAGGCATGTCTGCACTAATGGAATACTTGAGCAAGAACATCAAATATCCGGAAGCAGCCATGAAGAAAGGTACGCAAGGACGGGCTACCGTGCAATTTGTAGTGGAGAAGGATGGCAGTATTACCAATGTAAAAATACTGCGCGGCATTGACCCGGAATTGAATAAAGAAGCCGTACGCGTAATCAGTGCCATGCCCAAATGGAAACCCGGCACACAAAAAGGAGAAGCCGTGCGGGTAAAATATACAGTTCCCGTGATGTTCCGTCTGACGGAAAACAATACACAGGTTAAGTATGCTCCCATTGAAAGCAAAATAGATGAAATGGTGGTAGTGGGTTATGCTCCCGAAGAGGCAACCTACCCGGAGGAAGTAACCGTTTTCGAAGTCGTAGAAAAAATGCCGGAATATCCCGGCGGCATGTCCGCAATGATGGAATTCATCGGCAAAAATATCAAATATCCGGTAGCCGCACAAAAAGCTAAGATTCAGGGAAGAGTGGTCATACAGTTTATAGTGGATAAAGAAGGGAACATCATCTGCCCCAGAGTAATCCGTGGTGCCGACCCACTGCTAGACGCTGAAGCAATCCGTCTGACTACTATCATGCCCAAGTGGAAGCCCGGCATGCAAAGAGGACAAGCTGTAAACGTAAAATATACAGTCCCCATCATGTTCCGTCTGCAAGAACCGGAGAAAAGCCCTGCTGTCCAGAATGCCACTGTTACTCCAACTAAATAAACTAATTTTCTCTCTAAACAAGTCTAAATGAAAAAGGAGCAGTTACCCGTCGCCGGGTAACTGCTCCTTTTTCATAAGGAAAATATCCATGTTTATTTATGCACTTCCACAATCCGTGTCGGCGCCATTTCCATATTTCTGCGGTCTACCTGACGGACTACGGCAGCAGCCAGTTGCAGGAAAGCGCGCCCGGTCACCGTATTCTCATCCAAAGCAACCGGAGTCCCCTTATCACCGCTCTCGCAGATACTCTGCACGATAGGAATTTGTCCCAGCAAGGGTACGTTCATTTTCTCAGCCAGTCTCTTTGCGCCTTCTTTCCCAAAGATATAATACTTGTTTTCCGGCAATTCGGCAGGCGTGAACCAAGCCATGTTCTCCACCAAACCGAGAATGGGCACATTCACCTTATCATTGGTAAACATATTGATGCCTTTGCGGGCATCTGCCAGCGCCACAGCCTGCGGCGTGCTAACAACGATAGCTCCTGTCAGTGCCAAAGTCTGCACCACTGTCAAGTGAATGTCGCTCGTTCCGGGAGGAAGGTCGATAAGGAAATAATCCAGTTCTCCCCAATCGGCATCACCAATCAGCTGCTTCAAGGCATTGCTTGCCATACCTCCCCGCCACAAAGTGGCCTGGTCGGGGTCTACAAAGAAACCGATGGAAAGCAACTTGATGCCATACTTCTCTATCGGAACAATCAAGTCACGTCCACCAATGTTCTCTGCCACCGGACGGGCATCTTCCACTTGGAACATCTTTGGAACAGAAGGCCCGAAGATATCAGCATCCAGCAGACCTACTTTATAACCCAACTTTGCCAAAGACACGGCAAGGTTGGCAGCAACCGTGGACTTACCTACCCCACCTTTTCCGGAAGACACTCCGATAACATTCTTCACCTGGGGTAATAGCTTACCCACTTCCGGACGTGCCGCCTGACGGCTTTCAGTCGTAATCACAACCTCCACCTCGGGAGAGACATACGTATGTATAGCTGTCTCGGCAGCCTTCACCATTGACTTCATGAACGGATCAGTCGGTTTCTCGAATGTCAACGAGAAGCTGACCTTCATCCCGTCAATCCGCATGTTATCGGCCACCATCTCAGCCTCAACAAGATTCTTTCCGGTGCCGGGATAACGCACTGTTGCCAATGCATCAAGGATTAATTTTGGATATAATGTCATTGTATGTACTATTTGACGATTTACTATTTACTATTTTTATGCGAATCAGTAGTATTTTTAACCACTGATTCGCATCATTTACTGGTTTGTAGTCCACTACGCTTACTACGGTTATAACTGCGGTACTCATCCAGCTCTATCTCCACATCCGGCTCCTGCAACTCGCCCTCTTGCGGAAGATGGAACTTGATGTACTTGATATTCAAACCACGATCCAGCCATTGTTGTTCATAATAGGTCTTGATGCTGAGTATCTCATCAGCCATGCCGGAGTGGTACAAGTCTTCCGTCATCACATCCACCGGCAGCCGGTTTCTTTCAATCATGTACCGGGTATAGGTAAACATGAAGTTGCTGTCCGTCTTCAGATGGACTATGCCGTCATTCTTCAGGAACTTGCGGTAGCGCTCCATGAAATAAGTGGAAGTAAGCCTTTTGGTCGCCTTCTTCATCTGCGGGTCCGAGAAAGTGAGCCAGATTTCGCTCACCTCATCTGTAGCAAAAAAGCGGTCGATGATTTCGATATTCGTACGCAGAAAGGCCACATTCTTCATGCCCGACTCCAGCGACTCGGTGGCTCCCGTCCACATGCGGGCACCCTTTATATCCACTCCGATGAAGTTCTTTTCGGGAAACATGCGTCCCAATCCGACAGTATATTCTCCCCTACCACAGCCCAGTTCCAGGACAATGGGATGGTCGTTCTTGAAAAACCGCCCGTGCCAGTTCCCTTTCATGTCAAACGGCACATTATCCACCGCGGAATACGGATACTCGAAAACATGCGGATAACTCGCCATATCGGCAAACTTCTCTAACTTATTTTTTCCCATAATTACTTGGTCCTATATATATTATGCAGTGCCCCGAAAACAGAAGTGCACACAGATGACACAGATTAGACAGATTTCACAGATTATTTTTTTCTCTTTATCTGTGGTCATCCGTTTAATCTGTGTCATCTGTGTGCCATCTTGGTTTCGGGAAACTTTCACGGCACAAGAGAATCTCTAATTATTCAACGATAGTCACCCAGCCATGAGTATCGGGTTCATCGCCATACTGGATGGCACGCAGCTTGTTGTAGAGCTTCGTACATACCGGTCCCGGTTTTCCATCCTTGGAGATAACGTATGACTTGCCGTTCTCTACGTCGTCAATACGTTCGATGGGGCTGATAACGGCAGCCGTACCGCAGGCACCCGCTTCCTCGAAAGTCAGCAACTCTTCTTCGGGAACCGGACGGCGCTCCACCTTCATGCCCATATCCTCTGCCAGCTGCATCAGGCTCTTGTTGGTGATGGAGGGCAGGATGGAAGTGGACTTCGGAGTGATATACGTATTGTCCTTGATGCCGAAGAAGTTGGCAGCACCACATTCGTCCATGTATTTCTTTTCCTTGGCATCCAGATAGAACTCACAGGCATAACCCAAATCGTGCGCTTTCTTGTTGGCACGCAAGCTGGCTGCATAGTTACCACCTACTTTATAAATACCGGTACCCAATGGGGCAGCACGGTCGAATTCGCGGATAATGACATACGGATTGGTTGAGAATCCACCCTTAAAGTAAGGACCTACCGGGGTCACGAACACCACAAACAGATATTCGCTGGCAGGATGTACGCCTACTTGTGCACCGGTACCCACCAGCAACGGACGGATATACAGAGAAGCACCCGATTCATAAGGCGGAATGAAACGCTCGTTCAGCTTCACCACCTTCAGAATAGCTTCTTTGAAACGCTCCGTAGAAAGTTCCGGCATCAAGATGCCACGGCAAGTGGATTGCAGGCGGGCTGCATTCTCCTCCAAACGGAAGATACGCACTTTACCGTCTTTGCCACGAAAAGCCTTCAAACCCTCAAACGCTTCCTGACCGTAGTGCAAACAAGTGGCAGCCATGTGCATAGGAATGGTTTCCTCACTGCAAACTTCCAGTTCGCCCCATTGTTCGTTACGATAGTAAATTCTCACATTGTAATCTGTCTTCATATATCCGAACGGCAGATTAGCCCAATCAAGTTCTTTCATATCTCAAAGTATTAGTTACTTCTATTACGTACATTTTGCAACAAAAATAGCTTTTATTCTTCAGATTCCCACTTCTCCGACAGTAATTTTTCAATTTCCTTGTCAGCTTTGGTCAATTTATCGCTGCAAAATGCTATAATTCCGTTTGCTTCCTTTATTTTTTCAGCAAGCACATCTATCTCCAGTTCGTTGTTGTCTATCTGGCTGACAATTTTCTCCAAACGTGCCATGGCTTCGGAGTAGGTCTCTTTTTTCTTGGTTACCGGCATAATTGAAATTAATTAATCGTTGTACTTCTCAAGCCGTTTGTCAGAATTCCCGTCTTTGGGCGATGCGTTCTCCCACTTCATATCCTTGGACGTCAGTTTCAAAATATGATATTGTTCAGTATAATGTCCCTCTTTATCATACAACGTAATCAATTTTTCATCAAGACTTATGATATAAGTTCCACGAAAAGGGACTCCGTTAGATAACGGGCTTCCGGTATAAACTTCATAGGTCTTGTCTGCATTAAACGTATAGCAGGTCACAAAATCGTCCTGCAGGACTGGTTCTTTCACAATCCACTTACCTACCAGTTGAGGAATTTCGACCTTATCATCCTCATCCGTACATGAAATAAAACTAAATGTCATACTTATCAGTATCAGCATAAAAAACAAATTTTGTGTTTTCATCTTTGTTCATTTTAAATGATTTAAGCAATATTCATAAAATACAGAGATTTGCAAAACACTGCATGAATAAGAGTTAAATATGTACTATTGAAACCACTTCACCATTCTGCAGACGGGTTGTTATCATATCATTCTCCTGCAGTTCATCTGCATTCTTCACTACTTTCCCATCTTTCAACGTAATGCTGTAACCGCGAGCCAACAACTTTTCCGGTGAAGCATCTGCCAATCGTTGTTGCAACAATTCCAGGCGATGGCGATGGCGGAACAAAGAGGAAGTCACAGCCTGCATCACATCTTTCCGCACAGTCAGCAAAGCCATTTTTGCATCAGATATACGATGGTATGCGGCAGAAGGAATCCGGTTCTTGTAACCAGAGAGTCTGCGCTGTTCCTGCTGCAACAGATTCTTGACACCCTCATGCAAGCGGGAAGCAAGCATTTCCAGTTCATCAGCAGCGCTGTCCATGGACTCTATTAAGAATTCGGCAGCCGCCGTAGGGGTCTTTACACGGGTATGTGCCACAGAATCCAGCACCGTGTCATCCCGCTCGTGACCGATGCCCGTTATGATAGGCAACGGAAACTGTGCACAAGCAGCAGCAAGCAGGTAAGTATCGAAACCGGATAAGTCGGACGTGGCGCCTCCACCACGAATAATGACAACCACATCAAACTCGGACAAGCGTGCATTTACCCGGTCGAGAGCAGAGAGGACAGACTCCTCCACACGGTCACCCTGCATCAGGGCAGGAAACAGTTCCGTATAAAAGTAGAAACCCCGGGAGTTGTTTTCCAGCTGATGACAGAAGTCACCATAGCCCGCCGCCGTCGGTGAGGATATGACGGCAATACGTTGCGGCAGGCGGGGCATATCCAGTTCTTTATTAAGAGTGAGTACTCCCTCCTCCTCGAGCTGCCTCAATATTTCCCTACGACGACGCGCCATATCGCCCAACGTATAAGTGGGATCTATGTCCTGCACCGTCAGACTGTATCCATAAAGTTCGTGGAAACTGACAGTGACCTGAACCAGCACTTTGATGCCCGAAACAAATGCCTGCCCCGTAGCCTCCTCAAAATAGGGTTTCAGCAGCCGAAACACATTTGCCCAGATGGTACCTCTCGCCTTAGCTATCAGACTATTGCTGCGGGGATCTTTCTGCACAAATTCCAGATAGCAATGCCCCGTGCTATTGGTACGCACATCACTCAACTCCGCCTGCACCCAACACTCGTCAGGAAGGCATTGTTCCAGACTGCGGCGCACAAGGGCGTTGAGCTCATACAAAGACAACGATTCCATATGGCTATCTTTTGAGCAGATAATCCTGATATGCTTTCCACATATCGGGCACACCATAACCGTATATATTATCGGGATAATCTTTACGGTCACCGGAGCGGCGTACCAGTTCTATCACCTCTTTAGCCGTAAGTTCAGGGCAAGCCTGCCACAAGCAAGTCACCATGCCACACATGATAGGAGAAGAAAACGACGTACCGTTTGCCTTACCCTGGTTACCATCCGTACGTATGACATCAGCCCCCAAGCCGACAGCCACCACATCCGGTTTTATCCGGTGGTCCGCCGTATTCCCGATAGATGAGAAAGGAGCCAGTACGGCTTCCTTGTCAATAGCGCCCACGGTCAGCACGTTCTCCGCATCTCCCGGAGGTGTGATTTTCTTCCACGAACCCATACCGGAATTGCCGGCACTGCACACCAGCACCATTCCTTTGTCCGCAACGTGTGAAGCCTGACGGGACATCAGTGCATGGCGTCCGTCCAAATCACGGAACCTATAATCTTTCGACTTGTCGTCAAAAGTGTAATATCCCAATGAAGTATTGAGTACATCCACCCCTACACTATCGGCAAACTCCACCGCTGCAGACCAATAGTCCTGCTCGACCAAATGCTCGGAATACTCGTCTTCGCTACGCAGCAACCAGAAAGAAGCCTCAGGCGCCGTACCGGTCATAATGCCGGGCTGGTTCATGCCGATGCAGGACAGTACCATCATGCCATGACTGCTCTCTGCAAAGATGTCTGCCTGCTGATTTACAAAATCTTTGGTTCCCAACACCCGGATGTTCTGCATGGCGGTTATCTTATCGGCATTATGAAAACCGGCATCGATAACTGCAATCGTCATGCCCTGCCCCTTGAACCCTTCCTGGTGCAATTTATCACCATTACTCATCTGTATCTGGCTAACGGCAAGTCCATAGATACTGTCAGGATGTACACTCGGCTGGTTAATCAAAGAATCGCGTCCGGTAGACATCATCGGACTGTCACCTTTGGGAGCTATCCAGACTTTTTCCGTAGCGCAGACAAAAGGTAGTGCGGCAATACGGTCTATCAAGGTAGAGTCATTGCAAGATACCGTGACGAAGTTCTCCCATTTACCGGTAACCACAACATTTACGCCCTGATGGCGAATTTCGTCCACGTACTTGCGGCACACCGGCAAGTCGGTAGAATCTATCGGCAGGTTCTGCTTATGCCGACGGGCAATCGCCTTTTCAGAAAGAAACGCTTCCGGGTGTTCCAAGGAATACGTGGTGGCAGCCTTATCCTTCAGGCTGATGCGATACTTCAATGTATCTTGTTGTGCCGATGCTCCTGCCGCAAGCAGGACAAAGGCGGAAAGGAGTAGAAGTCTTTTCACAATTATAAACTAAAAATTAAAAATTAAAGGAACATCCCGATGCCTCTTTGGGAAGCGATAAAGGAACCGCCCACTACCCTTCGGCCTATATAGAATACGGCAGACTGTCCCGGAGCTATGGCAGAGGCTTCCGTCTGGAAGTGTACCAGCAGACGACCGTCCTCCAGGCGCTTCACGTCGCAAGGAATCGGTTTACTGCGGTAACGGATACGTACGGTTAGCTCCTTGCTTTCAAAAAACTCTCCCTCATCCACCAAATTCTCATGTTCGGCAAGCATATATCCCGTCTTCAGCTGTTCGGCGTCTCCCAGCATCACCGTATTCTTCTGAGGATTGATTTTCAAGACGTAGGCAGGTTTGCCCAAGGCTATTTCGAGTCCCTTGCGCTGCCCGATGGTGTAATAGGGAAAGCCTTTGTGTTCACCCAGCTTAACGCCTTCCGAATTGACAAACCATCCCGGTCCCACCTCGCGGTCTATCTCCGGAGAGTGTTCGCGCAGGAAATCACGGTAATCACCTTTAATGAAGCAGACCTCCATGCTCTCGCCTTCTTCCGCCTTGACGGTATAACCTTTGTCGCGGAGGTATTCGCGGACTTGCTGCTTGGTATAGGTGCCTAAGGGGAAGATACAACGCTTCAGCAACTCCTGCCCCAGTCTCCACAAAAAGTAGGACTGGTCTTTCTTGTCATCATCCCCGGCTATGATATAAACCTTACCGTTCCGTTCCTCCAGACGGGTGTAATGTCCGGTAGCAATATAGGCACACCCCAGCTTGTCTGCCCACTCCGCAAGAATACGGAACTTGAACAGCGGATTACACATCACACAAGGGTTCGGAGTCCGACCCTGACAATATTCATCTATAAAATTCTGTACGATTATCTGTCGGAAGGCTTCGCGCTCATCTGCCACATGATGTTCAATCCCCATGCTGTCTGCCAGTTGGCGAGCTTCTACCGGTTCGTCTCCCCACACCCACATGGTGAGACCGACTATCTCATAGCCCTGCTCCTTCAACATCAGGCAAGTGGCAGTACTGTCTATACCACCGCTCATACCGACCAATACTCGCTTTTCAGGTGTACTCATATCAGAAACCAATGAATTAGTCTGCAAAAATACATGATTTCGAGCAGAAGATAGAGAAAAGGCATGCCTTTTTAGCATGCCTTCACATAAAGAACTTGTCAATCGGAAGAGGGCACTCCCGTCACAATCCCCCGTCCATGTGTCCCTATATAGATCCTGCCATACTCCTGCATATCCCCACAGATATGCAGAACCAACCCGTATTGATGAGCATCATCGTTAATACGCACCCAGGAAACGGCAGCATCGTCTGAGCGGAAAAAGCCGTACTGACCGTTGACAACGCCAATCAGATAAAGGGCCGGATAGTTACTGCCCGGCTTTGCCTTGCCAAACCCGAAGGCATAGATAGTACGGACTTTGTCCAGCGCACGAAAATCAAATCCCGTACGGGTAGTGGAATGGTACAGGCCATCGTAAGCGGCAATCCACAAATCTCCCTCACGACCGGGAGTCGAATAAATACGGTCTTGCCCTCCGCGCGGGTCACCCCTGCGATTCGTCAGAGAGGCATTGCCCCGCCGGAGTGTTTTTACAGCCAGTTGCAGAGTATCGGTATGGAAGGTCGCCCCGCCATCTTCGCTGCTGTATAGAAGTCCGGCAACAGCATCCACGGCATAAAAACGTTTGGGATTCACTTTGTCGGCTATGACACGGATATTCTCCGGCAGGCCTTGACAAGACATCCACGAATTCCCTTTGTCGCGGGTCAGAAAAGCGGTGGAACGGTCGGGTGTCCAAATCCAGGAAGAGCCGTCGGCCGAAATGGCAATATGCCCGTTGCGCGCCTTCTCTACGGGAACAGTAGCACACATGTTCCAACTCCTGCCTCCGTCTTCCGAATAGGAGATGGTGCGTGCACCCGGCTGGTGGCCGAACAAAGTTCCCACTCTGACTATCAAATCCTGCTTCAACCAGGCACCCGTCACTCCATTCGTATTACCGAAATGAGGATTGGCATGACTGCCCAACGGATCGGGCCGATTGAGGTCGAAATGCGTAAAGCCACCATAGTCACCGATACCGGAAATCAGGCGCGCGCCTTTTTCGGGAGCATAAAGTTCGAGGGGCACGGTCTCTTCAATACCGGCAGACATGATGCTCCATTTCACCGGTTCCCCGCGTTCCACGGCCGACAGGTTGAAAGTTTCCCAACCGCCGAAACCGGTGGTAAACATGGCATGTTCGGCGTCAGCAGGGTCTATCTCAATGTCGAACATCCAGTGCAGGGGCGCCACCTCTGTATAGGGAGCTTTAGAATAATCATACTCATATCCCGTCTTGAAAATCGGTTTCCAGCTTTTGCCACCGTCGGTCGTACGGAACATCTCATCACTCTTATAACCGTGTTTGCCTCCCAAGCTGTGTGTACTGGCAATCAGATGTTTCGGATTACGGGCATCCACTGATACAGCTGCATAGCCAAATCCCGCTTTTCCGCCATCGGACAGTCGGACGGGCGAAATGTCCGTCCATTTGTCTTTACGTATATCGTACTTCCAAACTCCACCGTCCTCCATCTGACTCGGACCGGGAGTATCTCCGTACGTCAATACTAATTGGCCGTCACCGGTCAAGACCATATGTGTGGGGCGATACTGCACCGGCTGTCCCCCGACCGGCCGCCAGCTTTCACCATAGTCGTGGCTCACGAACAGATTTTCCCTTCCCATCAATGAAGCCGCCACATAAATGTCACGGGTACCACGCCCATCTTGAGTACCTTGTACATCGTAGACTATGCAGACAATGCCACTACCGCGATTCCCCCATGCAGCACGGTCGGCAGGATTGAACTTCTCGGAGACATCCGGGAAAGACACCACCCGTGCCCAGCTCTGCCCCTTATCCATACTGCGCCACAAACCATGCAAACGGGTTCCCATATAAATGATATTCCCATTCTGCGGGTCCACCATCATCCGTTCCCCATTACCACGCCCGTTCTCGTTGCCGCCCATCGTAAAGGGCACATCGACACGGGCAAAGGTTCTGCCGCCATCATAAGAACAAAGTATGGCCCCATTGGAGCTACTTGTATACGTACCGCAGGCAATATACACGTTCTGCGGATTCTGCGGGTCGATGGCAATGCTCTCCACCCCCTGCAGATTACTTTCATCCAGACTTATCCAGTCCAGCAAGGGCGTCCACTGGTTGGAAGCAGCGTCCCACCGGTAGGCTCCTCCCATATCGGTGCGGCAATAACGGACACCAGGAGCTTCTGGGTGAAAAACGATACCGTCCACAAAGCCTCCTCCCACTATCGGTACGCTCTTCCATTCGTAAGAAACGGAATTCACCGGAGATATATCTTGAGCAAGCATCGGCATGCCGCCCAGTATCAAACTTATTCCTGCTAAAAACAACTGTCTTTTCATAAGCATCAGGGTTCTAAAACAAACGTTCTTGATATTTCCTTCAAAGATAAGAATATTTCATTGATATTTCAGACTGAAACATTTGTGGCAGTGCACATACAATCCTAACAACCAACGTTTTAATAAAAACAAGAAACTAAATCAAGCCATAAAAAGATTAAAACGACACCCATCGCAGTTCTTCCCTCCAACAGTTTTTTGTAACAACAATGCAACATATATGACACAAAAACACAACACGTATGTCCGAACTTTGTCGCCGACAAATCATTCGACAACAACAGATTATGAAAAAAAGTGCATTGACAGTACTGATTGCCCTGCTACCGTTGGCCGCAATTGCCCAAACGCCCTCCATCAACGAGGACGGAAAAAAGATTGAAAAGGAGAAGATGGAAACCAAAGACTACCTGCCGGAAGTCCACGGAACCATCCGCGCCAAATACGAATATCAGACCACCATGGGTGCAGGACGTTTCGAAGTACGCAATGCCCGCGTCAGCGTGACGGGTAACGTATTGCCCAGCGTAGCCTACAAAGCCGAGATAGACCTCTCCGACGAAGGTCAAATCAAGATGCTGGATGCCTACGCCCGGCTTTTCCCAACAAAAGGACTGACAGTCACCGCCGGACAAATGCGCGTCCCCTTCACCATCGACGCCCACCGCTCACCGCACCAGCAATACTTCCCCAACCGCTCGTTCATCGCCAAGCAAGTGGGCAATGTACGGGACGTGGGGTTCACAGTAGGATATACCCTGCCTACCGATGTACCTATCACTGTGGAAGGAGGACTTTTCAACGGTTCCGGACTGACTAACCAGAAAGAATGGCACAAGGAAGTGAACTACTCCGCCAAAGCCCAATTTCTCTTCACCAAAGGACTGAACCTGGCACTGAGCGTGCAGAGCATCCAGCCGGAAGAAGTACGTATGCAATCCTACGACATCGGTGCCTACTATGAAACCGGCCGTTTCCATATCGAAGGCGAATATTTGTACAAGCAATATTCCGACAACGCTTTCAAAGATGTACACGCCGTCAACACTTTCATCAACTACGACCTGCCGCTACGAAAAGTATTCAACCAAATGTCTTTCCTGCTACGCTACGACATGATGACCGACCAGAGCGACGCCAAAACCACCGATGAAGAAACCGGCAGGCTGACAGTGACCGACTACAAACGCCAACGCCTGACAGGCGGCATCACCTTCAGCCTCAGCAAAGCATTCCGCACAGACCTCCGGTTGAATTACGAGAAATACTTCTATGCCAAAAACAGCATAGCGAAGGAGTCGGAACAAGACAAAGTAGTATTGGAATTGATGGTACGCTTCTGATATTTCTTGGCTTCCCCTTGTTTCTTTCATTCCAAAAATGTATATTTGGAATAAATTATTCCGAGCTATGGCAAATCCAATCATACCCGGTATACCGCAGACTGAACAAGACTTATTGTATAGTAAACTGAATGCATACAATCAAGGGAGAGCCTCTTATAAGGAAGTAGGCGCCTATCTTATCGTACTGCCCCGGCCGGAGCATCTCCAATATACTTTGTGGATTTACTCTCCACTGCCCGGGAGACAGTCCATCTTCTACATTTGCGACCTTTCCACCGACATTCACGAAACGCTGCGGATGGCAAGCACGCTATGCTTCTACTCACCGCGCAGCCTGTTGCTTGTGGAGTACAATGCCAAAAGAATGCAGAGCAAAGGGGACGACATTATCTCCATAGGCAAATACCACGGGCATTTCCTGCACGAAATTCTCCGTATAGACCCTGCCTATCTTACGTGGATAGCCTTCAAATTCCAGCCACGCATCCCCAAGCAGGAACGTTTCGTACAGATTGCCAAGATTTACCATTCAGTCCATCTCGACATACAACGAAGAAAAACGTACCAAACCACCGGTGGACGTTTTCTGGGGAAGGAAGGGGAAAAAGTGGAGAACCTGACACTGACCGTACTCAGCGTGCGACTGGAAGACAACCCCTACAAGACGCAGCTCAAAGGAACCACTCCTTATTTCTACGTACGCCAAGTGTTGAAACTGAAAGACTCCGTCGGCAACTTCGTCAGCATCCGGATGAACGCACGCACGGCAAGCCGGAAATCATGCCAACTGCCTGCCGTGGAACATGCCTACCAAGTAGGGGAAATCATGGAAATAGCATCGGCACGCATAGCACGTACCTATATGATAGGAAGCACCAAATATACCCGGCTGACACATGTGAAGTTACACGTCCCTACCGGGTAAAGGATCAGATACGAACCACACACTGCATACGGCTGCTTTCCCAGGCTGCTTCTATCAAGCGGATGACTCCGACCACCTCCCGGGCATCGCTCTGCAAAGGTTTGCCGTGGTGGATATGCCGATAGATATTCTCATAAAAAGCTGCATAATCACCGGGAAGACTTGGATAAGGTTCATGCACGATTCTACCGTCCTTTTCCGTATAAAGCAGTCCCCAAGAGGATTTGTCCTCCTCGCCCCAGTGCGGAGTGCCGGGCAATACGCCCTCGGTCAAGGCAGCTTCCTGCGGGTCGAAACCATATTTTACGTAAGAACCTTCCCTGCCGTGGAGGACGAAACGGGGTTCGCTCGCACACATCAGATAGCTGGATTTCAGCGTTATCTTCACTTCGGGCGCCTTTGAGGGACGTAACAAATGGATGATGAAATAGTCGTCTACCTTGCTGTCCTTGCGCAACGTGGCAATATCTGCAAAGACGGCTTCGGGCATACCGAACAGCTGCACAGCCTGGTCTATGACGTGAGCACCCAGGTTATAGGTCAAGCCGCCGCCATCTTGTCCGGTTTCCTTCCAAGTATTCGGCTTGATAAAATTACGATAACGGGGAAAGGTAGATTCAAACTCCACCAGATGTCCCAGCAAGCCTTTGGATAGTATTTGCTTAACTGTCAGGAAATCGCAGTCCCACCGGCGGTTCTGGTAAACGCTCAAGGTCAGCCCCCGGCTTGCGGCAAATGCCACAAGTTCCTCAGCTTCTGCCACAGTGGTGGTGAAAGGCTTCTCCACAACCACATGCTTACCTGCTTCGAGGGCGCGGCGGGCATACTCATAATGAGTGCTGTCCGGTGTGTTGATGACAACCAAATCCAACCCTTCCACTCCGATAAGTTCCTCAAAACTCCGCACAATACAAGCGTCGGGATACTTCTCCCGGGAGAGTTCCTTACTGCGCTCCATGACGGCAGTCAATTCAAAATGAGGATTGGTGGAGATGAAGGGAGCATGAAAAACACGTCCCGACATTCCGTAAGCGGCTAATCCGGTTCTTATCTTGTCCATATCGTTCTTTTTAAGTTCACCCTTATTCCGTCACCAACGGACGCTTACGCCAATCGTCCTTCATATAGCTGTCGGGGTAGACCGTCTTATCAATAATTTCGCCACCTTTCAGACGAATCCAGGTGGTGAAAGTACGGGCACCTTCCTTCATCAAAATGACACGTGCACCGTTGGACAAATGGTTGTACTCGGTATTGCCACCGGTGAAACGGCCATAAGCCAGCAGGATACCTTTCCACATTACGGCATAATCGTTGTCATGATCGTGCCCGACAAACATCCCCATCACATCACCGGCCTCTTTCATGGCAGTGAACATGCCCGTATTCAGTTCCGGAGCACAAGCCTTTTCCATGCGGGTACCTATCAGTATGGCGTTCTCGTCGGAAGCGGCTTCGTTATATTCCGGCAGAGGAATATGGAAGAATGCCAGTGCAGGCAAAGGTTGCCCACCGTTCTTTGCCTTATAAGCGGCACTCTGCTGACGGTACCAGTTCACCTGGTCAAAAGTAAGCCAGTCATATCCCTTTACATCGGGCAGTTTGGAGTAGGAATGGGAATCCAGGCAGTAAAGCAGGGCTGCATCCTTCTTGCCGTCCGAGGATTTCAATGTGAGGACATAGTCGGGAGATTCTACTCCACCACGGTCTGGCTGGATATTGAAAGGCATGGAACGGATAACATCATAAAGTTCGGCACGTGTTTTTCCCTGCTCGTTGTCGTGGTTACCAAAAGTTACAACAAAAGGAATCTTACGGTCCGTAGCATAGGAAAGCACCTTGCGCATGGCCGTATCGGCAGGTGCGGCATAGACCACATCGCCGGTAAAGACTACTAAATCGGGGCGCTCAGCATCGAGCACCTCGCCAATACGCTTCAAAGCAATGTCTGAAGCCGGATTACCATACTTAAAGTGGATGTCTGTAAACTGGACGATTTTAAACTCTCCATTCTTGTTGAACTGTAAAGGCGATACTTGTGCCGGGCAGAACAAGGAGGATAAAAATGCCAGACAAAAGGTTAAGGAGATTTTCTTCATATAAGTGGATGATTAAAATTAGTCGGTATCATTTCAGCATAGTATTATTCTTTCACTATCAGCACAGTGGCATAGGCAGATATACCTTCTTCTCTGCCCGTAAAGCCGAGTTTCTCCGTGGTAGTGGCCTTGATGGAGATGTCGTCCTCGTCTATGCCCATCACAGTGGCAAGCGTGCGCTGCATTTCGGGAATATGTGCTTTCAGCTTAGGACGTTCGGCACAGACGGTGGCATCAATGTTGCTCACCGAATAACCTTTGGTAGCTATCAGTTCTATTGTTTTTTTCAGCAGAATCTTGCTGTCTATGTTCTTGAACTCACCGGCAGTATCGGGAAAATGATAGCCGATGTCGCGCATATTCGCCGCACCCAGCAATGCGTCACAGATAGTATGAATGAGCACATCCGCATCCGAATGCCCCAACAATCCCTTTTCATGTCCCAAGCGAATGCCGCCTAGCCAAAGCTCGCGTCCTGCCACCAGCTGGTGGACGTCAAAGCCGAAACCTACACGTATCTTCATATCATTACTTCTTTAAGTTGATACGAAAGTACGGAAAAAAAGCGAGGTAACAAGAAAAAACAAGACGAAGATAATCAGCGGATATGGAAGTCGAGCACTTTCTCCTCTCCAAGATAGCCCTGCAAGTGCTGTCCGATGCTGACAGGGCCTACTCCCACAGGTGTACCCGTAAACAGCAAATCACCGATTTTCAAGGTCATGAAGCGGCTGACATAAGCAATGATTTCATCTACCCGGAACAGCATGTCCGCTGTATGACCGCGTTGCACCTCCTTATCATCAATCGTCAGATGGAAGTCCAGATTTTGCACGTCTCCACCCGCCTGCTCCAACGGGATGAAGGTGCCGATGGCTGCCGAATTGTCGAAACCTTTGCAGAGTTCCCACGGATTACCGGCTTCACGGAACTTACGTTGCAGGTCACGCGCAGTGAAATCAATGCCTACCGTCACTGCATCATAATAGCGGTGCGCAAAGCGGGGTGCAATGTTCTTGCCCAGCCGACAGATACGCACAACTACTTCCGTCTCATAATGCACCTCGTTGGAAAAGTCGGGGATAAAGAAAGGTTTGCCATCTTTCAGTATAGCCGAATCGGGTTTCAAGAAAATAACCGGTTCCTTATTCTCGTGTGTATGTCCCAGCTCCTTGTTGTGCAGAGCATAGTTCATTCCTACAGCAATAATCTTCATTACTTGATCTCATTAAAGTTCAGTCTGTTAAACATCACGGCCAGATGGGCATAAAGGGAAGTGTTCTGCACGACAATGTTCTCGGGAACACGGATACGGAACGGGGTGAAGTTCCATACGGCCTTGATACCGCCCTCTACCATGGAATCCGTTATCTGCTGGGCTATTTCGATAGGTACCGTCAGCACGCCTATATTGACATCGTACTCCTGCATCTTCTGCTTGAACTTGTCCGAGTGATAGATGGGGATGCCGCTCAGTGTCGTACCCACCAGTTCGGGCTTCACATCGAAAGCAGCTACTATCTCCAAACCGAAATGGCTCAGACCCGAGTCGCGCAGCAAGGCACCTCCCAAGCTTCCGACACCGAACAGAAAGGCTTTGTGTATATTGGTAAATCCCAGGAAATCCTCCAGCACAGCTATCAGTGTGTCCACCTCATAGCCTACACGCGTACGTCCCGAGATATTGACATACGAAAGGTCTTTGGCAATTTGTGAAGCATCAATATTGATTTCCTTGGAAATCTGGGTGGATGATACGAATCGTTCCCCCTTTTGTTTCAGCAACTTTACATTGGAAAGGTACCACGGAAGCCGGCGCAAGGTAGGTTCCGGCACCTTCATGGTTTCTTTTTTCTGTAACGGACTGCTCATAGTTTCTTATTTAAGTTCTCAATATTGCGATTGGCAAAAGTAGTGCTTTTTTTCTAATCAGTAACACGGATGCAACAAAAGCTTAACATAATTTCTAATTGCATAATTCCACATAATATCGTACTTTTGGGAAGTTTAAAAGAAAGAAGTATGAAGAATAATGATTGGAAAGAACGGTTGAATATAGTCTATTCCACCAACCCGGACTACAACTATGAGATGAATGACGATGAGGAGCAAGCTACCCTCCCCCCTGCACAACAACGCCTGCGTGTACAGCTGGACCGCAAGAACCGGGGTGGCAAAGTCGTCACTCTTGTCACCGGTTTCGTGGGCACCGACAATAATCTGAAAGAACTGGGCAAATTGCTGAAAAGTAAATGTGGAGTAGGCGGAAGTGCCAAAGATGGAGAAATCATCGTGCAAGGCGACTTCAAACAACGTGTCATCGACCTCCTGAAGGCAGAAGGATACACGCAAACCAAGCCCGTGGGATAAACGCATCATCCGTCTCACTGCAACTGTAGAGGCATAAAAAAGTGACCGTTTAGGAATTCAACTCCATATACGGCCACTTCTTTTTATAGAATCGTTTCTAAGCGGAATTATTCAGCGCGCAAAGTAAAACGTTTGAAGTCAACAACCTTCAATTCAGGATCAGCTTCTTTCAAGACTTCTCTAACTGTCTTCTTGCCGTCCATGATGTCTTCCTGGTTCAGCAAGCAAACTTCTTTCAAGAACTTGCCAAGACGGCCCTTAGCAATATTCTGAATCATTTGTTCAGGCAGATGTGCAGCTTTCTCGGCAGAAACAGTAGCAATGATTTCCTTTGCCTTTGCCACGTCTTCAGCAGTAATCCAACCTTTGGCCATGTTGCTTTCCATGTGGTCTTCGCTGTCCACGTGAGCCGGGTTGATACCAGCCTTCTTCAAAGCGGCCTCAACAGCCTTCTGTACCTGTTCAGCTTTTGTCTTCTCGATAGCAACATCTATTTCCTTCTGCTTGATTTCTTCAGATACGCCATCTTCGTCTACTGCAATCGGGTTCATGGCAGCAATCTGCATGGCAATCTGCTTAGCCAGTCCTTCTTCAACAGCCTTGTTGAAAGCAACAATAGTGCAGAGGCCATTTCTGTTCATGTGGTTATAAACCACAGTGCTTGCACCTTCTACAGTCATGTAACCATCCAACTCCATCTTCTCGCCAGTGATACCGCTACGGTCTGTTACAGCATCCTGTACAGTACCGTTGCCCATCGGCAGAGCTTTTACTTCGTCCAGAGTCTTGCACTTGTTAGCTACGGCAAGGTCCAGAATGTCCTGAGTCAATTTCACGAAATCAGCATTCTGAGCCACGAAGTCAGTTTCGCACTTCAGAGCGATGATAACGGCAAAGTCACCCGTAGTCTTAGCCAGCACACAGCCTTCAGAAGCCTCGCGATCTGAACGCTTAGCTGCAACAGCTTGTCCCTTCTTACGGATAATTTCCATTGCCTTGTCGAAATCGCCTTCAGCTTCAGTCAAAGCATTTTTGCAATCCATCATACCAGCACCGGTCATCTTGCGGAGCTTGGTTATATCAGCCATACTTACAGCCATAATATCTTTTTATTTTAATTGTTAATAATATCCTTATAAAGTAATTGAGAGTTGAGAATAGAGAATTGAGAATTGCCGTAAAGTAACTCTCAACTTTCAATTCTCAACTCTCAACAGTATGATTAAGCCTCTTCTTCCTTCATGAAAGCAGCAGCCTTAGCGGCATTGATTGCTTCCTCGTCGGACTTGTCGAGTCTTGCTTTTGTAGCTTTCTTCTTACCTTTGTTGGCAGGAGCTTCACCGGCAGCTTCCATGTCTACCTTTTCGGCCTTACGTTCTTCCAGACCTTCCTGCATAGCAGCGCAGCAAGCATCAAGAATAACTTCTACTGACTTAGTAGCGTCATCATTTGCCGGGATTACGAAATCGATATTCGTAGGATCGGAGTTTGTATCAACGATACCGAATACGGGAATCCCCAGACGGTTAGCTTCACGAACTGCGATGTTTTCCTTCATTACGTCGATAACGAACAGAGCAGACGGCAGACGAGTCAGGTCAGCGATAGAGCCCAAAGTCTTGTCCAACTTTGCACGTTGACGTGAAATCTGAAGAATTTCTCTCTTGGAGAGGTTTGAATAGGTACCGTCGCTTGTCAACTTGTCGATGGTAGCCATCTTCTTGACAGCCTTACGGATAGTCGGGAAGTTAGTCAACATACCACCCGGCCAACGCTCGATTACATAAGGCATATTTACAGATGCAGCCTTATCGGCAACCACCTGCTTAGCTTGTTTTTTAGTAGCAACAAACAGGACTTTCTTTCCTGATTTAGCGATTTGCTTCAAAGCTTCAGCAGCTTCGTCAATTTTAGCAACCGTCTTGTTGAGGTCAATGATGTGAATACCATTGCGCTCCATGAAGATGTAAGGAGCCATTGCAGGGTTCCACTTTCTTTTCAAGTGACCGAAGTGGCAACCGGCTTCTAATAATGTATCAAAATTTGTTCTAGACATTTTCTTTTAAATTAATCGTTTACTTTCTTTTTTGTTTCTTCTAAACCAACCGCCGGGTAGTCTGAATCTGAAGAGTCCCGGTAGTTTAGATACTAAACGCTTTTTCAGTTGAGAGTTGAGAGGTGAAAGTCGAGAATTAAGCAACTTGTCCGCCCCAACCGTTCTCCAACTCTTAACGTTTACTGAACTGGAATCTACGACGTGCTTTCGGTTGTCCCGGTTTCTTACGTTCAACAGAACGAGGATCACGAGTCATGAAACCTTCAGAACGGAGAGCAGCCTTGTCCTCAGCATTGATTTTCACCAGTGCGCGGGCAATTGCCAAACGCAAAGCCTGAGACTGTCCAGTGAAACCACCACCGCAGAGGTTCACTTTGATATCGTACTTTTCAGCAACACCCAGCTTGTTCAACGGCTGTTTAACTACATACTGAAGAATGCTTGATGGAAAGTACTCTGCGAGGTCTCTCTTATTAATAGTAATCTTTCCGGTACCTTCGCTTACGAAAATACGTGCAATTGCACTTTTACGTCTGCCTAATGCATTTACTACTTCCATTATCTCTTATTTAAGTATGTTAATATCAATCATTTTCGGGTTCTGAGCATCGTGTTTGTGCTCGCTACCGGCATATACATACATATTGCCCAGCAATTTTGCGCCCAACTTGTTCTTAGGCAACATACCCTTTACTACTTTTCTCAGTAACTTGTCATCACCGTTCGGTTTTGCCTGCAAACGGGCAGGAGTGATTTCTCTCTGGCCGCCGGGATAACCTGTATATGACAGATATACCTTGTCATTCCACTTGTTACCGGTTAATTTTACTTTGTCGGCGTTGATAATGATTACATTATCGCCACAATCTACGTGAGGGGTAAAGTTAGGTTTATACTTTCCTCTCAACAGTTTCGCAACTTTTGCGCCCAGACGGCCCAATACCTGGTCTGTAGCGTCAACAATGACCCATTCTTTAGTCACTGTAGCTTTGTTTGCAGAAATGGTCTTGTAACTTAAAGTATCCACTCTTAATTGTTTTTTAAAATGTTACTACTAAAATGTTTTTCTTCACCGCAAGCCAGTCATCCCGGACAATGGAAGATTAACTCGCTATGAATTAAATGCTTATCCTTTCGAGATAATAATCGGCTTGCAAAGGTACGGTTTTTCTTAGAACTGGCAAAAGTTTTCCACTTTTTTTTAGAGAGCCACTTGGCTGATATACAACAGACAAAGTTATCCTGCGGAGAAACGAAAGAATCTCCGCTAGAACAACTCTTTATGATGCGGCCTTCATCGGCCAATGCCGTCATAGAAGACCTTCAAAGCTGCATTGAGAAAGAAACGGGAAAGAGAAAGAAATATCAACGGACAAGGTCCTCGGGGAATTTCGCGGGCATGCCCACCCGCTTCCATGTTTCATGGAACCATGTATTCAGTTCATTCCCATTCAAGTCCTTAGCTATAAAATACTTCAGGTACATTACCCCGTCGTCCCCTATTTCAAACTCCAATATATTGTCTTTGTGGTCCAACATGGGCAGATGGATGTTTTTCTCAATACTTTCCTTATAGGAATTATCCGTCAGCTGCTGATAAGTCCCATACCCCGTGATGATGGCATCCTTGCCAGGAATCATTGTAAAGTTGACAATGCGGCCGTCATCACTCAGCACTTTAAAGGTATTACTCGGTTTCAATATCCCGGGAACATCCGGGATTTCGGACACATAATGACATAACTGCCAAATTCCTGCCAGTTCCGCAGGCCTAAACTCTGCGCTCTCCTGCGCATTGGCTCCCGCTACCGCAAGCAGCACCGCTGCCAGCATGGTAAAGAAATAGTTCCGTTTCATATTCGTATGATGTTGGTTAACGTTATGTCGTTCCGCTAGACACAAATATAAAGATTTATTTTGAGATTATAACATTTTTGGGTATAAAAAAACCGCACAAACAACAGAATGTTTGTGCGGATGATTTTATCCAGTTTGTATATTCCGAAACTTAGAACTCGGCGTTGCGCGGCGTACGCGGAAACGGTATGACATCACGGATATTCGTCATGCCCGTAACGAACAGCAGCAAGCGCTCAAAGCCTAAACCGAACCCGGAGTGGGGACATGTACCGAACTTACGGGTATCGAGATACCACCACATATCCTTCATCGGGATGTGAAGTTCGTCAATGCGCGTCATCAGCTTGTTGTAATCCGATTCACGTTCGGAACCGCCAATGATTTCTCCAATCTTCGGGAAGAGTACATCCATGGCACGCACGGTCTTGCCGTCTTCGTTCTGCTTCATATAGAACGCTTTGATTTCCTTCGGATAGTCAGTCAGGATAACCGGACGCTTGAAGTGGTCTTCCACCAGATAGCGCTCGTGTTCGGAAGCCAAGTCAACTCCCCAGTACACCGGGAATTCAAACTTATGCCCTTTGGCAACAGCCTCTTCCAATATCTTGATACCTTCCGTATAAGGCAGGCGCACGAAGCTTTCTTTCAAGACACCTTGCAGACGTTCAATCAAGCCCTTATCAAACATGTCATTGAGGAACTTCACATCGTCGGCACAGTTGTCCAAAGCCCACTGTACACAATATTTGATGAAATCTTCCGCCAGGTCCATATTGTCCGTAATATCATTGAACGCCACTTCCGGCTCAATCATCCAGAACTCTGCCAAGTGGCGGGGAGTATTGGAATTCTCGGCACGGAACGTAGGACCGAATGTATAGATGGCTCCCAATGCAGTAGCGGCAAGTTCGCCTTCCAACTGTCCGGAAACAGTCAGGCTGGCCTGCTTTCCGAAGAAGTCATCATCGTAAATAATGGAACCGTTCTCATCTTTCTTCAAGTCGTAAAGGTTCTTCGTAGTCACCTGGAACATCTGGCCTGCGCCTTCGCAGTCGGAAGCCGTGATAATCGGAGTATGAAAATAGAAGAATCCTCTGTCATGGAAGAACTTGTGGATGGCAATCGCCATATTATGACGAATACGGAACACAGCCCCGAACGTATTGGTACGGGGACGCAGATGGGCTATCTCACGGAGGAACTCCATGGAATGACCTTTCTTCTGCAACGGATACGTGTTATCGCAAGCTCCCAGCACTTCGATTTCGCGGGCCTGCACTTCGGCCTTCTGACCGGAACCGACAGATTCCGTCAGCACCCCGTTTACACTCAAACAAGCACCGGTAGTTATCTCTTTCAGCATCTCCTCATCGAAGTTACCCAAGTCTACTACAATCTGCACATTATTTATTGTAGAACCGTCATTCAGCGCGATAAAGTTTACTTGCTTACTACCTCTGCGGGTACGAACCCAGCCCTTCACGTTGACCATAGCGCCAAAATCTTCACGCTTCAGCAGGTCAACCACCTTTGTTCTACTAATCTTTTCCATAAAACAGTTATTATACCTTATTATATATTACTCGAAAGAACCCATGCGCAGGAAGTTCACCTCTTGTTCCGTGAGGTAACGCCATTCGCCGCGGCGCAGGCCTTTCTTGGTTAAACCGGCAAAATACACACGGTCCAGTTTCATCACCTTGTATCCCAGCGATTCGAAGATACGACGCACGATACGATTCTTGCCGGAGTGGATTTCAATACCGACATCATCTTTCTTGAAGTCATCCGTATAGCTGATGGCATCTGCATGGATTTCCCCATCATCCAGTTGAATGCCGGCTGCAATCTGCTCCATATCGGCTTTTGTCAGGCTCTTGTCCAAATGCACATGATATATCTTCTTCTTCAGATACTTGGGATGCGTCAGCTTGGAAGCCAGGTCACCATCATTTGTCAGCAGCAACACACCTGTAGTATTACGGTCCAGACGACCTACCGGATAAATACGTTCGTTGCAAGCGCCTTTCACCAAATCCATCACCGTGCGACGTGCCTGGGGATCATCCGAAGTAGTCACTGTATCTTTCGGCTTGTTCAGCAGGACGTAAATCTTACGTTCGATGCTGACCGTCTGGTCGTGGAACTTCACTTCATCGCCACGCTTAATCTTGGTTCCCAATTCCGTTACCACCTCTCCGTTTACAGAAACGACTCCAGCAGTGATGAATTCATCAGCCTCGCGACGGGAGCAAACACCGGCATTGGCCAGGAATTTGTTCAGGCGGATAGGCTCGTTCGGGTCCACAAACTGCTCCTTATATTCTATCTGTTTCTTCTTGCTGTACTTAGCATTGGGGTCATAATCGGCCGAACGACGGACTGGACGGCTATAGCTGTCTCTGTTGCCGTATCCGCCAGGTCTTCCACCACCCGAATTGAAGCGTGGACGATAAGGACGGTCACCACCCTCATTATTGTAGCGAGGACGCTGCGGACGGTCGCCATCTTCGCTGTTGTAGCGCGGACGATAGGGACGGTCCGTATTATAAGAACGGTCGCTGTTGTAGGAGCGGTCGCCGTTATAAGGACGTTGCGGACGGTCACCACCCTCATTGCCATAACGCGGGCGCTGCGGACGGTCACTATTATAAGGGCGTTGCGGACGGTCGCCACCTTCGCTGTTATAGCGCGGACGGTAAGGACGGTCACCCGAATTGTTTCCATAAGGGCGTTGCGGACGGTCGCCGCCTTCGCTGTTATAGCGCGGACGATAGGGACGGTCGCCATTATCGTTATTGTAACGAGGACGCTGCGGACGGTCACCATTGTCCGCACCAGGATTAAAGCGCGGGCGATAAGGGCGGTCACTGTTATAAGGACGCTGCGGGCGGTCCCCGTTTTCACTGTTAAATCTGGGGCGATAAGGACGGTCGCCATTATCACGGTTGTAAGACGGACGGCTGTAGCCACCTTCCTTGTTAAATTGGTTACCATCGCGGCCGGCACCTGAGTTCTCCTCTGCGGAAGAAGCATCACGCCAAGTTTCGTTTTCTGTACTCATTGTTTTTTATTCGAATAAAATTAAACCTTGGCCTCACGGCCATTCATTGTCTCTATTATACCTTGAATTTTATATGTTTCTATAACAATTGCCGGAGTAAAAAGTTGAAATTCCTCCGGTACACTTCTGTGGTTGCTTAAATTCCCGTATAAGTATGGGGGGTAATCACCCGCAATTCTTTCTTTATCTCTTCACTTACATTCAGTCCCTCTATAAATTCCTTGATAGACGCTTCCGTAATGGCCTGATTGGTACGGGTCAACGCTTTCAACGCTTCATAAGGATGCGGATAGGCCTCGCGGCGCAGAATGGTCTGGATAGCCTCGGCCACCACGCTCCAGCAATTGTCCAGGTCACGGTAGATGGCCGGTTCGTTCAACAGCAACTTACGCAAACCCTTCAAAGAACTTTGTATGGCAATAATGATATGCCCGAACGGCATACCCACATTGCGGAGCACGGTAGAGTCCGTCAAGTCACGCTGCAAACGGGAAACCGGCAGTTTTACCGCCAAGTGCTCAAGAATAGCATTCGCCATGCCCAGGTTTCCTTCCGCATTTTCAAAGTCAATCGGGTTCACCTTGTGCGGCATCGCGCTGGAGCCCACCTCACCGGCTTTAATCTTCTGCTTGAAATATTCCATAGAGATATATTGCCAGAAGTCACGGTTCATATCAATCATCACCGTATTGATGCGCTTCATGGCATCAAAGATGGCAGACAGATTATCGTAATTGGATATCTGGGTAGTATACTCCTCGCGTTCCAAGCCAAGCTTTTCGGAAACGAACTTATTGCCGAATGCCTTCCAGTCATATTCCGGATAAGCCACATGATGGGCATTGTAATTACCCGTAGCGCCACCGAACTTTGCTGTCACCGGACAAGCCTTCAGCGTTGCCAACTGGCGTTCCAGACGGTAGACAAACACCATTACCTCCTTGCCCAAACGGGTAGGCGAAGCCGGTTGTCCGTGTGTCTTGGCAAGCATGGGGATAGCGGCCCACTCTTCCGCATAAGCACGGAGCTGCGCTATCAGTTCCTCTATTTGAGGATAGTACACCTGCTCCAACGCCTCCTTTACAGACAAAGGAACAGACGTATTGTTGATATCTTGTGAAGTCAGGCCAAAATGGATGAACTCCTTATAGTCGTCCATACCACCCAACTTGTCAAACTCTTCTTTTAAGAAATACTCCACAGCCTTCACATCATGGTTCGTCACGCTCTCAATATCCTTGATGCGTTGCGCGTCGGCTTCGGAGAAGTTACGGTAAATGTTTCTCAAGGTTTCGAAAACGCCCTTATCCACCCCTTTCAGTTGCGGCAAAGGCAGCTCACACAGCGTGATAAAGTATTCTATTTCAACTTGTACACGGTATTTAATCAGTGCAAATTCTGAAAAATAGGCAGCCAAAACATCCGTTTTGCCTCTGTATCGACCGTCAATCGGAGAGATTGCGGTAAGTAAATCAAGTTTCATACGTCGTATTTATGATGATAATTATCGGACTGCAAAATTACTGCTTTTTTCTGAGTAACAAGACATAAAGGATAAAGATTTTAAGAAAAGGAAGTTAACGGATAAAAAAATGGCCTTACAATCACTTGCAAGACCACCTTCGAATGAAAATTTCCAGTGGGCGTTGACGGATTCGAACCGCCGACCCTCTGCTTGTAAGGCAGATGCTCTGAACCAGCTGAGCTAAACGCCCTTTTGATGAACGAAAGTGCTTGGATTTTGTGTGGGCGTTGACGGATTCGAACCGCCGACCCTCTGCTTGTAAGGCAGATGCTCTGAACCAGCTGAGCTAAACGCCCGTACACTTCCGTTTCAAAAGCGATGCAAAGGTACAGCTTATTTTGACATTACCAAAACTTTTGCATAATATTTTTCGATATTTTTTTAGTCATTTAGCGACACGCTCTGTTTCTCAAGCATTTAGTACGTTCACTTTTTTGCCTCATTTTTCCGGATGACCTTTGCCGGATTACCAACGGCTATGCTATCGGATGGAATATCTTTCGTCACCACACTACCCGCACCGATGATACAACGGTCGCCGATGGTGACGCCTGGACACAAAATGGCACCGCCGCCAATCCAGCAATCCTCTCCTATCGTCACCGGATAGGCATATTCCTTTTCCGTACGACGCTCGATATAATCCATCGGATGATGGGGAGTGTATATCTGTACGCATGGACCGACCAACGTATGGGCACCAATCGTGATATATCCCCCGTCCAGGAAAGTGCAATTGGCATTGACAAAGACATGCTCACCCAGCCGGATACCATCCCCATGGTCGCAATGGAACGGCGGACAGATGACGGACGTGGCGGGAATGCCCGGTACCAGCTCCTCCAGCAAGCTCCGGTAATCCTCATCGTAAGTACTCATCACACGCATTTTTGCCAGCAAGCGCTTGGCATGCTCGAACTTCACCTGTATCTCCGGAACGGACATATCCGCCAACTGGGAGCTACGCATTTTTTCCACTTCATTCATATTGTTTCTTCTTTTGATTCATACAGAGACTCAGCCCCGAACAAAAATACGGAAATAAACGCAGTATACCAAAAGAGCGGAAAACCTTTCGGCTTTCCGCTCCTGCAATCGTTTATAGAGCAAACAATTTATTTGTACTCCTGCCAGCTCTTAATCTGGATATCTTCCAGCTTCATTTCGCAGAATGCCTCGATAAAGGCACTTGCCAGGCGGGCATTGGTAATCAACGGAATGTTGTGGTCGATGGCACCGCGACGAATCTTGTAGCCATTGGTCAGCTCGCGTTTCGTATGGTTCTTCGGAATGTTGACAATCAGGTCGAAGGCATGGTCGGCAATCATCGTCATCACGTTGTTTTCCGCATCCGGGCGTTCATCCGGCCAGTAAACGGCTTCCGTCGTCACGCCATGGGCGTTGAGGAAAGCGGCTGTACCTGCCGTAGCATAAATCTTATAGCCTTTGGCAAAGAGCATGCGGCTGGCATCCAGCAAATCCACCTTGGACTTCATGGCTCCGGAGGAGAACATCACGCCCTTCTCGGGACGGGGGATTCTGAATCCGGTAGCAATCATGGCATTCAGCAATGCTTCGGAGAAGTCGTCGCCAATACAGCCTACCTCGCCCGTAGACGACATGTCCACACCCAATACCGGGTCTGCCTTGTGCAGACGGGAGAAGGAGAACTGGCTTGCCTTCACACCGATACGGTCGATGTCGAATGCCGACTTGTCCGGTTGTGTATAGGGAGCGTCCAGCATGATGCGGGTAGCAGTCTCGATGAAGTTACGCTTCAGCACCTTGGATACGAACGGGAAGCTGCGCGATGCACGGAGGTTACACTCGATAACCTTCACCTCGTTGTTGCGTGCCAGGAACTGGATATTGAAAGGACCGGAAATATTGAGTTCCTTCGCAATCTGGCGGCTGATTTTCTTGATGCGGCGTGCCGTTGCAAAGTAAATCTTCTGTGCCGGGAATACCAGCGTAGCGTCACCGGAGTGTACACCGGCAAACTCTACGTGCTCGGAGATGGCGTATTCTACCACTTCACCGTTTTGGGCAACAGCGTCGAACTCAATCTCCTTGGTGTTCTGCAAGAACTGGGATACCACCACCGGATATTCCTTAGATACCTCAGCAGCCATCTTCAAGAAGTTTTCCAGTTCTTCTTCATCGTAGCATACGTTCATCGCAGCACCGGAGAGTACGTAAGACGGACGCACCAGTACCGGATAGCCCACCTTCTCTACAAAGCCTTTCACATCTTCCAGGCTGGTGAGTTCCTGCCAAGCCGGTTGGTCGATGCCCAGCTGGTCGAGCATGGCAGAGAACTTGTTACGGTTTTCGGCACGGTCGATGGAGATGGGGGAAGTACCCAACACGGGAACTGACTGGCGGTGAAGCTTCATAGCCAGGTTGTTAGGAATTTGTCCACCCACGGACACGATGACACCGCGCGGCTGCTCCAGGTCGATAACGTCGAGCACACGTTCGAAGGAGAGCTCGTCGAAGTAGAGACGGTCGCACATGTCGTAGTCCGTAGAAACGGTTTCGGGGTTATAGTTAATCATGATGGACTTGTAGCCCAGCTTGCGGGCAGTCTGGATGGCATTCACCGAACACCAGTCGAACTCTACAGACGAACCGATGCGGTAAGCGCCCGAACCAAGCACAACCACTGATTTTTCATTCTTATAATAGTTCACATCATAACCCTGAACGGCATACGTCATGTAGAGGTAGTTCGTCAGTTCCGGATGTTCGGAAGCCACCGTATTGATGCGCTTCACGGCGGGCAGGATGCCCAGCTCCTTACGACGGGCGCGTACGGTAAGGTTTTCCTTCTCCATATTGCCTTGCGGATTCAGCACGAAGCGGGCAATCTGGAAGTCGGAGAAGCCAAGCACTTTGGCTTCGCGCAGCACGTCGGCGGGGATGTCTTCCACCTTATTATATTGGGAAAGTTTCTGCTTGTAGTCTACGATGTTCTTCAGCTTGCCCAAGAACCAGGGGTCAATCTTGGTCAGCTCAAAGATGCGGTCGATGGCATATCCCTTTTCCAGAGCCTCGGCAATGGCAAAGACGCGCAGGTCGGTAGGATGTGACAGTTCGTAATCCAAGTCATCGAACTCCACTCCCTCATTGCCCACGAATCCGTGCATTCCCTGACCAATCATACGCAAGCCCTTCTGGATAATTTCTTCAAAGGAACGTCCGATAGACATGATTTCGCCTACCGACTTCATGCTGGAGCCAATTTCGCGGCTGACACCTACGAACTTTGTCAAGTCCCAACGCGGAATCTTGCAAATCAGGTAGTCAAGCTGCGGAGCTGCATATGCCGAGTTGGGAGTTCCCATCTCGCCGATTTGGTCGAGCGTATAGCCCAACGCAATCTTGGCAGCCACAAATGCCAGCGGATAACCGGTAGCCTTGGAAGCCAATGCGGAAGAACGGGACAGACGGGCGTTCACCTCGATGACACGATAGTCGTTTGTCTCGGCGTTGAACGCATACTGGATGTTACATTCGCCCACGATGCCCAGGTGGCGGATACATTTGGTGGAGAGCTCCTGCAACATTTTCACCTGCTCGTCGGTCAATGAGCAAGTGGGAGCCACTACGATGGACTCACCCGTATGAATGCCCAGCGGGTCGAAGTTTTCCATGCTTGCCACCGTGAAGCAGTGGTCGTTGGCATCGCGGATTACCTCGAATTCAATTTCCTTCCAACCCTTCAGAGACTCTTCTACCAGAATCTGCTTGGAGAAAGTGAAAGAGCTTTCGGCCAATTTAATGAAGGCTTCCTCGTCCGGACAAATACCGCTTCCCAGTCCACCCAGAGCATAAGCCGAGCGCACCATCACGGGGTAGCCAATCTCGCGGGCTGCCTTCAGTGCGTCTTCCATGCTCTCCACAGCGTGGCTCTTCGGAGTCTTCATCGGAATCTCGTCCAGCTTCTTCACAAAGAGGTCACGGTCTTCGGTGTACATAATCGCCTCAACGGAAGTACCCAGCACGCGCACGCCATATTTCTGAAGAATTCCGTTCTGATAGAGTTCCGTACCGCAGTTCAGCGCCGTCTGTCCGCCGAATGCCAGCAAAATGCCGTCGGGACGTTCTTTCTTGATGATTTCTTCCACGAAATAAGGAGTTACCGGCAAGAAATAAACTTGATCGGCGATACCTTCCGATGTCTGGATAGTAGCAATGTTCGGGTTTACCAAAACAGAACCGATACCTTCTTCGCGCAACGCCTTCAGCGCCTGCGAACCGGAATAGTCAAACTCTCCGGCCTGACCAATCTTGAGCGCACCAGAACCCAAGACAAGCACTTTCTTTAAATTCTTTTCCATATTCTCTTGTTGTCTATTAAGTTACGAGTTACAAGCTACGAACTACGAGTTGTAGCTATTTCACAAAAAAAATGCGTCACCCAATAAAGGATTAACGCATTACCAAAGAACTAAAAATATCTTTCTCGAAAAAAGAGAAACTGACGGCTCCCAAATGAAATTCATTCGAACGGAGGTTATATTTGCTTCTCATTTCCTGCGATTGCATAGTCTCTTTAAAATTTGTGCAAAGTAACGACTTATTTACGAAAAGAGCAAATTGTGGCATATTTTTTTGTATAAAAGAAACGTCATCCTCCATAATAGAAGAGCGGCCGTCGCCCGCAACCGAAATCTTTTTCCGAAAAATGCGATTCCATATAAAAAAGAAAGACTATATCTCAGTAAAGGCATTTGCGGATAAATATGAAGATTCTCCCCACCAAAACTTGCTTTTCTCGCCACGGAAACTTACCTTTGTGCCTATACAAAAATAGAACAAGGATTCTGTTTCTACAAACAAAGCCTTTATTCTTAAAAATAAAATTTCTATTCCTTGGAATAAAGGCTTTATTCTAAGATTTCTCCGCCACCAAAAGAACTTTGCTCCGCAGGGAAAAGGACTTTGCAACGAAGGAAAGAAAAGAAAGGAGAACGCAACAATGACCACACGCTACCAAATGAAAGAAATGCCCGACTTGCAAGGCACGGGCGAACCAATCACCTACCCCAAGATGGTGATGACCGGACAGACCGGCACGCGCGAACTGGCGGAATACATCGCCATGACCTCGGGATTCTCGAAAGGCGTAACCGAAGGAGTTATCTGCGAGCTGGGCGAAGCCCTGGCCCACGAAATGGGAATGGGACGCTCGGTGAAGATAGAAGGATTGGGCGTATTCACCCCCGCACTGTCCATCTACCCCGACAAAGAACGCGAACAGCCCCAAGAAAGCAGCACGAAGCGAAATGCACGGAGCATCTACGTAAGCGGCGTGAACTTCCGCACGGACAAGGCCTTGATTAGAGAAACCAACCATTGGTGCGAACTGGAACGTGCCTCCTGGAAACCCGCACACTCGTCGAAGAAATACACCCCCGAACAACGTCTGGCTCTGGCGCATCAGTATCTGGACAAGCACGCCTTCCTTACTGTCAGCATCTACCGGCAACTGACCGGACTCGTCCGCTCCACCGCCACCGTGGAACTGCGCAAATGGGCACATACTCCCGGCAGCGGAATCGATACAAGCGGCATCGGAAGCCATAAGGTATACGTGAAAAGGAAAGAAAGCGTCATCCCTTGAGGTTTCGATAATTATAGGTATCTTTGCCGGTCTTAATGGCTTTTATACAATGAAGAAACTAAAAAATACATAATATGGCAAAAGAAAAAATCATCCTTACGGGCGACCGCCCCACAGGACGCCTGCACATAGGACACTATGTAGGCTCATTGAGAAGAAGAGTGGAACTGCAAAACTCCGGCTTATACGACAAGATTTTCATCTTCATCGCCGACGCACAAGCGCTGACGGACAATATGGAGAACCCGGAAAAGGTGCGCCAGAACGTCATCGAGGTGGCATTGGACTACCTGGCTTGCGGACTGGACCCGACGAAGAGTACTATCTTCATCCAATCCCAGATACCGGAACTCTGCGAACTGACCTTCTACTATATGGACCTGGTGACCGTGAGCCGCCTGCAACGCAACCCGACGGTAAAGACCGAAATCCAGATGCGTAATTTCGAGACAAGCATCCCCGTAGGTTTCTTCACCTACCCCATCAGCCAGGCAGCGGACATTACCGCCTTCCGCGCCACTACCGTGCCCGTGGGCGAAGACCAGGAGCCGATGATTGAACAAGCTCGTGAAATCGTACGCCGTTTCAACTATATATATGGTGAAACCCTCGTGGAACCGGAAATCCTGTTGCCCGACAATGCAGCCTGCCTGCGCCTGCCGGGAACGGACGGCAAAGCCAAGATGAGCAAGAGCCTCGGCAACTGTATCTATCTTTCGGACTCTGCCGACGAGGTGCAGAAGAAGGTGAAGAGCATGTATACCGACCCCGACCACCTGCGTGTGCAAGACCCCGGAAAATTGGAAGGCAACACCGTATTCACTTACCTGGATGCCTTTTGCCGTCCGGAACACTTCGGCCTTTATCTGCCCGAATATCCGAATCTGGACGAACTGAAAGCCCACTACCAACGTGGCGGTCTGGGCGACATGAAAGTGAAGAAGTTCCTCAACGAAATTATGCAGGAGACACTGGAGCCTATCCGCAACCGCCGCAAGGAGTTTGAAAAAGACATCCCCGCCATCTACGACATGCTGAAGAAAGGTTGCGAAACTGCCAGGGAAACCGCTGCCGCAACCTTGGACGATGTACGCAAGGCTATGAAGATAAACTACTTTGATGATGCGGAACTGATTGCAGAGCAAGTAAAGAAATTCGGCGGAGAATAAGGGATAGGAGATACGAGTTACAGAAGTTACGAGTTACAAGGAGCTACCTGTTACAAGTTACTGGTTACAAAAAATGAGGGGCATGCGTCATAATAACGCATGCCCCTTCTCATTTCTATAACTCGTAACTCCTTGTAGCTTGTAGCTCGTAGCTTTCTAATTGGCAGATTTCACCAATACCACACGGTTCAGAATCGGCTGTCCGAACTTATCGACACCACCACCGGCATCCACCTTCAGGCGGTCAGCAGGAATTCCGTATTGTTTTACCAATACATCGACCACGGCTTGTGCACGCTTCAAACTCAACTCTTTGTTGAATGCCGGCGTACCGGTTGCAGAGTCTGCATATCCGTTTACAGTGTAAGTGGCGTTCGGGAACTGTTTCATCTGGTCTGCCAGATAAGACAAGTTCATTGCTTCACGTGGAGAGACTTCGGCAGAACCGATATTGAAGAATACGGTACGCGGTGCTATATCCGGATCGGGAACAATCACTTCGGTTTCCGTAACTTCGGCCACCGGCTGGTTCTGTGCAGCCACCAATGCATTCTGCAGCTGCTGGTTGGCAGCTCCCATCTCTGCAAGCTGTGCCTGCATGGCAGCCAGCTCTACCTGAGAAATCAACTGAGGCATCGGGCGACGGAATCCACGGGCGGGGAAACGGTATGTCAACCCTACCGTTGCACTCAGCACGCCATCATATCCATGATCGCCGCCAACTTCGCCATCGAACTTATCTTCAACGCCCATTGCGCTCAGCTCCAGGTTAATATCTATCGCATTGGAAATACGGAAGCGATTGATGATACCCGCGTTTACAGACAGAGCTTCGCGGTGAGGCTTTGTGTAGTTGTGAGTGAAGCCAGCACCTACATAAGGAATGATTTCATACACACGGTGCTGGTTGTATCCTCCAAACAGCGCATTCAGATTGAACATCACATCTCCGTGCAGATTCATATAGTCGAAACGCTGTTTGTAGTAGCCGTCATCCATCTGAGTGCCTTTCACGTAGTCAGCACCTGCATCATATGTATATCCTCTTGCCTGAAGGCCGCTATATTGCAGACGTACTCCCAGTCCCGGGGTGAACCATTTGCCGATGGCAAAATTCAGCGTCGGACTGATACGCTTGCCAAAACTTCCTGCCTTATCATTATCTCCAAAAGTTGCTTCGGCACCACCGCCTATAGAGAAAAACCAATTACTCCAGAACGGATTAGTGATTACCTGATATTTATCCTGAACCTGGATAACACCAAATTCTTCCACAACTTCAGTCTTTTGCTGCGCCATGGCAACAGAAGACACACCAGCTAAAGCCAGTAACATTAGAATCTTTTTCATATACCTTAAAATAGTTAAGTGGTTAATTAAACTCTTTATCATTCAAACTGTCTAATTAACGCCAACAGAACTAAAAGGTTCTGAATATTTGTACTTTTTTTGCCTTGATGCAAAAGAAAGTACTCTTCCTTATTTGGAGAAAAGCTTTTCTATGTCGTCTTCTTTAATGGTCGCCAGCACCGTCTTTCCGTCCGGAGTATAATTCGGGGATGGGCATGCAAACAGATTGTCCACGAGATTGGACATTTCCTCGTTGCTCAGCACTTGTCCATAGACGATGGCCGCAGCACGTGCCAAGGTCGATGCAAGAATTGTCTGCACCTCTTCCTTAACGTCATTCCCTTTTTCCATAGCAGTATGTACCATATTCCGGACCAATTCTACCGGGTTCAACCCCTCTATGCCCGAAGGTATGCCGTTGATGGCATAGCTGCCGCCACCCAGCGGGCTCAAATCGAAGCCTACTGCCGACAAATCTTCCAATATACTTTCCAGTACGGCAGCTTCCGAAGCCGGCAACTGGATAATCTCCGGAAACAATACCCCCTGGGATACGCCTTGTTTCTGTCGAATCTGGCTCATATAGCGGTCGAACAATACCCGGACATGCGCCCGGTGCTGGTCTATCAGCATCAGACCCGATTTAACGGAAGTCAGAATAAAACGCCCCTTGAACTGGAAGTGTTGCGCTCCTTTCTCTACCGTTGCCTCATTGCCATAGAAAGAGGCGCTTGCCCCGGAAGGAACCGTTTCCTGGAAATAAGGAACCCTCTCCTCCTCTCTTGGAGCCGTACCGGTAACCGTATCCTCTACAAAAGGCTCTTCCTCCATCGGCTCGTTCATCCTGCTGGCTTTTTCCAAACCGGAATAAAGCCCCTCCCACTCCACTTTGGGGCGCGAATAATTGCCACCGCCTCCATAGGAAGAAGCGGAAGACGTCTTGAAGGGATTGAAATCCGTGTTATAGTGTACCTTCGGAGGCTCTATCGGACGAGCCTGCTCGAATGCAGGAATATCCGGCATGTCCTCGGTATCAAAATCGATAGTAGGTATAGCGCTAAACTTGCCTAAGGATTCCTTGACCGCAGCCGACAGAATCTGCCAGATAGCCTGCTCATTCTCGAACTTAATCTCCGTCTTCGTCGGATGGATGTTCACATCGATATTGGCAGGGTCTACCTCGAAATAAATAAAGTAGGAGATTTGCTCACCGGCAGGAATCAGCTGCTCATAAGCGTCCATCACCGCTTTGTGGAAATAGGGGTGACGCATATAACGCCCGTTCACAAAAAAGTATTGGTGCGCTCCTTTCTTGCGCGAGGTTTCCGGCTTGGCAACAAAACCGGAAATCTTTATCATCGTCGTATTGACGTCTACGGACAGCAACTGCTGATTCAGTTTCTTTCCGAAAACTGCCATGATGCGTTGCCGCAAAGGCATTACCGGAAGATTGAACAATTCCGTATCATTACTATACAGATAGAAGGCTACCTCAGGATGCACCAGCGCTATACGCTCGAATTCCGTAAGGATATTGCTCAACTCCGTAGAGTTGGCTTTCAGGAATTTACGCCGGGCAGGAATATTGAAGAATAGGTTCTTGATGCAAAAATTGCTTCCCTTAGGGCAGGAAACGGCTTCCTGGCCCTCGACTTTAGAGCCGGCAATCAACAGTCGCGTCCCCAGTTCCTCGCTGGCTGGGCGTGTTTTCAACTCCACTTCAGCTACCGCAGCAATGGAAGCCAACGCTTCTCCACGGAAGCCCATGGTGCGTAGGGCAAACAAATCGGCAGCTTCGCGTATCTTTGAAGTTGCATGGCGTTCAAAAGAAAGACGCGCATCCGTTTCGGACATCCCCTTTCCGTCATCAATCACCTGGATGCAGGTCTTGCCCGCATCGGTAATCAGCACATGTATTTCCTCTGCTTCGGCATCAATTGCATTTTCCACCAATTCCTTCACAACAGATGCCGGACGCTGAATCACCTCTCCGGCAGCAATCTGATTGGCAACCGAATCGGGCAGCAAATGAATGATATCGCTCATGATAATGTTTAATGATTAGAGATTAATGATTAATCATTATTAAATGATTCCGTTACTGATGGCATACCACAGATAAATCAGCACAGCTATGACAACAAGGATTATGCCCAAATGCATCGGCTTACGTCCGCTCTCCTTGCGCCGCTTCAAGTGAGTTGTTCCTTCTATGAATTTGCCCCGTATATCCTCGGGCGAGAATTCCTTTTCCGGCAGCATACCCAGGTCACGCTTGGCGTTTTCTTCCATCTTCGCCAACTTCTCTTTCCGCTCATCCACATAGATATAGCTATGATTGAAGCCACGAGGCTTCCGCATTGCAAACATTCCCATGACGCTACTTATTATTTCGTTTAATATGCATATTCCTTGGCGAAGTTACAGGTTTCCGGTCACTTTTCTTCAATACTTCACCTGCTTTTTTAGCCCTCCACTCGAAGATGTCCTCCTTGTTGAGCGGACGGATGTAGTCGAACCAAACAAAAGAAGGCAGCCTGCTCTTATCTGGTGGAATCTGGTCCAAAGGATAGGCTGTACCGGTAGTCTTTCCAACAAAGACTCCGCGCTCCATTCTTCTCTCCTTCAAGTACATTTTCAAAAGTCCACCTTCCGAATAGTTCATCATAATCAGCGAACTGTCCTTCTCCTCTACCGGATAATACACCACCAATACATTGCCGTTTACCTCCACCAGACGCATGTCTCCATCTATGAAGAAAGCTTTCATCTCCTTACCGGAAACTTGGTTATAGTGAATACTGTCCTTTTTCTCTACCGTCAGGGCCTGATTGATGATATGTGCCCAGTCGATGGTACTATCGTTCATGTAAATTTTAATTTCCTCGCCCAACAACTGTTGTTCCCCGTGCCACAAGATAGGGTCGGTGTACATCGTCATGCAAGAGTCCTTGGAATTATACACCAACGAATCGCATACGGCCTGCACATCCGTGCGATAAGCACGCACCTTATGATAGGCACGCATCTCCCGGTACATGGAATCGGTATTCATATGGTAGGTAATCAGCCGCAAAGTATCACCGTGCATAAACAGACTGTCGCCCTGCGAATAGTCGATAGCTACGGCACGTTTGGTGGCAACGGCGCTTCCGGTCAGTTCGTTGTAGAAACAATAGTCGCCAGTCAACATGTTCCGGTTGACCGTATCATTCATCTGTACATTGTCAAAAGCCTCGCCGTATCCCAAGATGCGGTCGTAGAAAAGGCTGTCACCGGTCAGTTTCTTGCCTTCGTTAGTCAGTACGGAACGGTCGAGCAGTTCTGCCTGCTCAGTAGTCGTATTGTACACGCCACGTTCGGAATAAATATGATTTTGGTCACTCACAATGTCGGAGGGTCCTAAAATTGTGGCAATCTTAGTAGCTGTACTATACTTCAAGGTATCCGAAGTCAAAACAAACTTCGGGTTGACCAGCTTCACGTCGTGGTTGAAGACAGCCAACTTGGTGGCAGGGCTATATTCTCCCCATTCGGAAGTCAGCACATTATCCTCGTCGGTCAGCGTACCGCCTTCGAAGTAATAGCCCAAATCGTACAGACGGTCATAGTTCAAACTGTCGGTTGTCAGCACCGTATTACGATTTATCATACGTACATTCTCACGCAGCATGGCCAGCTGCGACATGCCGTCATAATACAGATAGTCTCCATAGATAAACAAGGTGTCACCCTGCTCCATACGCACATTGCCGAATGCCTCCACAGAATTTATCTTTTCGAATATCAGCGCACTGTCACAGAACATGTACATACTGTCATGCTTCATCCTCACCGAGCCGATGAGTACCTGCACATCAGGACGCAACTGTTTGTCCGCCTGCGCCTCATCTGCGTACAACAAATCGACGCGCGTCTTCTTCTTTTCCGGCGTCTCCGTCTTTTTCTGTTCAATCGAGTCCACTTTCTTCTTCTCTGGTGCACCAGTACTCTTCTTCTTGTCCTGCGCACTCAGCAGACAGATACCAAACAAGCATAGAATACCTACCAGGAGGTATCTATGCTTGTTCAGGAAATGATTTTTTGTATTCTTCTTTTGCATACAAATCTATGTAAATTCTTCCGGATTATTCTTTAATCCAGCCCGGATACTTGAACGTACAGTTATTCTTCCAATTATCCTTGATACGGACATATGTGTGCTTCTGCTTCTCACGAATCCACTTGTCCAGCACTTCGTCGCGGCGTTTCTCCAACACAATCTCTTTCAAGTTCTGATAGTCATCGGCAATGGTAGCCTTGTGTCCCGTCGTACGGCTCTTCAGTTTCACAATCACACACTCTTCTTTTCCGGTCTTTTGCGGAATCATGGTGAAGGCTTCGGAGATTTCGCCCACTTTCATCTTATCCACCACCTTGGCTATTTCAGGGGGAAGTTCCTGCATCTCAAAACGGGAAGTGTTCGTATTGGGATTCGGCAACAAACCATGATTGTTACGCGTATCCTTATCCTGCGAAAGCACTGAGGCAGCCTCTTCAAAAGAGAACTTGTTATTGCGGATATCATCGGCAATAGAATCCAAACGGGCACAACCGGCAGCCAGAGCTTCTTCCGGAATATGCGGTTTCAACAGAATGTGGCGTGTTTTAATACGGTCACCGCGCTTCTCTATCAACTGAATGATATGGAAACCATATTCAGACTCTACAATCTTGGAAACCTTGCTGGGGTCTTGCAAGTTGAAAGCTACATTGGCATAAGCGGGGTCCAGCATACCGCGTCCCGAAAACTCTATTTCACCGCCACGCATGGCCGAGCCACGGTCCTCGGAGTACAGACGAGCCAACATGGAAAAGCTTTCGCCCTTATTGACACGGTCGGTATACTCACGCAGACGCCTCTTTACATCTTCTATTTCCTCCAAAGGAACCTTGGGCTGCTGAGTGATAATCTGCACCTCCACCTGGGTAGGGATATAAGGAATGCTGTCCTGCGGCAAATCCTTGAAGTAACGGCGCACCTCAGCCGGAGTTATCTTAATCTCACCCACCAGTTTCTGCTGCATCTTCTGAACCTTCAATCCTTCACGGGCATTCTCGCGCAGCGTTTCACGAATCTGGCTGGAAGTCTTGTTGAAGTATTCCTCCATTTTCTCGCGCGAACCGATGTTGGCGATGTACATGTTCGTCATATAGTCCACACGCTGGATAACCTCACTCTCGGATACTTCGATACTATCGAGGGCAGCCTGGTGAAGATACAGCTTCTGCACGGCTATCTCCTCCGGTATCACGCAATAAGGGTCACGGTCAAATTTGCGTCCTTCATACAATGCACTCATACGTGCCTCTTCCACTTCGGACTTCAGTATAGCCTCGTCACCTACTACCCACACTACCTCGTCAATCACGTTGTCTTGTCCATAAACGGTAGAACCGACTAATAGCGTCAAGGCAAATAAAATTACAAACTTAAAGTTCATACACTGTTTCATTCTTGGTGTCTTATTCTAAATAATATTTAATCTTGTCTCTTTTCACCGCCCGTTGGTACAAATCATCCTTCACTTGCTTCATGAATTCCACCTGCTTCACGTTCAGCAGCATATCCTTCACTTGCCCACGGGCAAACTCATAGGGTTCCTGCTCTCCCATCGGGCGATAATCGCTCACATTCAGGAAATAATGGAAAGCCGTATCCTTCAGCTCTACATGGCGATTCTTGTCCAGATACTCGTCCACATCAGGAACCTTCAAGGGCAGCATATCCAGCACTTCCGATACCGGCACCCATTTATCATAAAAATACTCATACTTCACAGCATTCTGCAGACTGTACTTTTCCAGATGTTCCACCGCCTCACGGGTTTCCGTCTTGTACCAGCGACGAACATTACCCAGCTGCGGGGCTGTCAAAGGAACTTTGATGAACAAGCCTTTCATCAACGGACGTTCCACCTTGAAGAGCGCCTGGTTCTTCTCGTAATACTCCGTCAAGTCTTGTTCTGAAATCTCCTCTGATAGCCGCTGATGTATTAAAGCCTGCTGATAGGTATGCATTATCAATGCTTTGCGATAATTCTCCACAAGTTTATCAATCTCACCGTTATTGGGAATATTGCTCTGCGCTTTATCGTACAGCAAAATATCTTCCACCCAATTACGGATATAATGTTCTGCAAACAACAGACTGTCGTCTTTGGACAAACCGGCAGGAAGTACCGATTGCAAATCTTCCCGGTAAAGGAAATTGCCGTCCAACTCCACTAACGGTGTCCGCCCTTTATGGTCGTGCTGCTCGCTGCACGCCGCACAGAGAAGGAAAATTAAAAGCCCAAAGCAGGTTGTTCGCATCACCAACTGATATTTACTTCGTTTTGAGGTACGAAGATAGTGTTTTAATCGGTTGCATCAGTGATTATTAACGGTTTTTAAAACCTCTTGGTCAATTTCAACCTTACCGGCAGCACGCAACTTTGCCACCCAATGCGTTTCCAAATAGTTCCGATAAGCGGTTACGAGCGGCTCTCGCACCTCTTGCCAACTATCTGGTCCCTTCTGCTTACGACCTTGTACAGCAGTAAAGGGAAATGACAAAACCGGGGTTGCATTCTTCCCTTTGAACACCAATTCATCCACATATGCATTATCACCGGGAGCAAATAATCCTTGCTCTGCCCGCACCTTGGGAGTATCGCCGGCATTGAAAGTGAGACGGATGGCATCCATCCACTCCTCTTCCGGAATCTGTTTCAGAAATTTCCGTACTTGCTTCGCCACCCGCTTGGTAGTACAATGCAGCACAATACCCTTATAACGCGGTTCGTCCCAATGGAAGTCCGAACGGTGCGCCTCAAAATATGCTTTCAATCCCGCTTCATCCACCACACTCCTCTTTCCCACTTCACGGTCAGTGATTTCGGCAAGCAACATGCTGTCACGATACCCCTGCACCAACGCACAGAATTCGGGATGCTTCAATTCCAGACGGGAGTTTTCATAGTCCAGAATCGTTTTTACTGTAAAAGCCTCCAACTGTCTGCGCGTCCCTGCCGGATAAACAGCGGCAAATCCGGCAAACTCTTTTCCACCGTATGCCTTGCCATCCAGTGTAAACAATACACGGGAAGTGCTTCCTTTGGCCAGCAGTTCGTCGATACCGGCTTTATCCGGCATATAGTGATATTCTTTCTTCAGTTTATCCACAAAAGCCCGCGTTCCTTTATCCATTCCATGACGACGGGTTTGACAACGGATTATCTTGTCCTTCATCCTCTCAAAAGGAAGGATTTCCTGCTGTTCGAGTACTTTCACGATATGAATGCCTTGAGGAGTGAGGAACGGACGGGAAATCTCTCCGGCATTCAACCCGAATACAATATCCTCAAACTCCACCGGCATCTGCAGCCAACCCACCCAAAACGCTTTCTTCTCATCGGAAAATTGCTCGACGCAAGCATCGAAAGACGGCACAGCTCCCCCTTCCTTTGCAAGAGCCCTGTAGATAGAATCCATCCTGGACTCCATCTCACGCAAGGTATGACCGGAAATATTCTGGGGGAGATATTTAAAAATATGCTTCACATATACCCGGCCCGCACGCCGGCCGGATTTCATCTTGTCATAATACTGCCGTGCCTCCTGCTCTGCCGTCTCCTCATCTGTCAAGTATGATTTAATCAGACAGCGGCGATACTCATCCTGCTCCTTCTGGAAGACACGGGAAGTATCCAATCCCACAACTTCGGCAGCCTCTATTTTCAGCCTGAAGTCTATAAACTTATTCACATATGCATCCAATGCCTTCCGGCCTGCACCGACAGAGGTACCGCCCTTATTATAGCTACGTTCGAATTCAGAACGGAGGACCTCCTTTCCATTGATACGCATCAGTACCGGATCGTCCTGGGCCGAAACAGCCAATCCGAACCCGAGGAAGAAAAACACCCAAAACAATCTAACCATAAGCACCATCCGTTCTTTTTATACGGCTGCAAATATAAACAAAATGCCCGGAAAGCGGCAATCTCTCTCCAGGCATTCACTATTATTTTGTTATTATCTTACTCAGGACGGCTATAGTTCGGTGCCTCACTGGTTATAGACACATCGTGCGGATGACTTTCCAGTACACCTGCATTAGTAATGCGGGTAAACTTGGCATCGTGCAGTTTCTCTATATTGGCTGCACCGCAATATCCCATACCGGCACGCAGACCGCCAACCAACTGATAAATCACTTCATACAAAGTACCTTTATAAGGAACGCGAGCAGCAATGCCCTCCGGAACCAATTTCTTCACATCACTGGTACCGCTTTGGAAGTAGCGGTCCTTAGAGCCATTTTCCATAGCTTCCAGCGAGCCCATACCCCGATAGGACTTGAACTTACGACCGTTGAAAATAATCGTATCGCCCGGAGACTCTTCCGTTCCGGCAACCAGCGAACCGATCATCACGCTGTAACCACCGGCAGCCAACGCCTTCACCACATCGCCCGAGTAACGCAAACCGCCATCGGCAATCAAAGGAATACCCGTGCCCTTCAGTGCCTTTGCCACATCATAAACCGCAGACAACTGGGGAACACCCACACCGGCAACTACACGGGTAGTACAGATGGAACCCGGACCAATGCCCACCTTTACTCCATCAGCACCAGCCTCGACCAATGCCTTTGCAGCTTCACCAGTAGCAATATTACCAACAACAATATCAATATGAGGGAAATGCTCTTTGGCTTCTTTCAATTTTTCAATAACCCCTTTGGAATGTCCGTGAGCCGTATCAATGACAATGGCATCCGCCCCTGCATCCACCAAAGCCCGCATGCGCTCCAAAGTGTCATTCGTCACTCCCACTCCGGCAGCAACGCGCAGACGACCTTTGCTATCCTTGCACGCCATAGGTTTATCCTTTGCCTTGGTAATATCCTTATAGGTAATCAGACCTACCAATTTGTTGTCTTTATCTACTACCGGCAACTTCTCGATTCTATGTTCTTGCAGAATTTGAGAAACGGCCTCCATATCCGTCGTAGGATTGGTAGTAATGATGTTCTCCTTAGTCATCACCTCGTCGATACGCTTATTCATATCTTTCTCAAAACGAAGGTCACGATTGGTAACAATGCCTACCAAATATCTTTCATCATCTACCACCGGAATACCACCAATCTTGTATTCAGCCATCAAAGCCAGCGCATCAGCTACCGTAGAACCTCTCTTGATAGTCACCGGGTCATAAATCATACCGTTTTCGGCACGCTTCACAATAGCTACCTGACGTGCCTGCTCCTCAATGGACATATTCTTATGAATAACTCCGATACCACCTTCGCGGGCAATGGCAATAGCCATCTTCGCTTCGGTAACCGTATCCATGGCAGCAGTTACAAACGGGATTTTTAACTCAATGTTTCGTGAAAACTTAGTCGAGAGTTCGACTGTTTTGGGCAAGACTTCAGAATAAGCGGGGATTAACAGTACGTCGTCATAAGTTAATCCATCCATTACAATCTTATCAGCAATAAATGACATAGGGCTATGCGTTTAAAATTTATTGCGTGCAAATATACGGTTTTTATTCCATTCCGTATACTTGCACGCAACATTTTTTTCTTTTTTATCAACTAAAACCAATCAGTTTGCCATCTCTGAAATAAACTTGATGCGTACCAAACGTACCTCTTCTTCCGTAAAGTCATCACCCAACTCATCCAGAGCATCGTCAATCTTATCAGTGGTAGATTCCTTGAAATAATCATAGATATCCAGCAAGTGGTCTTCATCCATAATATCCTCCAAGAAATAGTCGATATTCAATTTCGTTCCGGAGTAGACGATAGCTTCTATCTCATCCAGCAGCTCTTCAAACTCAATGCCCTTTGACATGGCAATGTCATCCAATGCCACCTTACGGTCAATGGCCTGAATGATGGCCACCTTCATTTTTGACTTATTGGCCACAGTACGCACACGCAAGTCCTCGGGACGTTCAATCTCATTCTCCTCACAGTGCCGCTTAATGAGTTTACAGAATTCCTCGCCGTAGCGTTTTGCCTTTCCGGCTCCTACACCCGGTATGTTCTGCAACTCGTCCAAAGTCACCGGATATATGGTCGCCATCGCTTCCAAAGACGGGTCTTGGAAAATGACATAAGGAGGCACTTCCAACTTCTTGGACAACTTCTTTCGTAAGTCCTTCAACATGGAGTACAATGCCGGGTCTACCGCACACGCACCGCCTCCACGTGCAGGTGCTTCCTCTTCCACATCCTCAAAGTCATTGTCTTCCACTATTTTGAATGATTTGGGATGTTTAAGGAACTTCTTACCGTCATCTGTCACTTTCAGCAAGCCATAGTTTTCGACATCCTTACTCAGGTAACCGGCAATAAGTGCCTGACGGATCACAGCATTCCACGTTTTGTCTTCTTCGCCCATACCAGAGCCGAACACTTCGAGATCTTCATGCAGATGCGCCTGCACTTCTGAAGTTTCCTTACCTTGTATTATGTCTATAATATAGTCCGCTTTAAAATTTTCTTTCACCGCGAGAATAGCTTCAATCACGGTACACAATAATTCTTGAGCTTCCACTTGTTTTTTCGGATTTAAACAATTGTCACAATTACCACAATTTTCTTCTATATATTCTTCGCCGAAGTAATGAAGCAATGCTTTTCGGCGGCATACGGAAGATTCGGCATACGCAGCAGTCTCCAGCAGAAGCTGCTTGCCAATTTCCTGCTCTGCTACAGGTTTGCCTTGCATAAACTTCTCGAGCTTCTGCAAGTCTTTATTGGTATAGAAAGTAATACACTGCCCTTCTCCTCCATCTCTTCCGGCACGTCCGGTCTCCTGGTAATATCCTTCCAGACTTTTGGGTATATCGTAATGGATGACATAGCGCACATCCGGTTTGTCAATCCCCATACCAAAAGCAATGGTAGCTACAATCACATCAATTTTTTCCATCAGGAAATCATCCTGGTTCTGTGTTCGTGTAGCCGAATCCATTCCGGCATGATAGGCACGAGCATTGATTCCGTTTGCCTGCAGGATTTCAGCAAGTTCCTCCACTTTCTTCCGGCTCAGGCAATAGATAATGCCTGACTTTTCGGGATTGTTCTTAATGAACTTGATGATGTCCCGGTCTACATTTGCAGTCTTGGGGCGTACCTCATAATAGAGATTCGGGCGGTTGAACGATGACTTGAACACCTGCGCATCCACCATACCCAGATTCTTCTGGATGTCATGCTGCACTTTCGGTGTAGCCGTCGCAGTCAACGCTATCAGAGGGGCTTTTCCTATTTCATTGATAATGGGACGGATGCGGCGATACTCAGGACGGAAGTCATGACCCCATTCAGAAATACAATGGGCTTCGTCCACGGCATAGAACGAAATCTTCACCGTTTTCAGAAACTCCACATTCTCTTCCTTCGTCAGTGATTCCGGAGCTACATACAACAGCTTTGTCTCACCACTGAGTATGTCGGACCGGACCTGGTCTATCGCGCTCTTGTTTAGGGAAGAATTGATGAAGTGGGCTATCCCATCCTCTTCGCTGAAGTTACGCATCGCATCGACCTGATTCTTCATCAAGGCAATCAGAGGAGAAATCACGATACCCGTGCCCTCCATCAACAAGGACGGCAGTTGGTAGCACAAAGATTTTCCACCACCGGTAGGCATCAACACGAATGTATCATTACCCGCCAACAGATTCTCTATGATTGCTTCCTGATTTCCTTTAAATGTATCGAACCCGAAGTATTTCTTCAGCTGGTCTATCAAATTAATCTTCTTCCCTGCCATGATTCATTAGGTTGTTGTTTATTGAGTTAACTTTTAATAGTGGTACTCCGCCTTGTTTTCACAAAGAACCCTAACAAAGTTATAAACAACTTCTTAAATTTCAAGCATAATCCATCGAATATTTTTCAATAAAAAGTAAAATAGTCGGTTTTACCCCGTATTACCATCTGATTCTTAAGCACTTTGCAGTCGTGCTATATTTGCCTTTTCAAGCTGGCGCTTGGCGTAGTCCAACGTCACAACAAAATTGTCCTTCTGTTCTGACGGAATTTCGAACATGGCATCCATCATAATTGTCTCCACAATGGAACGCAAGCCGCGGGCTCCCAACTTATATTCTACCGCTTTATCCACGATATATTCAAATACAGCATCTTCAAACGTCAGCTTCACATTGTCCATCTCAAACAGTTTGATGTATTGCTTGATGATGGAATTCTTCGGTTCCGTAAGAATGGAGCGCAATGCCGCACGGTCCAACGGATTCAGATAAGTCAGCACCGGAAGGCGGCCGATAATCTCGGGAATCAGTCCGAACGACTTCAAATCCTGCGGAGCAATGTACTGCATCATGTTGCTCTTATCAATGGTTGCCGTATTGCGTACAGCGCTATACCCGACAACGTGCGTATTCAGCCGCTGGGCAATTTTCTTTTCAATGCCATCGAAAGCCCCACCGCAAATGAACAGAATATTCTTGGTATTGACCGGAATCATTTTCTGGTCGGGATGCTTGCGCCCACCCTGGGGAGGCACATTCACCACAGAACCTTCCAGCAGTTTCAGCAATCCCTGCTGCACGCCTTCACCACTCACATCACGGGTTATGGAAGGATTATCACCCTTGCGCGCTATTTTGTCTATCTCATCAATAAACACGATACCTTGCTCTGCCTCGGGCACGTTATAATCCGCCACCTGGAGCAGACGTGTCAAAATGCTTTCAATGTCCTCACCCACATAACCTGCCTCTGTCAGAACTGTTGCATCTACAATAGTAAAAGGAACATGCAGCAACTTTGCGATAGTACGCGCCAATAACGTCTTTCCCGTACCGGTACTGCCTACCATGATGATGTTCGATTTTTCAATCTCCACATCATCACCGCCGTCCTTCTGGAGCAGACGTTTGTAATGGTTGTACACCGACACAGACAAGAAACGCTTGGCATCGTCCTGACCAATGACATATTGATCGAGGAACTTCTTTATTTCTACGGGTTTAGGAAGTTCTTTCAGATTCAGCTTCGTGGCACTTGCCTTCTTGCCAGCCCCCAAAGCCTCCTGAGTAATCTCATAAGCCTGGGTGGCGCAACTGTCGCAGATATAGCCATTCATCCCCGTTATGAGAAATCCGACTTCATCTTCGGTGCGACCGCAAAAACTGCATCTATTTTTATTCTTTCTTGAATCTGCCATATTTATTTTTTAATCAAAACCTCATCTACCATACCATATTCTTTGGCTTCCTGGGCTGTCATCCAGTAGTCACGGTCAGAATCTGCCCATACCTTGTCAAAGGGAGTGTGGGAGTGGTCGGCGATAATGGTATAAAGTTCTTTCTTCAACTTCTGGATTTCACGTGCCGTGATTTCAATATCCGAGGCCTGCCCCTGGGCACCTCCCATCGGCTGGTGTATCATCACGCGGGAGTGGGTCAATGCGGAGCGTTTGCCTTCGGCACCGGCAACCAGCAATACGGCTGCCATGCTTGCCGCCATTCCAGTACAGATGGTAGCCACATCACTACTGATGAACTGCATGGTATCATAAATACCCAGACCGGCATATACCGAACCGCCCGGCGAATTGATATAGATGGAAATATCCTTGCCCGGATCCACCGAATCCAGATAAAGCAACTGAGCCTGCAAAGTATTGGCTGTATAGTCATCAACCTGCGTACCGAGGAAAATGATGCGGTCCATCATCAGACGGGAAAACACGTCCAACTGCGTTACATTGAGCTGGCGTTCCTCGAGGATATAGGGATTCAAATAGCCGGCTTGTGATTTAATCACATCGTCCAGCACCAAACTGTTCATACCAAGATGCTTGGTAGCGTATTTTCTAAAATCATCCATTTCTTTCTATTTTTTAATTTATAAGGATACAAAGAAACAAAAAAGAACACAGAGACACAAAAAAACACAGAGTTATAGTTTGTCAAACTCTGTGTTTCTTTATAAATTTTAGCCGTAGGCTCACATTACTCTTATGCAAACATCTTATTGAACTCTTCAGCAGAAACGTTCTTATGCTCCAGTTCCACCTGAGACTTCAATGCTGTAGCCAATTTAGATTCAACCACACGATTAACCAAGCCTTCTATGCTCTCTTTCTTCTTAAGCATTTCCTTTGAGTAGTTTTCCAGGATTTCTTCAGGCACACTCATCATACCATATTGTGCAAACTGTGCGCGGGTAGCTTCCTTAGCCATGTTTGTGATGTCTTCCTGCTCAACCTTGATATCATTGGCTTTCACCAGCTGTTCTTTAATCAGGTGCCAAGTCAGCTCTTCGATGCTCTTGTCATAGTTGTCCTCTACAAAGCTTTCTTCCTTGTCAGGATTGTTCAGACGCATAATGCGCTTCAGTAATGCATCCGGGAATTCCAGCTTGCCTACTTTCTCTGTCAGCATCTTACGTGCGTCAATCAAGAACTTATAGTCACTGTCTGCCACGAACTGGTTGGCAATAACTTCCTTCACTTTGGCACGGAATTCCTCTTCCGTTTTCACATTACCTTCGCCAAATACCTGGTCGAAAATTTCCTGAGTCAAGTCACCCGGAACGAAACGTGTGATTTCTTCTACCTGGAAGCTGAAATTGGATTTTACTTCGGGAGCAGCTTCCTTGTCAATCTTCAATAAAGAAGACAATTCGGCAGCATTTCCGTCCCAAGCAGTATTCGGATTGAATACAAGCACATCGTTCACTTTTGCACCGGCAAAGATAGCTTTCTGTTCATCATTTTTCATGTACGAAGGCATCATTACAGCACCTTCCACCTGAATACCACCCTCTTTGGTATTACCTTCTTCATCCAGTTCAGCAAGCAAACCTTTCAGCATGTCATTGTCCTCGTAAACGTCTACCTTGTCATACTTGCCGTTACGTTGAGTGTAAGCCTTGACCTGGTTATCCACCATTTCGTCTGTAACTTCAATAGTATAGTAATCTACCTTATCTTTTGCACTGACTTCAGCTTTAAATTCCGGAGCCAAAGCAATATCAAACAAGAATTCGAACTCTTCCATAGTATCGAAATCAATTTCCTGCTGCTTGTCTTCGTTGGGCAAAGGCTCGCCCAATATATTTACCTTATTGTCCTGGATATACTTATATACTGTTTCTGAAAGCAGCTTGTTCACCTCTTCAGCCAATGCAGACTTACCATACATTTTCTTAACTAAGCTCATAGGAACCATTCCCTTACGGAAACCGGGAATCTGTGCCTTCTGACGGAAGCTCTTCAATGATTTGTCTACTTTTTCCTGATAATCTGCTTTCTCAAGCTTTACAGTAAGCAGTGCGCTTACTTTGTCAATGTTTTGTAATGAAACGTTCATTCTGACAATTATTTATTTGATTTATACTTTGTTCCATATCTCAAATGGGCGTGCAAAATTAGCGTTATTCTTTCAATTATCAAAAGAACATTGCCGATTTATTTCAGTTTAATTCTTGGATAGAGCGGTAGAAGAGCCCAACCATCGGACTGACAACGGAGGACGTTTATGGGAAAGATACTCAGGGAAAAGACGATGATAAACCGAACCGTCCAGTTTCTATGAAGAGAAATGGGAGTTGCCCGAAGGCACGACAATCTACAAAAATAATTAAGGAAAAACATTGTTTATCCGAATTTTATGCGTTTCTTTGTCGCGGAATGATGGCGCATTAGTTTTTCGATTTCCATTACATGGTTTTTACTTCCGTTTTCAAGAACGCTTTTGTAAACTCTCTGTCGTTGTAATCCATTTATTATTCAGCCTTCCTTCCAAGAGAGTTTTATTCATTATATTTATTTTATCAATTTCATTATGAACATTTATGTTGGAAACCTTAACTACCGCGTTAAGGAGAGTGACCTGCAGAAGGCAATGGAAGATTACGGCACAGTATCTTCTGTAAAATTTATCAATGACCGCACCACCGGACGTTTCAGAGGCATCGCTTTTGTAGAAATGGAAGATGACGCTGCTGCAGCTAAAGCTATTGCCGAACTAGACGGTGCTGAATTCTTCGGCCGCCAAATGGTAGTGAAAGAAGCAAGACCTCCAAAATATTAATCATAGAGATTTAAGGAGAAATAAAAAAGGCCACTGAATGAGTGGTCTTTTTTATTTCTATCAATCGACAGTATCCGGGATTACTTCATAAAATCCTTGCGACGAAGTACGAAGCTATTACTCAGGTACTTTTCACGTACAATCTTATTCTCGGCCAACTCTTCCGGCGTACCCTGGAACAGAATTTTTCCTTCAAATAGCAGATAAGCACGATCGGTAATGCTCAGCGTCTCCTGCACATTGTGGTCAGTAATCAAAATGCCGATATTCCTATCTTTCAACTTCCACACAATCTGCTGAATATCCTCCACTGCAATCGGGTCTACACCAGCAAAAGGCTCGTCCAACATAATAAATTTGGGGTCAATGGCCAGACAACGGGCAATTTCTGTACGGCGCCGCTCGCCACCTGACAACTGGTTACCCTTGTTCTTCCTTACCTTCTGCAAGCGGAACTCTGCAATCAGGCTCTCCAGCTTGTCTTTCTGATACTCCAAAGGCTTGTCAGTCATTTCCAGTACAGATGCAATATTGTCTTCCACACTCATTTGACGGAACACGGAAGCCTCCTGCGCCAAATAACCGATACCCGTCTGCGCACGCTTGTATACCGGATATTTCGTTATATCCAAATCATTCAAGAAGATACGTCCCTCATTGGGAGTAATCAGCCCTACGGTCATATAAAACGAAGTTGTCTTACCGGCGCCATTCGGCCCCAGCAAACCGACAATCTCCCCTTGCTTCACATCAATGGACACATGGCTCACTACCGTACGCTTTCCGTACTTTTTCACCAAATCCTCCGTACGCAGCACCATGCTACCTTCCTCCCGTGGCTCTGCCCCGGCAGTCAAGCTTGGTCCGGCCTGCAGATTTTCCTTAACTTCCTCTACATTGTCCTTTATGCCTTTTTCTTCTTCCATACTCTAAAGGTTTTCGCCGCAAATGTAGCAAAAATAAGCCGAAATAGTGTACATTTGCATTCAAATACTTATATGTCATGTTTAAAGCACTTAAGACAGTGGGACGATATATCATACTGATGGGACGCGTATTTGCCCGTCCCGAACGTATGCGTATGTTTTTCCGCCAATATGTCAACGAGTTGGAACAGCTCGGCGTGAACTCTATCGGCATCGTATTGCTGATATCGTTCTTCATCGGAGCTGTAATCACCATACAGATAAAGTTGAACATCGAGAGTCCTTTCATGCCTCGATGGACAGTGGGATATGTAACCCGAGAAATCATGCTGCTGGAATTCTCCTCCTCCATCATGTGTCTGATTCTGGCAGGAAAGGTCGGGTCAAACATCGCCTCGGAGCTGGGCACCATGCGAGTCACCCAGCAGATAGACGCCCTTGAAATTATGGGTGTCAATTCTGCCAACTATCTCATCCTACCGAAAATTGCCGCTATGGTGACAACCATTCCACTGATGGTGACGTTCAGTATATTCGCCGGTATCATAGGTGCCTTCTGTACTTGCTGGTTCGGCGGCATCATGTCGGCGGTAGATTTAGAATACGGCTTGCAGTACATGTTTGTCGAATGGTTTATTTGGTGCGGCATCATCAAGTCGCTGTTCTTTGCCTTTATCATTGCCAGCGTATCGGCATTCTTCGGTTACACCGTCGAAGGCGGTTCCATCGAAGTGGGCAAGGCGTCCACCGACTCCGTAGTATGCAGCAGCGTACTTATCTTATTCGCCGACCTAATATTAACTCAACTTTTAATGGGATGATTGAACTGAAAGGACTTTGCAAATCATTTGAAGAAAAAGAGGTACTGAAAGATATCAATGCCACTTTCGAGAATGGAAAGACCAACCTGATTATAGGGCAGAGCGGTTCGGGAAAAACCGTACTCATGAAATGTATCGTGGGTCTGCTGACACCGGACAAAGGAGAACTGTTGTATGACCACCGCAACTTCCTCGCCATGGGAAAGAAGGAAAAGAAAGCGCTCCGCCGGGAAATGGGAATGATTTTCCAAAGTGCCGCGCTGTTCGATTCCATGACGGTACTGGACAATGTGATGTTTCCACTGAACATGTTCAGCAACGATACCCTGCGCGATCGGACTCGTCGTGCCATGTTCTGCTTGGAGCGTGTAAACCTGATTGAAGCCAAAGACAAATTTCCCGGAGAAATCAGCGGCGGTATGCAGAAACGCGTAGCCATTGCCCGTGCCATTGCCCTAAACCCGCAATACTTGTTCTGTGACGAGCCGAATTCAGGACTTGACCCCAAGACCTCGCTTGTCATCGACGAACTGATACAAGATATAACCCGAGAATACAATATGACTACTCTCATCAACACTCATGACATGAACTCTGTAATGGGTATCGGAGAAAAAATCATCTATATTTACGAAGGACACAAAGAATGGGAAGGCAATAAAGACGATATCTTCACTTCCACCAACGAGCGGTTGAACAGTTTCATATTTGCATCTGACCTATTCCGGAAAGTCAAAGAAGTGGAGATACAGAACCTTGAAGGATAAAACCACACCTCATTTTCTAACCTATTACATAAGAAAGCGTCCGGAAGCTATGTTCCGGACGCTTTCTCTTCATAAAACCAGTTAATAGAATCGACTATATCATCACGATATATTTTACTTCTGCCGGATATAGATATTTATCGGAGTTCCGGTCAACTTCCATTTCTCACGCATCTTATTTTCCAGGAATCGTCTGTAAGGCTCTTTCACATATTGTGGAAGATTTGCAAAATAAACAAATGACGGCACCTGGGTATTGGGCAACTGCGTAATATACTTTATCTTGATATACTTACCCTTAATTGAAGGGGGTGGATACGCCTCGATAAGCGGCAGCATTTCCTCGTTCAAACGAGCTGTCGGAATACGCGTCATACGATTTTCGTACACATCACGCGCCTCTTCCAATACCTTCAGAATACGCTGTTTGGTCAGTGCCGAAGCAAAGATGATAGGAAAATCCACAAACGGAGCGAAACGGTTGCGGATAGCATCTTCGAAAGTCTTCATCACCTTCACAGTCTTGTCCTTCACCAAGTCCCACTTATTCACCACAACCACCAGCCCCTTGGCATTCTTCTGTATCAAGGAGAAGATATTCAAATCCTGGCTTTCGATGCCACGCGTAGCGTCTACCATCAAAATACATACATCTGCATTCTCAATGGAACGAATGGAACGGATTACGGAGTAGTACTCCAAATCCTCATTCACCTTGTTCTTCTTACGGATACCCGCCGTATCTACCAGGTAGAAATCAAAACCGAATTTATTGTAGCGGGTATAGATAGAATCGCGCGTGGTACCGGCAATCTCCGTCACGATGTTGCGGTCTTCTCCAATAAAGGCATTGACTATGGAAGACTTTCCGGCATTAGGGCGTCCCACTACTGCAAAGCGGGGAATATCCTCGTCCAGAATTTCATCAGATTCCTTCTTGAACTTGCTGACGATAAGGTCCATCATATCGCCCGTACCGCTACCCGTTACAGCAGAAATACAATAAGGGTCACCCAAACCCAAGCTATAGAACTCAGGGGCATTGTATTGCAGTTCATGATTATCAGTCTTATTGGCAACCAGCAACACAGGCTTCTTGGCACGACGCAAGATGGCAGCTACCTGCTCGTCGAGGTCCGTAACCCCGTTCATCACATCCACCACAAACAGTATCACGTCGGCTTCGTCCACCGCCATCAATACCTGCTTACGAATCTCTTCTTCGAAAATATCATCAGAGTTCACTACCCAACCGCCGGTATCTACCACGGAGAACTCACGTCCCAACCATTCGGTCTTTCCATATTGGCGGTCACGGGTGGTTCCCGCTTCCTCATTCACAATTGCCTGACGTGTCTTGGTCAGACGGTTAAATAATGTAGACTTTCCCACATTGGGACGTCCTACGATTGCAACTAAATTTCCCATAGTTCACACTCTTTGTTTTTTGCGACTGTCACAGTCGTATGAATAACTCTTAATCCAGCTGATAACCAAAATTACGCAGTTCCTTGTCCGAACTCCGCCAATCCTTATCAACTTTCACAAACGTCTCCAGGAATATCGTTTTCCCGAAAAACCTCTCCAAATCACGGCGCGCTTCAGTAGCCACTTTCTTCAAAGCCTTCCCCTGCTTGCCTATGATAATACCTTTTTGCGAATCACGCTCCACATAGATTACGGCACTGATATGAATCTTCTTTGCCTCCTCCTTAAACTGTTCTACCATCACCTCCACCGAATAAGGGATTTCCTTATCGTAGTACAACAGAATTTTCTCACGGATTATTTCGGTCACGAAGAAACGCGCCGGCTTGTCCGTCCACTGGTCCTTGTCGAAATAGGGAGGAGAGTCGGGCAACAGCTCCTTCACCCGCTTCATGACATAATCCACATTAAATTTCGAAGTAGCAGAGATAGGAATAATTTCCGCCTTCGGCAGCAATTCCTTCCATGCTTCCACCAGTTCCACCAGCTTTTCCTGGTTGCTTAAATCAATCTTATTGATAAGCAGCAATACCGGAACGTCCAAGTGTCCCACTTTCTCCACAAAGTCATTATGCTTGTCGGGAGTCTCAACCACATCTGTCACATACAGCAACACATCCGCATCCGTCAATGCCGAAGTGGAGAAATTCAGCATGGACTCCTGTAACTTATAGTTTGGCTTCAATACACCCGGAGTGTCCGAAAACACAATTTGCATGTCATCCGTATTATAGATGCCCATAATCCGATGACGGGTGGTCTGCGCCTTGAAAGTGGCGATAGAAATGCGCTCACCTACCAAAACGTTCATCAATGTGGATTTGCCCACATTCGGATTTCCCACGATATTTACAAAACCTGCTTTGTGCATGACTTCAGTATTTGAATTGAGACAAAAAAACGCATCGAATCGAAATAGGATGCGTTTTTATCATATTATATTTAGCAATAGTATGTTACTGCTTCTTTCCGTCGTATCCCCACTTCACATACACGGCTCCCCAGGTAAATCCTGCGCCGAATGCAGTGAAAATAAGGTTGTCGCCTTTCTTCAGCTTATCTTCAAAGTCCCAGATGCAAAGAGGCAACGTAGCAGCACTGGTATTGCCGTAACGTTCGATATTAATCAGTACTTTCTCACGAGGAACTTCCAGACGATGTGCCACAGCATCAATGATACGAAGATTGGCCTGGTGCGGAATCACCCAGTCAATGCTATCCTTTGTCAGACCGTTTTTCTCGGCAATGGCCGCGCTAACATCCGACATATTGGATACGGCATACTTAAACACAGTACGTCCTTCCTGATAAATGTAATGCATGTGGTTGTCTACAGTAAAATAAGAGGGAGGACAAACCGACCCACCCGCTTTCATATGCAGGAAAGGCAAACCTTTGCCGTCGGTTCTCAGAATAGCATCCATAATACCTACATCTTCTGTTGTCGGCTCGAGCATGAAAGCTGCAGCGCCGTCTCCAAAGATAGGACAAGTAGCACGGTCTGTATAATCAACCATTGACGACATCTTGTCGGCTCCCACAATGATAACCTTCTTATATCTTCCAGAACGGATGAAATTGGCCGCCGTCTCCATCAGATAGAGAAATCCGCTGCAGGCTGCCTGCAAGTCAAAAGCATATGCATTTTTCAGCCTTAGCTTATCACATAAAATAGAAGCTGTAGAAGGGAAATGATAATCCGGAGTGGAAGTAGCTACAATCACCAGATCTATATCATCCGGATCCGCGCCAGTACGTTGCATCAGCTGTTTGGCAGCTTTACGCGCCATATAGGAACTACCTAACCCTTCTTCATTCAGGATACGTCTTTCCTTTACTCCGATACGAGTCATAATCCATTCGTCATTGGTATCCACCATTCTTGAGATTTCGTCGTTCGTCAAGACGTAATCAGGTACATAACCGCCGACTCCTGTAATTACTGCATTTATTTTTTCCATTAAAATCTTGTTTACTTATAGAACTACTGAAACAACGGTAGTCTAAAAAGGTTTGCTTATTAAATTACAAATCTTTTTAGACGCCCGATATTCAAGTATAAGTTTTAGTCAAACTGACCGTAATTATACGGCAGCTTCCTTTTCAACTGCAAGCTTACCTCTATAGTAACCACATGCACCACATACAGTGTGATATACATGCCACTCACCACAATTCGGGCAAATAGCCAGTGTAGGAGCTACTGCTTTATCATGAGTTCTTCTCTTCGCAGTTCTTGTTTTTGACTGTCTTCTCTTAGGATGTGCCATTTTCTTTAATCTTTAATTGTTATCTAATATTTTCTTTAATTCGTCCCAACGCGGGTCTACCTGCGTTTCTTCTTCATTCATCAGCTCCACCTCTTCTTCCGGAGCAAATGTGTCCTCAGCCATATCATCATCCGGAGTAGTGCGCATATGCTTACTCAATTTGCTGGTCATTGCCTTGTTACACTTACCCGGAGCATGCACATGCTTCATGGGGATGGCCAAAGCTACAAACTCGTACATAAACCATGCTACATTAATCTCACCTTCCTCTTCGGGAATTACAATGAGATTGTCACCTTCTTCGGCATATTCATGACCGAACTTAACCAGCAGCTTATCTGTCGAGCTGACAAGCTGTTCCATATCGTCCAAACAACGGTCACATGGCACCCACACCATTCCGTCTGTCTGGAAGTTCAATTCGAAAGCACGAGATGTTTTCTTTACAACTAACACCACATTGACTTTACCCTTCTGCACTTCCGGTCCATCAATATTGGCAAAGAAAAGGTTGTCTAGCACAAACTCATATTTGCATGAATCTGCTTGCATACCTTTCAGGTCTATTTTGTATTTATCAAACTTTCCCAAAGCTTCTTTTGTTTATTCGGGCGACAAAGATACGAATAATTATCCTCATTATGTAGTATTTAGAGTAAAATATTCATTTTTTTATGTTCATTTCACCCTGATATCACTACAAATCAGCAGAAAACTCATGGCCTAAAACACAAGAACAATCCATGCCGGCATCCAAGTATATGTAAAGATATAAAACGAACAAAGCCTCCGTATCCTTATCAGACACGG
>NZ_QTLY01000011.1:0-190672 GCF_003602895.1 Bacteroides sp. AF29-11
ATGCCGGCTGTCGTGCTGGGGACGTCCGACCCGTTCACTTCTTCCGGAGGGGGGCAAGTCGGCACCACGGAAGGTAACGGATATTACAGCCGTTTCTACATTGCCGCCTCCAAGCATATACCCGTTGTGGGTAAAGAGGAGATTGGTGTCCATCTTTCCTACCTTTACAACAACCGCAAGGAGTACAAGCTGAATGGCTTTGCACTGGGTGTCACCTACAATCCGTCCTTCCATCCGCAGCTGAGGGTGATAGCGGAATATGACTCCAAGGACTTTGCCTTGGGAGCCACCTATCTGTTGTTCAAGCATCTGCATGTGCAGGTGGAAATGCAGAGGATGAAATATTTCAGTGGAGGGCTGACATACAAAATTCATCTGAAATAAGAAATAAGAAGTAACCCAAAGTCTCAGTGACTCCATTAAAAAAGCAGCTAAAGTATGACATCCAACTTTAACTGCTTTTATTCTAATATACCAATTTTACATTGTCAATCCACAACGAATTACCGGGAGAACCTATGTAAGCACCACCATGGCTGGAAGTAAACTGTAACAACAAATGAGTAGGCACATCATCTTCCGTTCCCCAGGCAACCTCCTTAATAGGTACGCTCTCTCCTTTACTATTAACTGCATAGCGTTCTTCAACTTGAAGACGCATCATGTGGGCCTTGTACGCAGGGTCACCGGTAATATCACCGTACATGATGGAATAAGTGGCATTATTATGCCAATCGGTAGTAGTATAATATCTTACGACCATCGTTCCTACGCGCTTGGCATAGATATTCCCCTTCTCATCCTCCCAACGCTTTTGCAGAAACAGATTCACTTCCGGGAAGTCCTTTCCTTCCACATCTGTGATACGGCTAAAGCCCGTTGCACGGATACGCTTCTCGCGGTCGGACATCTTTACTTTATAATCAAACTGTATGGCGATAGGTTTCTTTGTGAACGGTATGCCGGAATTCAGCATTTTCTGCGGATTTTTGGTCCCCTTGATAGGTTCGTGCACCTCACCCAGAAACATAGAGCCGGCAGCCAGCACCGTGATATCTACTATTCCAAAAACCTTCACACTCTCCATACGGGTGTCCATGCGGGCGCAGAAACCATTCCCTCTCTTTTCCGGGAAAACAGAAGTATTAGTTTTCGTGATACCGGCTACCCGCGCCATCACATTGGATGTCGCCCACGGCGAACCTCCCATATTCTTGTACGCCTTGCTTTCAGTGATAGTAGCAGTAGGCCCGATGGCATACACATTCTTCGTGGCACCGCCAATAATACCGGATTCCTTGATTTGGCGGTCAATCCATTGATCCATATTTCCAAAAGGAATCATCTCTACCTCGTGCTGCTGCGCAGAAACGGCTCCACAACAAAGCATGGCAGACAGCACTCCCAACATACGAATTTTCTTTTGAATCATTTCTCTCATTGATAATTGACAATCATTATAAATCGTACTTCCACTGTTCCAGCGCAAAATTCCAGTTATCCTGAACCAACTGCACTGTACGCTCATCATACTTGTATTTATTCTTCTTATATCCTTTCTTTCCGCCTACATACTTTTCGATATCGGCACGCGCCTCTGCAAAGCCCGGAATGGACAAAGCCTTGTAGATATGTTCAGTCATTCCCATTGCATCCGCTTCGAAGTCCTCAAACTTCACCTCTATCAAGTTTCCTTCAGGAATGCATGCCTTGTCCGCTTCGTACTTATGATACAGTTTGGCATAAATGGACAAAATATTCTTCTCAAGCTCCTCATGACTGATATCCTGCAGTTTCAACGGCTGAATGGTGTTAGTAAAGAAACTACGTGTGCTTTCGAAAACAGTATAAGGATTACGCATCAGATAGATAAACTTGGCATTGGGGAACATCTTGACAAGCTCTTTCACACGTCCCGTATGAGGCGGATTCTTACTAAGAAACTGGGTTCCGTTCGTATTCCAAAGAGAAATCTTTATCAGTTTGACGAAAGTCTCCTCAAATACTTTCAGCTCTTTCTCTGTGATGTCATCAAACAGCAGGTATTTATCGGCATACTCTTGCTGATATTCGGGCAGGAACCAGAAATTATAATAGGTGTAGGGCATCATATTTGCCAAAGCAAACTCCTCTTCTTGCGGAAGGTCAACGGCAAGTTCCATATTGTCCGTGGGACGTTTGTCCGGCATCAACCAACTCATGTTCTTCTTGAAGAAAGGCTGCCCCCACATCATAAGATGCGGAAATACAGTCTGGTATGTCGTGTTGTAGCCGAAATGCTTGTCGCAGGAGAAAACATTATGCACAAACGTAGTCCCGCTACGCCAGTGTCCCAAAATGAACACCGGATCATGCTCCAAGGGCTTATCTGCCAGGAGCTTTTCATAGCGTCTGTCCTGCAGAGGAGCCAAAGTGGACAGCAGGCGGCAGACAACTTTTGTCAGCCGATACTTGCCTTTGTAGGCAGCACCGATGTCACGACCGCCCGTTATATCCTTGAATGTTTTCCAATCCGCACCTACCAGGGTGTTTATCGGAAGCTTATTGAATTCTAACAATCCCATTATTATCTTTATATTAATATGTTATGGTTTTCTTCCGGTGATACCGAGAGAGAACTGCAATACTTATAAAGAAGTACTGCGCTCTATCCGTACAGCCACGCCCTGGCGTTCCAGCTCTTTCACAGCCTTTTCTATAGCTTCGTAATGTTCGGGAGCTATACCCAGCTTAGGCAAATTCAGTATAGGCAGGTCCTCAGCTAAGTGCATGTCCTTATCCTCCACCCTATCGATAATCATACCTACAGCACTGGTATTGTTGGTTATCGGGTCTATCAAGATGAACGAACCGGTAGCCTTATTCTGCCGATAAGGGTCAAAGAAAAGCTCTTTGGCAGTAGTCAGCACCACACGCGCAATTTGATTGAGCTGCATCGGCAATGTTTCCTTGCTCAACTTTCCGTTGTCAATGGAAAGATGCTCCATCGTATTGACATCCACCTTATACTTGATGCTGTCGATGCGGGTGCGGCTTATATTGGTGGTCTGTTTGATGAAGAATGATTTGTTGATATCCATCGGCTCTTCATCCATCCAAACCAGCATCGTTTCAAAATTGCGGTCCATGACGGGCAGGTTATCCGGATGTACCAGCATTTCCCCTCTCGACACATCTATTTCGTCCTCCAGAGTCAAGGTGACGGACTGGGGCGGAAAGGCGTAATCCAATTCGCCGTCGTATGTAACTATACTCTTGATATGCGACTTCTTACCGGAAGGCAATGCCATCACTTCATCTCCCTTACGAATAATACCCGAAGCCACCTTACCGCAAAAACCACGGAAATCGAGATTGGGGCGCAAGACGTATTGAACCGGGAAACGAAAATCCTTCAAATTATGGTCGTTGTCAATATGTACCGTCTCCAGAAAGTCAAGAAGTGAAATACCCTCATACCAAGGAGTACGTTCCGATTTCTCCACCACATTGTCGCCATCCAAAGCTGACAGCGGAATGCAGTTTACGTCAGGAATACCCAATGGAGCTATAAACTTCCGGTATTCATCGACTATCTCATTAAAACGTTCTTCGGAAAAATCCACCAGGTCCATCTTATTGACAGCAAGCACCACATGCTTGATGCCAAGCAACGACACCAGAAAAGTATGCCGGCGCGTCTGCGTAATGACACCCATACGTGCATCCACCAGAATAATTGCCAAGTTAGCTGTAGAGCCCCCGGTAATCATGTTGCGTGTGTACTGCTCGTGTCCCGGAGTGTCGGCAATGATAAACTTACGATTGTTGGTCGAGAAGTAGCGGTATGCCACGTCGATGGTGATGCCTTGTTCGCGCTCCGCCTTCAAGCCGTCCAGCAAAAGGGCGTAGTCAATGTGGTCGCCGGCATTTCCCATGCGCTTGCTGTCGCGTTCCAGTGCGTCCAGCTGGTCCTCATATAGTTTCTTGCTGTCGAACAACAGACGGCCTATCAATGTGGATTTTCCGTCATCCACAGAACCGGCAGTCAGTAAGCGCAACAAGTCTTTCTGCTCATCCTTTCGGAGAAACTCCGAAATTGACAATTGACAATTGACTATTGACAATTCGTCCTTACACCTATCTTTCATACTTTATTTTCTTTCATTTTTTTTATAATCGAAATAAGGAGCCTCAACAGTTCCCTACAATCTTCTATTATGGAATTATATTCATCCGCTGAGAGATAATCAGATTCTTTTAATAGCATCAGCCAATATTCTGTTTCATTTGCTTCTTTTAGAGCAATACTCAATTTATTGATAAAATCAGCTTTTGACTGAGCATGTTCACTTTCCTTAATCAAAGCACCTACAGCTGTTCCGCTTCTCAATATTTGCTTAGAAAGAACAAGCTCCTTTCTATGCTCACACAGCAACTTGTAAAGTCTGACAATCCGTATTGCAAAAGCAAACGATTTATCCATTATGAGATTACCTTTCCCCATAATTGTCAATTGTCAATTATCAATTGTCAATTTAAAAGTATCCCTCGCGCTTCTTCTGCTCCATGCTTGCGTCTTGGTCGAAGTCAATGACACGGGTCGTCCGTTCACTCTTGGTGGTGGTCATCATTTCCTCGACAATCTTCTCGATGGTATCGGCATCGCTTTCCACAGCACCGGTCAACGGCCAGCAACCCAGCGTACGGAAACGCACCATACGCATCTTTATCTGGTCGCGGTACTGTTCCGGCAAGCGGTCGTCATCCGCCATTATCAGATTTCCGTCAATCTCCACACAAGGACGTTCCTTGGCAAAATACAACGGCACAATAGGGATGTTTTCCAAACGTATATATTGCCAGATGTCCAGCTCCGTCCAATTACTTAACGGAAATACGCGGATACTCTCTCCTTTATGTACCCGGGCATTATAAATATCCCACAATTCGGGACGCTGATTTTTGGGGTCCCATTGATGGAACTTGTCGCGGAAAGAGAAAATACGCTCTTTGGCACGTGACTTCTCCTCGTCGCGGCGAGCACCACCGAATGCCGCATCAAACTTATACTTATCCAATGCGTGGAGCAAAGCCTGCGTTTTCATCAAGTCCGTATGCACCTTGCTGCCATGCGTAAAAGGCCCGACACCTGCATTGAAAGCTTCCATATTGCTTTCCACTATCAGGTTCCAACCATACTTCTTGGCATACTCGTCACGGAACTGTATCATCTCCTTAAACTTCCACTTGGAATCGATGTGCATCAACGGGAACGGCACTTTGCCGGGAGCAAACGCCTTTTCGGCCAAGCGCACCATAACCGAAGAATCCTTGCCGATACTATACAGCATCACCGGATTTTCAAACTCCGCTGCCACTTCACGGATAATATGAATGGACTCTGCTTCGAGTTCCTTCAAATGGCTCAATTTATATTCTTCTTTCATTATATCTTATTTCTTCTGAATTCTTGGTAAAATGAGTTCCAACAGTTTATTGACCGATTCTTCCAGGCTGAGAACAGAGGTGTCCAACGTCAAAGCCGGATGAGCCGGTTCCTCAAAAGGCGCGGAAATACCTGTAAAATTCTTGATTTCTCCCTTACGTGCCTTGGCATAAAGTCCCTTCACGTCACGGCGTTCACACTCTTCAAGCGGGGTACTGACATAAACTTCCAGAAAATCGTCTTGTCCGATAATATCAGCCGCCATTTCACGAATATCGTTATTAGGACTGATAAAAGCCGCGATTGTTATAACACCCGTATCAAGAAAGAGTTTGGAAACTTCGGCTATACGCCGGATATTCTCCACACGGTCGGCCTCCGTAAAACCGAGGTTATTGTTGATGCCACTGCGGATGTTGTCACCATCCAGGATACGGCAAAGCAATCCTCTTTTATGAAGTTCGCGCTCCAAGGCAATGGCTATCGTACTTTTGCCGGAGCCGCTCAAGCCGGTAAACCAAACCATCACGCTGTGCTGCTTCAACAAGTCTTCTTTGTCTTTCCGCATCAGCATTTTGTCAAATATCGGATATATGTGGTTGTTTTCTTCCATATGTTATTATTTCTTCTTTTTTTAAAATGGCCAAATTAAAGGAATCAAGAAAATGGATATCAGGAAAGTAATGATATTCAAAGGTAACCCGATGCGTACAAAATCCGTGAACTTATAGTTACCGATACCTTGTACAATCAAATTAGTCTGATACCCTATAGGAGTGGAGAAGCTGGCAGAAGCCGCCATACAAATTACAACGAAGAAAGGCATCGGACTGACTCCCATCTGTGAAGAGATGGAAAGTGCCAACGGGAAAGCGAGTGCCGCGGCCGCATTGTTCGTAATCAGTTCTGTAAACAAGTTCGTTATGATAAACACAGCAGCCAGCAACACGTGGGGGCCATAATGATGGCTCATGCCTATAATGAAACGCGCCACAGCATCTGCCACTCCGGAATTCACCATCGCCTTGCTGATAGCAAAAGCACAAGCAATCGTTATCAGAATATCCCAAGATATATATTTGGTATACTTGCGGGCCGGAAATATCTTTGTCCAGGCCATAATGATAGTAGTAATGGAAACGAAGAAAAACATATCCAACTTGATTTCCGGAAAAGCTTCCTTGACAACCGGAAGTTCACCAACCGTTGCACCCACTATCATCAATATCAGCAAAGCCAAGGCAAACCAGCGCTTTCCCTTTCCGGGCACCGGTTCCGTATCCTTGCCATTGGCCAGCAACACGAACACCGAAGATTCCCCCCAGGTCTTTACAAAAGAGTCATCAGCCATCACCACCAGCGTATCCCCTTCGCGGAGATATTCATTTTCCAGATTTCCGACAATGCTCTGACCGCTACGCTTGATCTCTTTTACCTCAGCCCCATAATGCCGCTTGAAATTAAAATCCCCGAGTTTCTTGTTGATACCGGGAAAACGGGCGCCGAGTACAGCTTCCACCCGATGCAAATCTCCATGCTCCTCCGGCTCCTCCTCCAGCTTTACCGCATCCGTACGAACATCCGGCAAAAGCCTTGAGGAAAAAGCGAACAGATAAAGGATGCCTGCAATCGCGACGAAAATGCCCACTTTACCCAACTCGAACATAGTAAAGCCTTCATATCCGGCTTCCAATATCATACCATGCACCACCAGATTGGTCGACGTCCCTATCAGGGTGCAGATTCCGCCAAGTATCGTCACATAAGAAAGGGGTATAAGGAACTTGGTAGCAGGCAATTTTACAGATTCGGCCCAACGCTTGATAATGGGAGCAAAGATAACAACCACCGGAGTATTGTTTAGAAAAGCTGAAATAAAAGCAATGGTGGGCAACATACGGAACTGCGCTTTAAAGACCGTAGTCTTACCTTGGGGAAGCAGCTTCTTGATTACTTGCCCCAAAGCACCCGACTGCCTGATGCCTTCACTGACCAAAAACAGCATGGCAACAGTAATCATCCCCTTATTACTGAACCCTTCCAGCATCTCCTTAGGAGTGAGGATACCTGCACACAAGAACAATACTACGACAGAAAAGAGCACCATGCCCGGACGCATTTTATCCAGAACCAAGGCAATCACCATGCCCAACAATGCCAGCAGCACAAACAATATCTCAAATGTCATAAAGTCGTTATTTTATTTCGGTATGCTTGGGTTCTACGATAAACCACGGATTCAGCAAATCCTCCTTATTATATTGCAAAGGTTCTTCCTTCCCCGCCTGATAAATTTCCATTCCGGCAGCATGTGCAATAGCATGCCCAGCCGCCGTATCCCATTCCATCGTAGGGGCAAAACGAGGATATACATCAGCCTTGCCTTCAGCTACCAGACAAATCTTGATGGAACTTCCACTTGATATAAGCTCAACTTCCGCATGGCTGCATTTCATTTTCTCGATATAATCTTCTGTCTCGGGCGTCAGATGCGAACGGGAAGCCACAATTACAAACCGTTCGTGCACGCTTGTTTCCGGCAGCCGGACAGCTTTCGCAAGCAGTTCATCCCACGACATTCCATCACGTGCAGTAATACCGGATAGCTTATAAGCACCCGAATCATGCACTCCAAAATAGAGCTCCTTTTTTACCGGCACATAAATGACTCCCATTACCGGTACTGAGTGATGCACCAAAGCTATATTCACTGTGAACTCACCGTTCCTCTTGATGAACTCCTTCGTACCGTCCAAAGGGTCTACAATCCATAAAGTTTCCCAACTCCGTCGTTCCGAAAAAGGCAAATGTTTGCCTTCCTCGCTTAGCAGAGGGAAAGGTGTATCAGCCAAAAAACGGCAGATAGTTTCATGAGCCTTACGGTCGGCAATAGTAAGAGGAGAATTATCCGCTTTTTTTTCTACCTGAAAATCCGATGCCGGATCATCGTAAATGGAAAGAATTTTCTCGCCAGCCTGCAAAGCGGCATCAATCGCATTCAGTATATATCGTCGTTCCATACTATATTCTTCTCAAAGATAAGGCACAAAATTAAAAACTTTTTCAGGTCTAAAAGTTTCCACCTCTTGTTTTATAACTTCTTTTAAACGAAAGAGAGAATATTATAAGCACTTTTCACAATCAAGAAAATCAATCCGGAGCAGAGAAATAGAGTGAAATATTCACGAAGGAAGAGGAACTAAAGAGACTGTGACAACATGAGTTTATCTGGGTCTTTTCTCAATTAGTCCGTTAGTTCACAGTACTGAACACTTTGTTTCAACCTTTAAAAACAAGTTGTTTCAGTATATAAAAACATTTTGTTTTTATGCGATAGAACGAGATGTTCTGTTAAGAGAAACAAAGTGTTCTCTTTAATGAAACAAACTGTTCTGTTAAAGGAAACACTTTGTTTTGCCAAACCAAACACGCGACAGCGCCAGCCTTCACATTCTTTCGGCATATCATGAAAAAGGCAGTAACTTCGCAGTTACTGCCTCATCTTGAAAGGAAACATACATTCCTTTCTGTTATGAATTACCAAAAAGAATTCTATTAATTGACGCTATACAGCAACCATGCCTTCTGGAAGTCATCATTCGAAGGATGTTTAGCTTTGAAAGAGTCGCGCAGATTCTCGGCGGATGCTCTGTCATCGAATGTACCGATAACTACACGATACAGATTTCTTTCTGCATTATGAACTACCATTGCAGTATAGCCTTCATTCACCAATGCCTGCTTCACACCTTCCGCATTAGCTTTCACGCTATAAGCTCCGCAAACTACACTAAAGGTTTTCAAGCTGGTACCACCTGATACCACAGTCACCTTTTCCTGACGCATGCCGGCAGGTGCACTTTCCACCACCTTTACTTCTACTGGAGCGGTAACCACTGGAGCCACCTCTTCAGCAGGGGCAGTTGTTTGCGGCTCGGCCAATTCCTGCTGTTTTGCCTTTTCATATGCTTTCTTATAAGCACTTTCACTTGATTTACAAGAAGAGAATGCCAGAGCTATGCATACTCCCATTCCCAATACGGCTAATTTTTTCATCTTTTCTATTGTTTTTATTAGTAAAATCGTCTATTCTTATTCTTTATCTCAAAATTTTCGAAAAATAGATTTCGTGCCCTCATATTCCAAACGCAATGAAGAGTAGGACAAATCTTCTACTTTAAAGGTACGTTTTCCTTCCGGCCACCCGAAATAAGTATCATAGTTTTTATAGTTAACACTTTCAGGCAACAAAATAATGGAAATTTCAGCACCTTTCAAAGAATAATTTCCAAAAAACGTAGTCACCCCTCCATATTTCAACAAACATATGGCAGAAAAACTTCCTTTTTGAAAATTATAGAATACACTGTCCACCTTCTCTGATGTACCGTCGGCATATTGATACTGACGCAACTGCCACTTACCGGCCAAGTCACCCCCACCATTCATGCAAGCGGTCAAAGTACAAGCCACCAATACAATCCAAAGATATTTTAAATGCAATTTCATCATTTTTCCATGCCACTATCTAAATATGGAACAAAAGTACACCATAACATGCGATTATACCTCAGCATCCTTAGTTAAATATAATTAAACCCCTCCATAAAAAGAGATTTCCCGGAAGACTTGACGTATATTTGCCAAATATAAACAGAGCATGAGGCTCACTTAATTGATTACATGACATTTGAAAATTTGAATTTGATAGAACCTATATTGAAGGCTCTTCAAGAAGAGGGGTATTCCACCCCTACCCCAATCCAGGAAAAATCGATCCCTATATTACTTCAAGGAAAAGACTTATTAGGATGTGCTCAAACCGGAACAGGCAAAACCGCCGCATTTTCCATCCCTATCTTGCAAAAGTTATATAAAACGGATAACCGCAAAAGTATCAAAGCACTCATTCTGACGCCGACCCGCGAGTTGGCCATACAGATAGGAGAATGCTTCAGTGCATATGGTAAGTATACCGGATTGAGACATGCCGTCATCTTCGGCGGTGTAGGACAAAAGCCACAGACAGACGAACTGAAACGTGGAGTACAAATACTGATTGCAACTCCCGGACGACTGCAAGACCTGGTCAACCAAGGTTTCATTAACCTAAAAGCGCTCGAGTTCTTCGTATTGGACGAAGCGGACCGGATGCTAGACATGGGATTCATACATGATATCCGACGCATATTAAAGTTGTTGCCAGCAAAACGGCAGACTCTCTTCTTCTCGGCCACAATGCCTCCAGAAATAGAGACCTTGGCAAACTCCATGCTGACGCACCCCGAGAAAGTGGAAGTCACCCCTGCATCGTCTACGGTTGACACAATCTCCCAATCAGTCTATTTCGTTGAGAAAAAAGAGAAAAAAGACTTACTGATTCATCTGCTGAAGAATCCGGCTATCAAGTCCGTACTTATCTTCACCAGAACTAAATATGGAGCAGACAAACTTGCACGTACCCTTAGTAAGTCCGGAATAAGAGCCGAAGCCATACATGGAAACAAGTCGCAGAATGCCCGACAGCGAGCACTGACCGGCTTTAAGAACCATGAACTGCGTGTACTGATAGCAACCGATATTGCAGCACGAGGTATCGACGTGGACCAACTATCACACGTCATCAACTATGAGTTGCCCAACATTCCGGAAACATACGTGCACCGTATCGGACGAACCGGACGTGCCGGCCACGACGGTATTGCCCTCTCCTTTTGCGAATCGGAAGAACTGCCTTACCTGAAAGATATCCAAAAATTGATAGGGAAAAGTATCCCAGTAATAAAAGAACACCCTTTTGTCACCGCCGATGGTTTAAAAGCACAGAAAATCAAGACTGAAGAAATTAAGGCCAAAACCAAGGAAAACAAAATCTATCGCGGGAGCCGTACGAATGGAGACTTTTGGAGAAGAAAAAAGCAAACCTCGCAAAACAACACCCAAAAAGGAGTTGGAAGATAAGGACAATCATAAAAAAACTGATATTCCGAACAAAGTTTCAAAAAAATTTGTTAGTTTTGTCGTACGAACCTCAAAAAGAAAGGAATATCATTATGAAAGGATTAAATGTTTTAGCAGCTTTCCTGGGTGGCGCCGCAGTAGGTGCAGCCCTCGGTATCTTATTTGCTCCTGAAAAAGGAGAAGACACCCGTAACAAAATCGCAGAAATTCTCCGTAAGAAAGGGATTCGTCTGAACCGAAGCGAAATGGAAGACTTGGTAGATGAAATTGCTGCGGAAATCAAAGGTGAGGTAACGGAATAAGGTAAAAAACAGAACCACTATGTTTGCAGACGACAAAAGTATAGAAAATATGCAGCAGCTCTTCATTGAATTCAAGAAATACCTGGAGCTGCAAAAAGAATATACCAAACTGGAAGTCACCGAAAAACTATCCAAACTGCTTTCTACACTTTTATTGGTGCTATTGGTCGTCATACTCGGCGTAGTGGTTCTGTTTCATCTGTCGTTTACGCTGGTCTATATCTTAGCTCCGCTGGTAGGCGGGCTAATGATGAGTTTTGCACTTATCACGTGCTTCCATATCCTACTCATCGTTCTGCTTGTCCTATTCCGCAAAAAGCTCATTATTGATCCGACAGTAAAACTTATCGCAGAATTATTCTTAGACAATTAATTCGAAATATTCATGGATAATACGACCAATACGACTCCCGTCACTTTAGAAAGCATCGCCCAGAAAAAAGCCATGCTGCTACAAGAAATACGACTCCAGAAAGAAATCATGACTGGGCTTACACAAGAAATTTTTGCTCCGCTGGAACCAGCTACCAACAAGGCAAATGCCATGATGAGAGCATTCAACACGGGTATGGCTGTTTTTGACGGTATAGTATTGGGGGTAAAGGTAATGAAGAAATTCAGAAAAATATTTGGAAGAAAGAGATAGAATATCGGATAAAAAAAGAGGGGATGGCCATAACAGTCATCCCCTCTTTTTTATCCGATATAGTCTGAGCACTTTTATACGTACGTCTCAAGCAACTTCACTGCTCCTTCAGGCACAATCGTCACTTCTTGGGTTGCAGCTGGCAGCAGGATTGTTTCGCCCGCTTGTACGGAAACTTCATTCTTCTCATTATCAATAATACGGCAAGAACCCTCCACACAAATAAAAATAACAAAAGAATCCAGTTCAGAATAGTCACAAGTGATTTCTTCCGTCATGTCATAGATGGAAGTCGTGAAATACGGGCTTGCCACCATTTCTACCGGTTCATTCTGCACCTGCTCGTACTCCGTACGAAAATCGTCCTGCACATCTGCAAAATTAATGGCATCAATGGCCTGGCTTGTATGCAGTTCTCTTGATTTACCATCCTTATCCTTACGATTGTAATCAAAAATACGGTAAGTGATATCCGACGTTTGCTGTATTTCTGCTACAAAAGCTCCCGCACCGATTCCATGTACCCGACCTGCAGGCACATAAAACACATCGCCCGGTTTAATGGCGCAAGTCTGCAGAACATCCGCAAACGTACCATTATACACTCGTTCCTTATATTCTTTCGGAGTAATCTGCTCTGCAAAACCGGAAATCAGCTTGGCACCCTGGTCAGCAGCAATAACATACCACATTTCATTTTTACCAAAACTGTTATGACGTTTCTTAGCCAACTCGTCACCCGGGTGTACCTGAATCGACAAGTCCAACTTGGCATCAATAAACTTTATCAATAAAGGAAACTTATTTCCGAAACGTGCATAGTTGGCTTCTCCTACCAGGTCTTCCTTATATTTTCTGACCATATCCGGCAGCGTCAATCCTTTGTCTGCACCATTGGCCACTATAGACTCACTGCCTTCTACTGCCGACACTTCCCAACTCTCGCCTACATTGGCAAGGGTATCATTCAAATGTTTGAATGGAATAATCTTGTCGCCTCCCCAAAGCGTCTGCTTCAGAATAGGCTCAAATTTTAGAGGATACATTCGTTGTTTTTATTAGAACTTTCTGTTAATGATGTGATTTTTTTAGATTCCGGGGGCAAACATACAAAAAATATCAATTTGTATTCCATTTGTTAAACGCTAAACTTTCCTAAAATGTTCTCCACATTTCCTTCCAATTACTTGGGGGAACAAAAGAATTTCTTTTTATTTGCAAGAAATTTAATTAATACCATGAATATGATAAACACTACTCCAACAGAAAGTAATTTGTCCGGTTTGAACCAAAAAGACTTTCAAAAGGATATAAATAACAAAAAGACAGATTTGTTTATCCTGAAGAATGCCCAGGGAATGGAAGTTGCAGTTACTAATTACGGCTGTGCAATACTTTCCATCATGGTACCCGACAAAAATGGCAAATATGCCAATGTTGTATTAGGACACGACAGTATTGAACATGTAATCAACAGCCCGGAACCTTTTCTAAACACTACCATCGGACGCTACGGTAACCGGATAGCTAAAGGAAAGTTTACTTTATACGGCGAAGAGCACCAATTGGCAATCAACAATGGTCCCAACTCACTGCATGGTGGTCCGACTGGTTTTCATACCCGTGTATGGGATGCTGTCCAGCCAGAGCCATCAACAGTCATCTTCAACTACACATCCGCTGACGGCGAAGAGGGCTTCCCCGGAAATCTCGAAGTAGAAATGACTTATCGCCTGGAGGATGAGACCAATGCTCTGGTCATCGAATACCGGGCTACTACCGATAAAGCCACCATCGTCAATCTGACCAATCACGGTTTCTTCAATCTTGCCGGTATAGCCAATCCCTCCCCTACAGTCTTAAACAATATCGTTACCATCAACGCAGATTTTTATGTACCCATCGATGAAGTATCCATTCCTACCGGAGAGATATTGAAGGTAGAAGGTACTCCTATGGATTTCCGTACTCCCCATACTCTTGGTGAACGAATTGATGAGAAACATACACAAATTGTGAATGGCGCAGGATATGACCATTGCTATGTACTGAACAAGACTGAAAGTGGAGAGCTGAGCCTTGCAGCCACCTGCATAGAGCCCAACAGCGGGCGAACGATGGAAGTATATACCACTGAAAATGGCGTCCAGCTCTACACAGGAAACTGGCTCGGGGGCTTTGAAGGTGCCCATGGAGCCACTTTCCCTGCAAGAAGTGCAGTCTGCTTTGAGGCCCAGTGTTTTCCCGATACGCCCAACAAGTCCCATTTTCCGTCGGCAGTATTGCTACCGGGTGATGAGTACCAGCAAGTGACAATCTACAAGTTTGGTGTACAAGAATGAAATAACTAATCCAATTTATAAACTTATTAATTTTACAAAACCATGACACAACAAAAACAGAATGGTAAACTCATCGCAATTATCACGATGATCTTCCTTTTTGGTATGATTTCATTTGTTACCAACCTTGCTGCCCCTATGGGAATCGTACTGAAAAATCAGTTTTCAGTATCCAACGCTTTAGGGATGTTGGGTAACTTTGGTAACTTTATTGCATATGCAGTGATGGGAATACCAAGCGGCATCTTACTACAACGGGTAGGGTATAAAAAAACGGCATTGATAGCAGTAGCTGTAGGCTTTATCGGTGTAGGTATCCAATATTTATCAGGTCATTCAAGCCCTGATATGGCTTTTGCCGTATATTTGATTGGCGCTTTCATCGCCGGTTTCTCCATGTGTTTGCTTAATACGGTAGTCAACCCGATGCTGAACAAGCTCGGCGGCGAAGGTAACAAAGGAAACCAGCTTATCCAAGTGGGTGGTTCTTTCAACTCCGTAATGGCCACCATTACTCCGATGTTCGTAGGTATCCTGATTGCCGGTTCCATTGAAAAAGCTACTATCTCTCAGATATTCCCTGTAATGTACACAGCAATGGCTGTATTTGCCATCGCGTTCTTCGTTCTTTTGATTGTGCCCATACCGGAACCCAATGCTGCAACTTCAACAGAACCTATCGGTAAGTTGATGTCAGGCGCTTTAAAATTCCGCCACTTCATTTTGGGAGCTATAGCGATCTTTGTATATGTAGGTGTCGAAGTTGGTGTACCGGGTACTCTGAACTTGTTCTTGACCGATCCGATTGAAAAGGGAGGAGCAGGCATTTCTTCCACCATTTCCGGTTTTGTTGTAGGTACATATTGGTTCCTCATGCTGATTGGACGTCTGGCCGGCGCTTCATTGGGTGCAAAAATCTCCAGTAAGGCAATGCTTACCTTTACTTCCGCATTAGGCTTACTTTTGGTATTCCTTGCCATCTTCTCATCTACCGGTTCGCTTGTCAATCTGCCGGTACTCCAACAAAGTGCTACGGGAGGTCTCTCTTTCGGATTTGCAGAAGTACCCATCAATGCAATGTATCTGGTACTGGTAGGTCTGTGTACTTCCATCATGTGGGGTGGTATCTTTAATCTGGCCGTAGAAGGATTGGGTAAATATCTGGCAGCGGCTTCCGGTCTGTTCATGGTATTGGTATGCGGCGGCGGCATCTTGCCCGTTATCCAAGGTTTGGTGGCCGACATTGCAGGTTTCATGCCGAGTTACTGGGTTATCATCGCAGCCCTTGGCTATCTGTTGTTCTACGGTTTGGTAGGCTGCAAAAATGTCAATAAGGACATCAAGGTCGATTAACAAGAAAATATAGGTAATTTATTTATTCACCTTATAAAATATAAATATCATGGATATAGAATACGTAAGAAGCCGTTTCATCAAGCACTTTGACGGAACAACGGGAGCTGTTTATGCTTCTCCGGGTCGCATCAACCTTATCGGTGAGCATACAGACTATAACGGTGGTTTTGTATTCCCCGGAGCAATCGATAAGGGAATGATTGCAGAAATAAAGCCCAACGGCACAAACACAGTAAAAGCTTATTCCATCGACTTGAAAGATTATGTGGAATTTGGCTTGAATGAAGAAGATGCACCCCGCGCAAGCTGGGCAAGATATATCTTTGGCGTGTGCCGGGAAATGATGAAACGCGGTGTAGATGTAAAAGGTTTCAATACCGCTTTTGCAGGCGATGTGCCTCTGGGTGCAGGAATGTCCTCGTCAGCAGCTTTGGAAAGTACCTATGCCTATGCTTTGAACGACTTGTTCGGTGACAACAAGATAGACAAATTTGAATTGGCAAAAGTGGGACAATCTACAGAACACAACTATTGTGGCGTAAACTGTGGTATCATGGACCAATTTGCTTCTGTATTCGGAAAAAAAGGAAGCCTCATCCGCCTGGATTGCCGTTCACTGGAATATCAGTATTTCCCATTCGACCCGCAAGGCTATCGTCTGGTTCTTGTAGATTCTGTAGTGAAACACGAACTTGCATCTTCAGCATACAACAAACGTCGTCAAAGCTGCGAAGCTGCTGTTGCCGCTGTTCAGAAGAAGCATCCACACGTAGAATTCCTGCGTGACGTTACCATGGGCATGCTGGAAGAAGCCAAAGCCGACATCAGCGCAGAAGACTATATGCGTGCAGAATATGTCATCGAAGAGATTCAACGCGTACTCGACGTTTGCGACGCCCTGGAGAAAGGCGATTATGAAACTGTAGGCCAAAAGATGTATGAAACACATCATGGCATGAGTAAGTTGTATGAAGTAAGCTGCGAAGAACTCGATTTTCTGAATGACCTTGCATTCGATTGTGGAGTTACCGGTTCACGTGTCATGGGCGGTGGATTCGGTGGATGTACAATCAATCTGGTAAAGGATGAATTGTACAGTACATTCATCGAAAAAGCAAAAGATGAATTCAAGAAGAAGTTCGGCAGAAGCCCAAAAGTATATGATGTAGTCATCAGCGACGGTGCCCGCAGATTAGAATAATAGACATCAGCATTCAAATAAAAGGCGTTTCCCAGTAATGGGAAGCGCCTTTTTCTTCTCCCCTATTCCACCGTTTTCCACTCTAAAAACAAAATCATCCGAGAAGTTTATTCCGAACACATCTATCTGTACAGCCAGTTGGCACAGATATGTTTCTTGACACTTATGTTGCATAACATATAAAAGTGTACAGCCTACACTAAAGAAAAGTGTTACTTTTACACCCAAAGAAAGATAATCATCTCATTTACATTAAATACAAAACCATGAAAAGACATGTTCTACTTGCAGGAATTGCCGCAATGATGCTAACTGCGTGCAATCAAAAGACAGAAACAACGCTTACGCTGTCCGGTCTTGATCCAGTAAAATTCCAAACAACAGTCAATGACGCCCAGACACAGCTTTATACGCTGAAGAATAAAGCGGGCATGGAAGTATGCATCACAAACTTTGGGGGACGTATTGTATCCATTATGGTACCCGACAAAAATGGAGTTATGCAGGATGTAGTATTGGGCTTTGACAGCATTGCCGATTACATCAACATTCCAAGTGACTTTGGTGCTTCTATCGGACGCTACGCCAACCGGATTAACCAAGGGAAAATCGTTCTTGACGGAGATACCATACAGTTACCACAGAACAATTTCGGACATTGCCTGCACGGTGGCCCCAAAGGATGGCAATACCAAGTATACAGTGCCAATCCCATTGACAGCACAACTCTGGAGCTCACCCGCATTTCACCGGATGGAGACGAGAATTTCCCGGGTAATGTTACGGCAAAAGTACTTTTCAAGTTAACGGATGACAATGCCATTGATATAAAATACAGTGCAACAACAGACCAAAAGACGGTTATCAATATGACTAACCATTCTTATTTCAATTTATCAGGTGATCCTTCAAAGGCAGCAACAGACCACATCTTATACATCAATGCAGACAACTATACTCCGGTAGACAGTACTTTCATGACAACGGGTGACATCATCTCCGTCAAAGAAACACCAATGGACTTTACCACTCCCAAGAGTGTGGCACAAGACATCAACCGGACGGACTTTGAACAAATAAAGAATGGAAACGGATATGACCACAATTGGGTACTGAATACTAAAGGTGACCTATCCCAAGTGGCAGCCAAACTGACATCGCCTATAAGCGGCATCACCCTGGAAGTTTATACCAATGAGCCAGGCATACAAGTATATACCGGGAATTTCCTGGACGGCACCGTAAAAGGTAAAAAAGGCATTACTTACAACCAACGCGCTTCCGTATGCCTCGAGACACAACATTATCCGGATAGCCCCAACAAATCCCAATGGCCTTCTGTCGTACTGGAACCCGGACAAATTTACAACAGCGAATGTATCTTTAAATTCACTATAGAAAAATAACCTTTTAAATACACATCGTACAATGAATTGGAATTCACATGAATTTATATGGCTCGACTGGGTAATCCTCATAGTCGGCATGGCAGCTGTAATATGGGCTGTATGGCGTGCTGTCCAGAAAGACAAACGTATGCAACAAGGAGCAAGCAGTGCTGATTATCTATTTGGTAAAGGAGAACCCTGGTACATTATCGGTGCAGCAATCTTTGCTGCCAACATTGGCTCGGAACACCTGGTAGGTCTTGCCGGAACCGGAGCAAAATCGGGAGTAGGCATGGCTCACTGGGAAATGCAAGGCTGGATGATTCTTCTTTTAGGATGGTTGTTTGTTCCGTTCTATCAGTTGCTGAATAATAAGATGGGAAAAATCATCACTATGCCCGATTTTCTGAAATACCGTTACACACAACGCACGGGTTCATGGCTCTCCATCATAACACTGATTGCCTACATTCTGACTAAAGTGAGCGTAACAGCCTATACCGGAGGTATCTTCCTCGAATTTCTTCTTGGACTACCATTCTGGTACGGAGCTATCGGCCTGATTGTACTGACCGGTCTTTTCACGGTATTGAGTGGTATGAAGGGGGTAATGACCCTTTCAGCTATCCAGACCCCTATTCTAATTATCGGTTCCTTTCTCGTTCTGTTCCTGGGGCTGTCAGCTCTAGGTGGTGGAAGTATCGCTACCGGCTGGACAGAAATGATGGAACATGCCCGCAATGCCATGAATGTAGGAGCAGACGGCCATGCATACGGTGCCAACCACATGTTCCATTGGAGTGAAGCAGACCCGATGTATCAGGAATATCCCGGTTTTTGGGTATTCATCGGAGCTTCCATCATCGGTTTCTGGTATTGGTGTACAGACCAGCACATTGTTCAACGTGTGCTTGGACAAAGTAAAGGAGAAGCGAATGATGTCGTAATGAAGCGCGCCCGTCGCGGTAGCATTGCAGCCGGTTACTTCAAGATTCTGCCGGTATTCATGTTCCTCATTCCGGGCATGGTGGCAGCAGCCCTGGCCGCCAAAGGCGAGTTCGACATGTCAAACACAGATGCCGCTTTTGCCGTTATGGTAAAAGACGTGTTGCCCGCCGGTGTAAAAGGCATTGTAACTATCGGTTTCATCTGTGCCCTGGTTGCTTCGCTGGCTGCATTCTTCAATTCATGTGCCACTCTCTTCACTGAAGATTTCTATAAACCCATGTGCAAAGGTAAAAGTGAAGCTACCTACGTATTGGTAGGACGTATTGCCACAGTAGTAGTTGTTATCCTTGGTATGGCATGGATTCCCATCATGATGAGTCTAGGAAGTCTATACGATTACCTCCAAGGCATCCAGTCACTCCTGGCTCCTGCCATGGTAGCCGTATTTGCATTGGGTATCTTCTCAAAACGGATTACACCGAAAGCGGGTGAAGTAGGCATGATTGTAGGATTCATCATCGGTATGGTACGCCTACTGACGAATATCTTTACCAATACCGGTAAAGACGTCATGAACGGCTGGTACTGGGAATACACCAGCTGGTTCTGGCAGACCAACTGGCTCATCTTCGAAATTTGGCTGCTTGTATTCCTGCTCGTACTGATGGCAGTAGTTTCTTGTTTCACTCCCAAACCCACTGCCGAGCAGATAGAAGCCATAACCTTCACCGGCAGTTACAAAAAACTAATCAGAGAAAGTTGGAATAAATGGGATGTCATTGCTTCACTGGGAGTTGTGATTCTCTGTGCTCTATTCTATATTTATTTCTGGTAACACTCAACTGTCAAACGATAAATATACATACTTATGACAACTTATTATAGTAAGAACCCCAAATTCTACGTCTCCGTGGACTGCATCATTTTCGGTTTCAACGAAGGGGAACTGAACCTGCTGCTGCTGAAGCGTAACTTTCAGCCGGCAATGGGCGAATGGTCTCTGATGGGAGGATTTGTACAAGAGGATGAAAGCGTGGACGATGCTGCCAAACGCGTACTGCATGAACTGACCGGACTGGACAATGTATACATGGAGCAGGTCGGCTCATTCGGAGCCATCGGCCGTGACCCGGGCGAACGTGTTGTCTCTATTGCCTACTACTCACTAATCAACATCAATGAGTATGATAAAGAACTGGTGCAGAAACACAATGCATTTTGGGTAAATATCAACGAACTGCCGGAACTGATTTTCGACCATCCGCAAATGGTAGCGCAGGCACGGAAGCTGATGCAGCAGAAGGCCTCTACCGAGCCGATAGGCTTCAACCTGCTACCCAAGCTGTTCACCTTATCGCAGCTACAAAGTCTATACGAAGCCATCTATGGAGAAGCCATGGACAAACGCAACTTCCGTAAGCGGATAGCCGAACTGGACTGTATCGAAAAGACGGACAAAATAGACAAAACCGGCTCCAAACGGGGAGCTGCACTATATCAGTTCAACGAGAATCTATATCGTAAGGCACCGAAATTTAAACTGTAAAATAGAGTTATGTTAGAAGCACTGAAAGAAAAAGTATTCCATGCCAATCTTGAGTTGGTGAAGCATGGACTGGTTATCTTCACCTGGGGCAATGTTTCGGCCATCGACCGTGAGACGGGATTGGTAGTCATCAAGCCCAGTGGTGTAAGCTACGATGACATGAAAGCTACAGATATGGTAGTGGTGAATCTTGACGGTAAGGTCGTGGAAGGACGGTTAAAGCCCTCTTCAGACACGCCGACCCACCTGGTTCTCTATAAAGCATTCCCCGAAATCGGCGGTGTGGTGCACACGCACTCTACTTACGCCACAGCCTGGGCACAAGCCGGATGTGACATACCGAATATCGGGACAACACATGCCGATTACTTCCACGACGCCATACCCTGCACAGCAGACATGACGAAGGAGGAAGTGGAAGGAGCGTATGAACTGGAAACGGGAAATGTCATCGTAAAACGCTTTGAGGGGCTGAACCCGGTACATACTCCCGGAGTATTGGTAAAGAACCACGGTCCTTTCTCGTGGGGAAAAGACGCACACGAAGCGGTACATAATGCCGTAGTGATGGAGCAGGTGGCAAAAATGGCAAGTATAGCCTATGCCGTGAACCCCAATCTGACCATGAATCCGCTGCTGATAGAAAAACATTTCAGCCGCAAGCACGGTCCTAACGCTTATTATGGACAGAAATAACTATCATTCTTTAAATATAAACTATAAAAATAAATTGTATGAACACATTTGAACAATATGAAGTATGGTTCGTAACCGGAGCACAGCTCTTGTACGGAGGTGACGCAGTTATCGCAGTAGACGCACATAGTAATGAAATGGTGAAAGGTCTGAATGATTCCGGGAAACTGCCCGTAAAGGTAGTATATAAAGGTACGGTCAATTCATCCAAAGAAGTAACCGCTACCTTCAAAGCCGCCAACAACGACGATAAGTGTATCGGAGTCATCACCTGGATGCACACCTTCTCTCCTGCCAAAATGTGGATTCACGGTTTGCAGGAACTGAAGAAGCCATTACTACACTTCCATACACAGTTCAACAAGGAAATTCCCTGGGAGACGATGGACATGGATTTTATGAACCTAAACCAATCGGCTCACGGCGACCGCGAATTTGGACACATCGTGACACGTATGCGAAAGAACCGCAAAGTGGTAGTAGGCCACTGGCAGGACGAAAAAGCCCAAAACCAGATTGCCGCATGGATGCGCGTAGCTGCCGCATGGGCTGATGCGCAGGATATGCTCATCATCCGCTTCGGCGACCAGATGAACAACGTGGCTGTGACAGACGGTGACAAGGTCAGTGCCGAACAAGTATTGGGCTATCATGTGGACTACTATCCCATCAATGATGTGATGACACACTACAATGCTGTCAGCGACGAGGACGTGAAGGCACTCGTAGCAGAATACTTCAAGCTCTACGACCACGCTCCCGAACTGGAAGACGCACGTACGGAAGCCTACACCAAAGTATGGAACTCCGCCAAGGCCGAAATCGCCATTCGCCGCGTGCTGAAAGACACGGGTGCCAAAGGCTTCACCACCAACTTCAACGATTTGGGCGACTTTGACCAAATCCCCGGACTGGCCTCACAGCGACTGATGGCGGAAGGTTACGGCTTCGGTGCCGAAGGCGACTGGAAAACTGCGGCACTATACCGTACCACTTGGGTGATGAGTCAAGGCATGCCGAAGGGGTGCTCCTTCCTCGAAGACTATACGCTGAACTTCGACGGAGAAAAGAGCGCCATCCTGCAGGCACACATGTTGGAAGTCTGTCCACTGATTGCCGAACAGAAGCCGAAACTGGAAGTGCACCGTCTGAGCATCGGTATCGACAGCGAAACAGCCCGCCTGGTATTTACCAGCAAGCAAGGTGAAGGTGTAGCCGCTACCATCGTAGACCTGGGCAATCGCTTCCGCCTCATTGTGAACAAAGTAGAATGCATCAAGAGCAAGCCTCTGCCCAAGTTGCCCGTTGCCAGCGCACTGTGGATTCCAATGCCCAACCTCGAGGTGGGCGCTGCAGCCTGGATTCTGGCCGGAGGTACACATCATACCAGCTTCTCCTACGACCTGACGGTGGAATATTGGGAAGACTTTGCCGAAATGGCCGGCATCGAAATGGTAGTCATCGATGAAAATACCACCATCAGCGAGTTCAAAAAAGAACTGCGCATGAATGAAGTCTACTATATGCTGAACAAGGCACTTTGCTGATAATCATTACGGATTACCGATTGCGGACTACTAATTACACGTACCACAAACGTAACTAGTAGTTTGCAATTAGTAATCCGTTGTTTATAATCGTACTATAAATCCGTAAATTATCATTAATACCATGAAATTAGATGCAAAATCAACCATTGAGGCAGGTAAGGCCATCCTTGGCATAGAACTCGGTTCCACACGAATCAAGGCGGTTTTGATTGACCAGGAAAACAAACCCATCGCCCAGGGAAGCCATACTTGGGAGAATCAGTTAGTCGACGGACTGTGGACATATAGCGTCGAAGCTGTCTGGTATGGGTTGCAGGATTGCTACGCAGACCTTCGTGCTAATGTAAAGAGCCTTTACGATACAGAGATAGAAACCCTGGCAGCCATCGGTGTCAGTGCCATGATGCACGGCTATATGGCATTCAACGAAAAAGAAGAAATCCTTGTACCCTTCCGTACCTGGAGAAATACTAATACCGGCCAGGCTGCCGTAGCCCTATCCGAACTATTTGTCTACAACATCCCTCTGCGTTGGAGCATTTCCCACCTCTACCAAGCCATCCTCGATAATGAAGAACACGTTCCATCCATCAATTACCTGACCACCCTTGCAGGTTTTGTCCACTGGCAAATAACCGGTCAAAAGGTACTGGGCATAGGAGATGCCTCCGGTATGCTCCCCATCGATCCCATCACCAAAAACTATTCTTCTGAAATGGTGGATAAGTTCGACAGACTTATTGCTCCGAAAGGATACGACTGGAGGCTTCGAGATATTCTGCCGAAGGTATTGTCGGCCGGTGAAAACGCAGGCTTCCTTACTCCCGAAGGAGCCAGTCGCCTCGACGTATCGGGACATCTGAAAGCAGGAATTCCCGTCTGTCCGCCCGAGGGTGACGCAGGAACCGGCATGGTTGCCACCAACGCCGTAAAGCAGCGCACTGGAAACGTATCGGCAGGCACCTCCTCTTTCTCAATGATTGTATTGGAGAAAGAATTGTCCAAGCCCTACGAAATGATTGACATGGTAACCACCCCCGACGGAAGCCTCGTAGCTATGGTGCATTGCAACAATTGCACTTCCGACCTCAATGCCTGGATCAATATTTTCAAAGAATACCAGGAACTGATGGGTATCCCCGTAGATATGGACGAAATCTACGGAAAGCTCTATAACCACGCCCTGACAGGCAATGCAGACTGCGGAGGCCTCATCTCATACAACTACATATCAGGCGAACCTATAACGGGACTGGCAGACGGACGTCCACTGTTTGTACGTTCGGCAAACGACAAGTTCAACCTTGCCAACTTCATGCGCACCCATCTGTATGCTTCAGTGGGAGTTCTCAAAATCGGCAACGACATCCTTTTCAATGAAGAGAAAATCAGAGTAGACAGAATCACCGGTCACGGAGGACTCTTCAAAACCAAAGGAGTAGGCCAGAGAATACTGGCAGCTGCCATCAATTCACCCATTTCCGTTATGGAAACAGCCGGCGAAGGTGGTGCCTGGGGTATTGCCCTCCTCGCTTCCTACCTCGCAAATAACGGAAACAGCCAATCCCTTGCCGACTTCCTGGACAAGCATGTATTCACCGGAGATGCCGGTATTGAAATCTCACCGACAGCCGAAGATGTAAGCGGATTCAACACCTACATTGAAAGCTATAAAGCAGGTTTGCCCATCGAAGAAGCAGCAGTAAGATTCAAGAACTAAGTATTTAATAACACTAAAAAACTATGAACACAAAGTTATTTATCAGTAGCATATTTCTCTCCACCTCGTTGTCACTCTTCGCACAGAAAAGTGCCACTATCACTTTACACACAGACCAGAGCGGGCAAATCATTCCCAAAGAAATCTACGGCCAATTTGCAGAGCATTTGGGAACTTGTATCTATGGCGGACTTTGGGTAGGTGAAAACTCCGATATTCCCAACATCAACGGTTATCGCACCGACGTATTCAATGCACTGAAGGAGCTCCGTGTACCCGTCCTTCGCTGGCCGGGAGGCTGCTTTGCCGATGAATACCACTGGATGGACGGTATCGGCCCTAAAGAAAACCGCCCCAAAATGGTGAACAACAACTGGGGAGGCACTATCGAAGACAACAGTTTCGGAACCCATGAGTTCCTCAATCTCTGCGAAATGCTGGGTTGTGAACCCTATATCAGCGGAAACGTAGGCAGTGGTACCGTAGAAGAACTTGCCAAATGGGTGGAATACATGACCTCCGAAGGAGACTCCCCCATGGCACGCCTGCGCCGCCAGAACGGTCGCGACAAAGCCTGGAAAGTGAAATACCTCGGTGTGGGTAACGAAAGCTGGGGTTGCGGTGGGAGCATGCGTCCCGAATATTATGCCGACCTCTACCGCCGCTATTCCACCTACTGCCGCAACTATGACGGCAATAGCCTTTTCAAGATAGCCAGCGGTGCCAGCGACTACGACTATAACTGGACCAAAGTGCTGATGGACCGCGTAGGCGGCCGTATGCACGGTCTTTCCTTGCACTACTATACCGTCAGCGGATGGAACGGCAGTAAAGGCGCCGCCACCCAATTCAGTAAAGACGACTATTACTGGACACTGGGCAAATGCCGCGAAATAGAAGATGTCATCAAGAAGCATTGCACCATTATGGATAAATACGACCCTCAAAAGAACGTAGCTCTTATGCTTGACGAATGGGGAACCTGGTGGGACACTGAACCGGGTACCAATCCCGGACATCTGTACCAGCAGAATACATTGCGTGATGCTTTTGTCGCCTCCCTCAGCTTCGACATCTTCCATAAATATACCGACCGTCTGAAAATGGCAAACATTGCCCAAATCGTCAATGTATTGCAATCCATGATTCTGACCAGCGGAAAAAACATGGTACTCACCCCCACTTATTATGTATTCAAAATGTACAATGTACACCAGGATGCCACCTACATTCCTCTTGAGCTGAACTGCGACATGATGGATGTACGCGACAACCGCAGAATACCAATGGTCAGCGCTACCGCCTCCAAAGACCCAAACGGCAAGATACACATTTCCATGTCCAACGTAGATGCAGACAATGCACAGGAAGTGACCATCAATCTGTCTGGAACGAAAGCCAAGAAAGCAGTTGGTGAAATATTGACTTCCACCAATCTGACGGACTACAATTCATTTGAAAATCCCGACAATGTGAAACCCGTTCCGTTCAAAGAGGTAAAAATCAATAAAGATATTCTCAAGATTAAACTTCCGGCCAAATCAATCGTTACTATTGAGTTACAGTAAAACTACCGTGCACCGCACAAAATCAGCTAAATACGTTTAGTATCATTTTAGCAGCAAAAAGGCAGTAATACTGATAAAAAAGACACTCTTCGAGTGTTGTGAATTACGCATAAAGAGTTATCTTTGCCCTTGGAAAACCTACAAGGACCAAATAACCTATTGATAATATTCAAAATTAATTAGATTCAATATGAACGACAACAAACTTATGAACCGTGCGGCGGACAATATCCGTATCCTTGCTGCATCCATGGTTGAGAAAGCCAACTCCGGGCATCCGGGCGGTGCCATGGGTGGTGCTGACTTTGTAAATGTACTCTTCTCAGAGTTCCTGGTATATGACCCTGAAAATCCGGCTTGGGAAGGTCGTGACCGTTTCTTCCTCGACCCGGGACACATGTCACCGATGCTTTACTCTACATTGGCCCTGACCGGCAAGTTCACGCTGGACGAACTGAAAGAGTTCCGCCAATGGGGAAGCCCTACTCCGGGACATCCCGAACGTGACATCATGCGCGGCATCGAAAACACTTCCGGACCGCTCGGCCAGGGACACACATTTGCAGTCGGTGCAGCCATCGCAGCCAAGTTCATGAAGGCACGTTTCGAAGAAGTAATGCCACAGACCATCTACGCTTATATTTCTGACGGTGGCATCCAGGAAGAAATCTCCCAAGGCTCAGGCCGTATCGCCGGAGCATTAGGGTTGGATAATCTCATCATGTTCTATGATGCCAACGACATTCAGCTTTCTACCGAGACAAAGGATGTGACCATCGAAGATACCGGCAAGAAATACGAAGCTTGGGGCTGGAAAGTCATTAAAATCAATGGTAACGATCCCGATGCCATCCGCGGTGCACTGAACGAAGCCAAAGCTGAGAAAGAGTGTCCGACGCTGATTATCGGTCATACCGTAATGGGTAAAGGTGCCCGCAAGGCAGACGGCAGCAGCTACGAGGCTGATTGTGCCACGCACGGTGCTCCTCTGGGCGGCGACGCTTATATAAACACTATCAAGAATTTGGGTGGTGACCCGACAAATCCGTTTGTCATCTTCCCCGAAGTGGCCGAACTATATGCCAAGCGTGCAACTGAGCTGAAGAAAATCATGGCTGAAAAGTATGCAGCCAAAGCCGCATGGGCAAAAGCCAATCCGGAAAAGGCTGCCAAACTGGAAATGTTTTTCTCCGGCAAGGCTCCCGAAGTGAATTGGGCCGCCATCGAACAGAAAGCAGGCGTTGCCACCCGCGCAGCATCTGCCACTGTGCTCAGTGCTCTCGCCACTCAAGTAGAAAATATGATTGTTGCTTCTGCCGACCTTTCCAATTCCGACAAGACAGACGGATTCCTCAAGAAAACACATGCCTTCAAGAAAGGTGACTTCAGCGGTGCATTCTTCCAGGCCGGTGTTGCCGAGCTGACTATGGCATGTTGCTGTATCGGTATGGCACTGCATGGCGGTGTAATCCCCGCTTGCGGAACTTTCTTCGTATTCTCCGACTACATGAAACCTGCCGTACGTATGGCAGCCCTGATGGAAGTTCCCGTGAAGTTCATCTGGACACACGATGCCTTCCGTGTAGGTGAAGACGGTCCTACCCATGAACCGGTAGAGCAGGAAGCCCAAATCCGCCTGATGGAAAAACTGAAAAACCACAAGGGACATAATTCCATGTTGGTACTCCGCCCGGCAGATGCAGAAGAAACAACTGTGGCATGGAAACTGGCAATGGAAAATACCACAACCCCAACCGGTTTGATTTTCTCCCGCCAGAACATCGCCAACCTGCCCGAAGGCAACGATTACGAACAAGTTGCCAAAGGCGCTTATATTGTAGCCGGCTCCGATGAAAATCCAAATATAATCCTCGTTGCTTCAGGCTCGGAAGTTGCCACATTGGTAGCCGGTACTGAATTGCTGCGCAAGGATGGCATCAAGGTGCGTATCGTGTCCGTTCCTTCCGAAGGTCTGTTCCGTAGCCAAGCTCCGGGATATCAAGAAGGCATTATCCCGTGTGGTGCCAAGGTATTCGGCCTGACAGCCGGTCTGCCCGTCACACTGCAAGGGCTGGTAGGTCCCCGCGGTAAAGTATGGGGATTGGAATCATTCGGATTCTCGGCACCTTATAAAGTGCTGGACGAAAAGCTCGGTTTCACCGCAGAGAACGTTTACAAGCAAGTAAAAGCAATGTTATAATCATTATCCGATGTGCTGATGTGCTGATTGCCCGCGCCCTACAAGTTGCAGGCATCAGCACATTGGCACATTGGTATATTAACTGACCATCATGAAAACAATAGGAATCTGTTCCGACCATGCAGGCTTCGAATTGAAGGAATATGTTCGCGGCTGGTTGGAAGCCAAAGGCTGGGCTTACAAGGACTTCGGGACCTACTCAACCGAGAGTTGCGACTATCCCGACTTTGCACATCCTTTGGCACTGGCCGTTGAAGCCGGAGAGTGCTATCCGGGAATTGCCATCTGCGGAAGCGGTGAAGGTATCAGCATAACGCTGAACAAGCATCAGGGTATCCGCGCAGCCCTCTGCTGGACGGCAGAAATAGCCCATTTGGCACGCCAGCACAATGATGCCAATGTGCTTGTCATGCCAGGGCGATTCATCAGTACCGAAGAAGCCGACATGATTATGAGGGAATTCTTCAGTACACCATTCGAAGGCGGACGCCACCAACGAAGAGTGGACAAGATACCGGTACACTTGTAAAGCAGTAGAATCACATTCTTTATGATATCCGCCCGAAGCTCTGACATTCTGATAGAATCGTGAGAAACTTCGGGCTTTTTATTTGCCCCTTTTTCTTATTTTTCACAGTGAAGATGCTCATTGTCTTCAAATAAAAACTATCTTTGTGGTTCGATAACCCGGATATTTTTTAGATATGGAACGACTGAATACCATAAAAGAGCTTATCAACCAGGGAAATGTAGAGCAAGCCATCCAGCAGCTTGACGAAATACTGCAAACAGACTTTCCCGGCAAAGACGAAGCTTACTACCTGCGGGGAAATGCCTATCGGAAACAAGGCAACTGGCAACAAGCACTGAACAACTATCAGTATGCCATCGACCTGAACCCCGAAAGCCCGGCACAACATGCCTATCAAATGGCTATGGACATCCTGAACTTCTACAACAAGGATATGTACAATCAATAAATAAAGAACGTAAATTATGGCAAAAATCAAAGGAGCAATCGTAGTAGACACCGAACGTTGCAAAGGCTGCAACTTGTGTGTGGTAGCGTGTCCGCTCAACGTAATAGCCCTCACCAAGGAGGTGAATGTGAAAGGGTATAACTATGCCCACCAGATATTGGAAGATACTTGTAACGGCTGCGCCTCGTGCGCCACAGTATGTCCGGACGGATGTATCTCAGTATATAAAATAAAAGTAGAATAAATCTGTAAATCAGTAGAATATGGCAGAAGAAGTTGTATTAATGAAAGGAAACGAAGCCATCGCCCACGCAGCCATCCGTTGCGGTGCAGACGGTTACTTCGGATATCCCATTACTCCGCAATCGGAGGTATTGGAAACTCTTGCCGAACTGAAACCCTGGGAGACGACCGGCATGGTGGTTCTTCAGGCAGAAAGTGAAGTGGCAGCTATCAATATGGTGTACGGCGGTGCCGGAAGTGGTAAAATGGTCATGACCTCCTCCTCCAGCCCCGGTGTCAGCCTAAAGCAGGAAGGTATCTCTTATCTGGCAGGTGCCGAGCTGCCTTGCTTGATTGTAAACGTTATGCGCGGCGGTCCCGGTCTGGGAACCATCCAACCGAGCCAGGCCGACTATTTCCAGACAGTAAAAGGAGGCGGCCACGGTGACTATCGTCTGATTGCCCTTGCTCCGGCTTCCGTACAAGAAATGGCAGATTTCGTAGGACTGGCATTCGAACTTGCCTTCAAATACCGTAATCCGGCAATTATCCTTGCCGACGGTGTCATCGGCCAGATGATGGAAAAAGTGGTGCTCCCGGTACAAAAGCCACGCCGCACCGATGCGGAAGTCATCGAACAATGCCCATGGGCCACTACCGGCAGAACCAATGGCCGCAAACCCAACGTCATCACCTCATTGGAACTGAAACCGGAAGAAATGGAAAAGAACAACATCCGTTTCCAGGCCAAATACAAGCAGATAGAAGAGAATGAGGTTCGCTTCGAGGAAATTCATTGCGATGATGCCGACTACCTGATTGTAGCCTTCGGCTCTATGGCACGCATCGGACAGAAAGCAATGGAGCTGGCACGCGAAGAAGGAATCAAGGTAGGTATGCTCCGCCCCATCACGTTGTGGCCGTTCCCGACCAAAGCCATTGCCGCGTATGCCGACAAGGTGAAAGGTATGCTCGTTACAGAATTGAATGCCGGACAGATGGTGGAAGATGTCCGCCTTGCCGTGAACGGTAAAGTGAAAGTGGAACATTTCGGACGCCTCGGCGGCATTGTTCCCGATCCGGATGAGATAGTAGATGCATTGAAAGAAAAACTGATTAAGAAATGAATCCTGATAAAATAAGAAACGTACTGAACATTCTCTTCATGGTACTTGCCTTGGCAGCTATCATTATATATTTTGCTGCAAAAGATGACTTCAAGCTGTTCATCTACGTCTGCGGCGCGGCGATATTCGTCAAGTTGATGGAGTTTTTCATACGGTTCACCAACAGATAGGAGAAGTGATTATGACAAAAGAAGATATTATAAAGCCCGAGAATCTGGTTGCCAAGAAACCGACTCTGATGAACGACAATCCCATGCACTACTGCCCGGGATGCAGTCACGGCGTAGTTCATAAACTCGTAGCCGAAGTTATCGAAGAAATGGGACTGGAAGACAAAGCAATAGGCATCTCCCCCGTGGGATGTGCCGTGTTCATCTATAATTATATAGACATCGACTGGCAGGAAGCCGCCCATGGACGTGCGCCCGCACTTGCCACTGCCATCAAGCGCCTTTGGCCAGACCGCCTGGTGTTCACTTACCAAGGAGACGGCGACCTGGCTTGTATCGGTACTGCCGAAACCATCCACGCCTTGAACCGCGGCGAAAACATCACCATCATCTTCATCAACAATGCCATCTATGGTATGACCGGGGGACAAATGGCTCCCACTACCCTTGTAGGCATGAAGACATCGACCAGCCCTTACGGACGTGACGTGCATCTGCACGGCTATCCGCTGAAGATGGCCGATATTGCTGCACAATTGGAAGGAACCGCTTACGTGACACGCCAAAGCGTACAGTCCGTTCCCGCCATCCGCAAAGCGAAAAAGGCTATCCGCAAAGCATTCGAGAACTCTATGGCAGGCAAAGGTTCCAACCTTGTGGAAATCGTTTCCACCTGTAACTCCGGCTGGAAGATGTCTCCTGCGAAATCCAATGAATGGATGGTAGAGAACATGTTCCCCTTCTATCCGCTGGGCGACCTGAAAGATAAATAATCATGCTAAAGACAGAAGAACAATGAAAGAAGAAATCATTATAGCAGGCTTCGGTGGACAAGGTGTATTGTCCATGGGAAAGATTTTGGCATATTCCGGATTGATGGAAGGCAAAGAGGTGACTTGGATGCCGGCTTACGGACCGGAACAACGTGGTGGTACAGCCAACGTAACAGTCATCGTAAGTGACGAGAAAATATCCTCACCCATCTTAAGCAAGTACGATGCCGCCATCATCCTGAACCAGCCGTCACTGGAGAAATTCGAAAGCAAGGTAAAACCCGGAGGCGTACTTATCTACGACGGTTACGGCATCATCAACCCGCCGACGCGTAAGGACATCCACGTTTACCGCATCAACGCCATGGATGCCGCCAATGAAATGAACAACGCCAAGGCATTCAACATGATTGTATTGGGTGGATTATTGAAAATCAAGCCGATGGTTACACTGGACAGTGTACTCAGAGGATTGAAGAAGACACTGCCCGAACGCCACCACCACTTGATACCGATGAACGAAGAAGCTATCAAGAAAGGAATGGAACTTATTCAGGAAATGAAATGAAAGGCTATGTAAAGCCACTCCCCATAAGAGGAGGAACTTTACGCCAGAATAAGAGATAAAGGAAAACGGATAAGCCCTTGTGATATTGATTTATTGCAAGGGCTTATTTCATTTCAAGCCGGAAAAAGTATGGATTCAAGGGCAGAGAACCGGAAGCAGTATAGAACAAAACAGAAAACAAGACAGTTTAAAAGAAGCAAAAAAGGCTGAATTCAGTAAGCAAATAATTTTTTATTGTATCTTTGCGCCTAATTATGAGACGAATTGTACTGACATATATATTTCTGTCCGTTATAGGGATATGGGGGGCTATGGCGCAAAACACCTTAAACCCGATGAACAATCGCGACCGGTTCGGTAACCAGATTGACCCGAATACCCAGCCGGACAATCTGGAAGACAGTACCAATACTGAGATTCAAAGTCTTCCGCCCAAGCTTTACATGTGGAAACTAAGTGAGACACTGGGCAACCGTACCATCATACCTGCCGACACAGCCAGCCTCAACTTCCAGAGCACCAATCTGGTGGAAGGAATGTTCGGCCACTACAACTACTTGGGAAATTTAGGTTCTCCACGTCTCTCACGTCTGTTCTTCGAACGGGAGGAAAGCGAACCTACCATCTTCATGGCTCCCTTCTCCAGTTTTTTCACACGTCCCGACCAGGTGCTTTTCACCAACAGCAACGTGCCTTACACCAATCTTACCTACTACAAGGCCGGCAACAAAGTGAACGGTGAAGAACGCTTCAAGTCCTATTTCTCCGTCAACGTCAACAAGCAGTTGGCATTTGGCTTCAACATCGACTATCTGTACGGGCGCGGTTATTACCAGAACCAGTCCACCTCGCACTTCAATGCAGGACTGTTCGGTAGCTATATCGGCGAGAAATACCAGGTACAAGCAGTCTACAACAACTTTTTCCTGAAGATGAACGAGAACGGCGGTATTGCAGACGACCAATACATCACCCGTCCCGAAAACATGTCCGGAGGAAAGAAAGAGTACGAGTCCACCACTATTCCGGTCAAATTGGAACAGAGTTCCAACCGTAACAAGGATTTTTATATCTATCTGACACAGCGCTATCGTCTTGGTTTTACGCGGAGAGTACGGAACACACAAGAAGGCAAACCGACGGTATCCGCACCCAAAGCCTCATCCTCCCCGTCCTCTGAATCCGAAATATCCGCTTCGAACAACGACATAGCATTGCCAAACGACAGCATAGCATCAAAATCGGTCAGCACACTTGCAGCTACCAATGACAGCCTGCCGTCTGTTTCTACCGCAGACAACGACTCACTTTTCGAAGAAGAGTTCGTCCCCGTCACCAGCTTTATCCATACCTTGAAAGTAGAGCGGTCGCGGCACCAATTCCGTTCGGGAAGCGAGCCCGAAGGATTCTTCCCGGAAGACTACAAGCTTTACAAGAATTACAGCAACGACTCCACCACGGCATTCAGTGTAAAGAACGTGTTCGGAATAGCCTTGCTGGAAGGTTTCAACAAATACGCCAAAGCCGGACTTACGGCTTATATCTCCCACAAGTTCAGCCGGTACGACCTGATGAATACGGACACACTTACCGACATGCGCCGCATCCGCTACACCGAGCAGGAAATCTTCCTGGGTGGCGAACTCGCCAAGCGCGAAGGCAAACTGCTGCACTACAACGTAAACGGTGAAGTGGGGTTGGTAGACAAAGCCATCGGGCAGTTCCGCGTCAACGCCAATCTGGACCTGAACTTCCGTCTATGGAAAGATACGGTGAACTTCTACGCCCGCGGTTATGTGAGCAACACGCTTCCTTCCTTCTATATGCGTCATTATCACTCCAACCACTACAACTGGGACAACGACAACATGGACAAAGAATTCCGTACGCGTGTGGAAGGCGAGCTGAACATTTCCCATTGGGGAACCAATCTCCGTGCCGGTGTAGAGAATATAAAGAACTACACTTACTTCAACCAAAGCGCCCTGCCCGAACAGAACGGAGGCAACATACAAGTGCTGTCTGCCACGCTGAAACAAGACTTCCGCCTCGGTGTCTTCCACCTGGACAACGAGGTGACCTGGCAGAAGACGAGCAATGAAACAGTACTTCCATTGCCCCAACTCTCGCTCTACCATAACTTCTATATACTGGCTAAACTCGCCAAGAAGGTGCTGACCGTTCAGTTGGGTGCCGATGTCCGTTACTTCACCAAGTACAACGCACCTGCCTATGCACCCGGCGTCCAGCAGTTCCATCTGCAACCTACGGACGATTTGGTGGAAATAGGCGGTTACCCCATCGTAAACGTATATGCCAACCTGCACTTGAAGCGGACGCGTATCTTTGCCATGATGTATCACGTCAACGCGGGTATGGGAAGCGCCAATTCCTTCCTGGTGCCGCACTACCCCATCAATCCGCGCTTGTTCAAAATTGGCGTCTCATGGAATTTCTATGACTAACAGATGACTGTATGACGAAAAGCAGACTGCTCAAATACGCACTTCTGGGAATTGCGGCGGCTCTCATTGCCCACTATCTCATCAAGAAAGAAGAGAAACCGAAAGGTCATCCGCGCGATTATGCCGAGATAGCTGCCGAAGGCATCATACATGCTTCGACGGAATACAACTCCATCAGTTTCTATGTGGATGATGACACCTTGTCCGGTTTCCACTACGAGCTGATAGAAGCTTTTGCACGCGACCACGGGCTGCAAGCGGCCATATCACCGGAAATGAGCTTCAACAAGCGGCTGGAAGGCCTGGCCGACGGGCAATATGACGTGATTGCCTACGGCATCCTCGCCACCAGTGAGCTGAAAGACTCCTTGCTGCTTACCACCCCTATTGTGCTGAACAAGCAAGTGCTGGTGCAACGCAAGCTTGAGAATATTTCCGACTCGTCATTATTCATCAAAAGCCAACTGGACCTGGCTGGAAAGACACTGCACGTAGTGAAAGGCTCCCCTTCCATACTACGCATCCGCAACCTGGGAAATGAGATAGGCGACACCATCTACGTTGAGGAAATAGAGAAGTACGGTTCCGAACAACTGATTGCCTTGGTAGCCCACGGAGACATCGACTATGCCGTATGCGACGAAAGCATTGCCCGTACCGCAGCCGACAGCATTCCTCAAATAGACATCAATACCGCCATCAGCTTCACGCAATTCTATTCCTGGGGGGTAAGCAAACAGTCCCCTATCCTGCTGGACAGCCTCAACACATGGCTGGATAGTTTCAAAAAGGGAAAGGAATACAAGAAAATCTACAAACGATACTACGGGAAACGAAACTAAGCTGCACTTTTCCATACACGCAGCATATCCCTACTTTTACAACCAGTTATTAATCAACAGCTTATTACTGCAAAATCCTGCATACATTTTGCAGTGCCACTGCAAAGCCGTTGCAGTGGCGCTGCACACCGATATGCAGTACGACTGCAACAGTTTTGCAGTGATACTGCAACACGTTTGCAGTCGCACTGCAAAACACATGCAGCAAGAATGCAAACAAGATGCAGTCATCAAATACCCATATCGATATTACGGCATACCCGAAGTAAAGAATTAGAGTCCTTCCACCTCCCTTAGCCATATCTCCGACGAAGCATCGCTCGGCATTCTCCAATCGCCGCGCGGGCTCAGAGAGATACTGCCCACCTTCGGACCATCCGGCAAGCAGGAGCGCTTGAACTGCTGGTTGAAGAAACGGCGGCAGAAAGTCTGCAACCATTTTTTGATGGTTTCTTCATCATACATCCCCTTGAATGTGCGTGCTGCCAGGAAAAATATCTTGGAAGGACGGAAACCGCAGCGCAGGAAGTAATAAAGGAAGAAGTCGTGAAGCTCATACGGCCCCACCAAATCCTCGGTAATCTGCTGGATATTACCGTTCTCATCTGCCGGAATCAGTTCCGGGCTGATGGGAGTATCCACAATATCGAGCAAGGTAGCACGTGAAGCATCGTCCATATCATGCTCTGCCACCCATTTCACCAAGTGCTTCACCAGAGTCTTGGGGACGCTGGCATTCACACCGTACATCGACATGTGATCGCCGTTGTAAGTGGCCCATCCTAAAGCAAGTTCCGAAAGGTCGCCCGTACCGATAACCATTCCCCAGGTCTGGTTGGCAATATCCATCAAGATTTGGGTACGCTCCCGTGCCTGCGCATTCTCGTAAACCACGTCGTGCACATGGACATCATGGTCTATGTCTTTGAAATGCTGTATGCAGGCCTCCTTGATACTGACTTCGCGGACAGTCACACCGAGGGAGTTCATCAGGTCGATGGCATTCGTGTAAGTACGGTCGGTCGTTCCGAATCCCGGCATGGTGACACCGACAATACCCTGGCGGGACCATCCCAACTTATCGAAAGTCTTTACGCAAACCAGCAGCGCCAGCGTAGAATCCAGTCCACCCGAAATGCCGATAACGGCACTCTTCGCTTTAGTATGCACCAGACGTTGCGCCAGTCCGGACACCTGGATGGAGAATACCTCCTCACAGCGTTCGTCCAACGCTATCCCCTGCGGAACAAATGGATGCGGTTCAAAAGTACGTGTCAGGTTCAAATCCCTGCTGTTGACATACTCCGTAGAGATTCGTACCGGAAGGGCCGAAACACAATTTGCATGGCAAGCCGCGAAGGTCGTATTCACCCGGCGCTCCGTACGCAAGTGTTCCACATCAATTTCACTGATGACCACCTGCCCTTCGAAAGAGAAGCGTTCGTTTGCCGCCAGCAGAGTCCCGTTCTCATAAATCAGTCCGTTGCCGGCAAACACCACATCCGTAGTGGATTCTCCGAAACCGCATGAGCTGAATACATAACCGGCAATGCACCGTGCCGACTGCTGGCTGATAAGCGAGCGCAGATAATTGTGCTTGCCGATACCTTCATTGTCGGCCGAAAGATTGAACAAGATTTCCGCACCTTGCAGTGCCAGCGTGGAACTGGGCGGTATGGGTGCCCACAAATCTTCGCATATCTCCACTCCGAAAGTGGTATCTGCCGTTTCGAACAGCAGGTCTCTCCCCATCGGAATAATCTGCCCGCAAAGGCGCACACTGTTTTCTGCCACATCACATGCGGAAGTAAACCAGCGCTTCTCATAAAACTCCTTATAATTGGGAAGATAAGTCTTCGGGACAACGCCCAGCACTCTCCCCTTCTGAATGACAACCGCCGCATTCAGCAACACACCGTTCAGTGCAACGGGCATGCCCAATATCGAAATGATATCCATCTGGCGCGTATTGTTCAGAATCTGTATCAGCCCCATTTCCGCCTCTTCGAGCAGAAGTTGCTGGGCAAAGAGGTCGCCACAAGTATATCCGGTAATGCACAACTCCGGAAAAGCAATGATTTGCACACCTTTCCCGTCGGCTATAATAATCTCTTTTTCAATCTCTGAGGCATTGAACTTACAGTCAGCCACCTTGACACGGGGCACAGCCGCCGCTACTTTTACATATCCGTAATTCATAAGGATGCTATATTATTTATTCGGTGCAAAGATACGGCAAAATTCTGATTAAGAGAGATAAGAGAAAAACGTTTTCTCTATATCGGCACGAGAAACCGACTGAAGCCGGGGTGCATCCTGCCTTCGCTTTTATGGCAAAAATACGGCAACCTGCCTACAAGAAGAGGAACATATATAAACAATTTTAATGACCGCAACTAAAAATTTTCCAAAAATCTTTTGGAGAATTATAGGAACTTCCTATCTTTGCAAGTGAATTAAAAATGTAATAATTACAAGTTTGAAACTTTAGATTATATGGATGTAGTAAAACGATTGCAGAATCATAATATCAAGCCTTCAGTACAGCGCATAGCCATCATGAATTACTTGATAGAGCATCGTACGCATCCCACGGTGGATGAAATCTATACGGCACTGTCTCCCTCCATACCGACACTGTCTAAAACAACGGTATACAATACCTTGAAACTACTGAGCGAGCAAGGTGCCGCACAAACCCTGACTATCGACGAGCGTAACACATGTTATGATGCCGATACCAGCCCGCACGGTCATTTCTTGTGCAAGCGTTGCGGAAAGATTTATGACTTGATGTGCAATAACAACATCAAGAAAGTGGTCGACATGGATATGGACGGGCACGATGTGCAGGAAATCCACTACTATTATAAAGGAATCTGTAAACATTGCATAGAAGAAGAACGTTTAAGAACAACAAAGAATAACTAATTCAACTAATTAAAATCTGAGAGAAAATGAAAAAATTTAGATGTACTGTATGCGGTTACGTATACGAAGGAGATGCAGCTCCCGAAAAGTGCCCATTGTGTAAAGCTCCCGCAAGCAAGTTCGTAGAAGTTGAAGAAGCAACAGCTGACGGCCCGCTGGTATTTGCCGACGAACACGTAATCGGCGTAGCCAAAGGTTGCGACGACGAAATGATTAAGGACCTAAACAACCACTTCATGGGCGAATGTACAGAAGTTGGTATGTACTTGGCAATGAGCCGCCAGGCAGACCGTGAAGGCTATCCTGAAGTTGCAGAAGCTTTCAAGCGTTACGCTTGGGAAGAAGCAGAACACGCTGCTAAATTCGCTGAACTGCTGGGTGACTGCGTATGGGACACCAAGACAAACCTCGAAAAGAGAATGAACGCAGAATCAGGTGCATGCGAAGACAAGAAGCGTATCGCTACCCGTGCCAAAGCATTGAACCTCGACGCTATCCATGACACCGTTCACGAAATGGCTAAGGACGAAGCCCGTCACGGTAAAGGTTTCGAAGGTCTGTACAACCGCTATTTCAAGAAATAATCCTATACTTTTATAGTAATGTGAAGAAAAGGGACTGCTAATGTTAGTAAGTCCCTTTTTTTATTCCAACTTTTTTCACTTTACAATGTCACGTTTGTATTTCCCATTCGTCTTATCTGTGTAAATGGAACTCAAAGAATTCAAAATAACCGTTCTTCCACTCCGTGCCAAGCTGTTGAACTATGCACGGAAGTTGACCGACGAACCGGAGGATGCAGAAGATGCCGTCCAGGAGGTACTGCTCAAGCTATGGAACAAAAGGCTTGAACTGGAGCAATACCGGAGCATCGAAGCATTTGCCATGACGTTGACGCACAACATCTGTATAGATATGTGGCGCTGCAAACGCAACGACACCCTATCTCTCGACATAGTGCAGGCGGCATCCCCCACCGGAACACCGGAACGGCTGTTGGAAATCAAAGATGAAATCCACCTGATGCACGAAATCATCGACTCGCTGCCCAATCTTCAACGCACCATCATGCGGATGAAGGACATCGAAGGATACGAAACGGACGAAATCGCCGAAATCACGGGATGCGGACCGGAAGCCATCCGCAGCAATCTGTCAAGAGCCCGGAAGAAAGTGAGAGACGTTTACCTGCGAACCATACAAGAAAGAAAAGAAAGGAGAAATGAGCCATGAAGATAGATGAACTGCTGGATAAATATTTCGAAGGGGAAACTTCCTGCGAAGAAGAGCGTGAACTGCGCCGTTTCTTTACCGAAGAGGAAGTGCCGGAGCACCTGCAAACGTACCGCCCCCTATTCGCTTATCTGAACCGGGAAGCAACTTCAATGGCAGAACCGACAGAGGAAAAATCCGTAACAACAGAATCGGCAAAGGAAGTACCCGCACAGCGGAAGCCTTTCCGTCTCTATCGCACATTCTATGCTGTCAGCGGCATTGCCGCCGGATTGCTCCTGCTTCTCGGGGTAGCTAAGATTATATTTCCGCTTTCCGGTGTTCCCGAAAATTATGTCGTCATCGACGGCCAGCGGTATACAGACGAGAAACTGGTGGAAGCCAAAGCACTAGAAGCCCTGCAGAACGCCAGCTTCACGGATGAAGATTTAAGCAACTTACTGTTTCAACACTAATATAACAAGGTTATGAAAACATCTATACTGATTTGCATACGTAGTCTGTGCCTCTTTTCCCTGCTGATTTGCCTGCCAGCCTTTGTACATGCACAAGAGAGACTGCAAATAGCCGACCTATTCAGCAAGTATGGCGAGCAAAAGGACGTGACCAGGGTAGAACTGAACGGCAGTATCCTGAAATCTTACCGCATGACTACCTACAAGAGCCTTGTGTTCAAGAATGTATCCCCCTATCGCCGGGAAATTCAGCAGGCCATTGTACACGACAAGCAAGATAACGCAAAGAAGGCGCAGGAGGTAATGGAAAGCGGTGTGCTGCGTAGCGCTTATTACCAACTGAAAGAGGTGGAACGCAATGGAAAGAAGCTGAACCGCTACATCATTTTCAAGATAGGAAAAGACTCCATGGGCACTTTGATTTACATAGAGGGTCTGCTCAGTGAAAAGGAAATGATGGATATGCTTTACAAATCGGAATAACACTAAAAACAATATACGATATGAAAACCAGAATTATGATTTTGGCCTGCCTGCTTGCTGTGCCGGCCGGCCGCATGGCAGCACAACAACAGACTGACCCTGAACAGAAAGCTACAGTACAGACACAAGGCGACTCCATCATCATCCGGAAAGGAAAAGGAGACATGCGCATCAAGGTGTACGAAGAGCAGTTGGAAGACGGAGAAAAGAAAGAAGTACAAATTTATGAAGGAGTCTATCTCGAGAAAGTGGATGCAGACAAGCGCACTTTCCTCGACGCACTGCCATTCATCCCCAAAAAGAGAAGATACAATGCTTACGAACCGCACTGTTCCGGTCTGTATATTGGCTACAGCCGGCTGGCTAACGACTTCCTTTCCTTCGGAGCAAGCGACAAGATGGGACTCGACTTATCCAAGTCATGGGAATTCGGCTTCAACATCCTCTCCGTATATCACAACTTCAAGAAGAACCCGCATTGGGGAATCAACCTGGGAGTCAGCTGGGGATACCGTTCTTTCAATATCGACGGTAACTATGCCTTGCTGAAGGAAAACGGAACCAGCATCTTCACCGCAGGCAACGAAGACACCAGTTACAATAAAAGCCGTCTGCGCCATTTCTTCTTCCGTGTACCCGTATTGATGGAATGGCAGCAAAGAGTGGGAAGAAACAAAGTGTTCTTCAATGCCGGTCCCGAATTTGAGATACGTCACAGCGTGAAGTCATTCTCACACATCAACGGAGGCAAGAAGAAAACCGTAGGCAAAGGTATGTATGTGCAGCCCGTCGGCATAAATCTGCTGGCACAAGCCGGTTATGGTAATATCGGCATTTACCTGCGCTATTCCACATACGGATTATTCCAAAAAAACAAGGGACCGGAAGTATCTCCCTATTCATTTGGCGTGGCATGGTATCTGTAATCCCTCCCCTATAACACAAGACTCCCCGAAATGTATTTGTACATTCCGGGGAGTTCTTTTATACCCTAAGGTATTGACAATGAAAGGTTATCTGCAATAAAAATTGTTCTTCTAAAAACGCATGCCCAATGTAAATAGCACTTTACTGCGAGTGTTGGTAACTTCCGTTGTTGGCGGTGTTACCAAGCCATTTATATCATTATAAAACGGATAGAAATCAGATTTATAAGTATCGAATTTATAAGCCAAATCCGCATAAAACGAAGAAAAGCGATAACCGATACCTAAAGTGAAAGTATTCATCGATTTGCTATTGGCAAAATCCGTATCTGTATTTATAGAATTGGAAGGCAATGCCTTAATAGCATCCTTTTTATAGGCTGCAGTACTGTAATTGTAACCGGCACGCAGAGAGAAAGCAGGTATCGGCTTGTATTCTGCTCCTAAACGAAGCGTACTTACCCCTTTCATACAGAGGTCAGCCTCACCCGTTTCCCATGCCATCTCATCACCTTCAGGATATTTGAACTTCATGCTTGAGTAATCCTCATATTCATATTCAGCTCCCAAAGCCAGATTATTACCTACCGTATAGCCTAAACTGGCGTTAAACACCCACGGGGTTTGCAGTTTAAAGTCACGGTCCATGTCTCTACCGCCCAATGCAGAATAAGTATCTACAGTTGTACGAGTAAGACGTTCATTCCCCGCATCATCAGGCAAATACAAATCCGAAGTCAGTAATGCCCCCGTAGTATAAGTCAGTTTGTAATAGATAGGAGTATGCACAGCTAAACCTATACGAAGCGGAGAATCTTCAATCGGCCGGAAAATGGCGCCGAATTTAAAGTCGAAACCCGAACCATGTATACGATTAAAGCTCTCCAAGGAATAACCTTCGTCATCATAAACATGTGTATCTCCTTCCAATGTATAGGCATACTTTTCATCATAAAGGGAATACTTGTTGTAATCCACATCATAAGCACCCAGAGTAACACCAAAGTAAAAACGGTCATTTATATTGAAGGAGATATTGAAATCATATTGGTCAACACCGCCACGCTCACGCGACAAGAAATAAGCATCCGCTTCGGAAGGAATATAAGGAGGATAAGTATTATAGTCCTCACTTTCTATATCCTCAAGAACAAGTGCACCTTGATACCCCATAGTCCCCAGCCATCCAGCATAATTATGTTGATAAATATCCTTGCGCCCATAGTCCAAATAAGCTCCTTGATCCGGGTAATCATATTGAGGACGATGATAGAACGCATAAGCTGCATCCGTAGCCTGCTGCGCCATACTCCGCACTTGAGATACATATTGATTATCTATGCTTCCCATCAACCCCTGCATCGTCATATTCTTATAGAATGACTTTGATTTGTGGTAATTAAAACCAAAATTCACATACCGCAAAGGAGTATGATTGCCTATCTTCGAAGCTATCACAAAACCGGCATTATCAAAACTCCAGCGGTTCTTGTTCGTTTCAAATTTATTACCTACATAATTGCTTTCTGTACCCGTCATTGAATAGCCAAAGGTAAGCATAGCATCATTGCTACGATAAATACCGATACCGGCAGGATTGGTTCCTATGGTAGAAATATCACCACCCAATGCTCCCATAGCTCCGCCCATTCCGACAAAACGGGCGGTTCCATTCAATTCCTTCTGTGCAATATTCGTTGCATCATATATTGTCTGTGCCCCTGCGCCTACAGCTGTAAACATAGCAAGGGCTATCATGGTTATCTTCTTCATAATTCTTAGTCTTGTTAGATTAAAACATACTTATACTTACCGTCTTCTGGAACCACCGCCGCCACTGGAACGACTGGCACCACCGCCACCACCACTGGAGTAACTGGAACGTGAGCTACTGCCTGAAGAGAAGCTGGAAGAAGAACGGGTGCTACCGGATGAACGTACAGGAGCAGAATATGAACGACTGCTGCTACGATTGTTATCATTAGAATAGCTGCGTGTCGGCGCAGTGCTTGAACCTCTGTTATAAGTCGATGAAGTTCTGCTGCGTGTTGAAGTTCCAACAGAAGAACGTACACCGGAAGAACGACTGCTGCGAACTCCTTCTACACTGCTATTATATGAACTACTACGCGTACTGCTTGGACGGGTGTAAGTGGAACGGCGGGTAGAAGCTGCACTCGAACGATTTACACTTGAGCGAGTTGCAGAAGAACCCGAACGAACTGTAGACGAACTTCTTGTACCCACCACCCGACGGGCTGACGTACCGGTACTACTACGTCTCACTTGACCGGAAGTAGTACTGCTACGACGTACAGTCTGCCCTCCATTTACAACAGAAGAACGGCGGGAAGTGGAAGACGATACTCTGTTTCCGGCATATGAAGAACGGCTCGGACCATAAGAACGTCTATTGGTATATGCATTTCCCCAATGGCCGCCTCCCCAATGACCACCGCCACCGGGATAATATCCGGGATGATAGTGATGGTGATGTCCCCACCAGCCACCGCCGTACCAGCCGCCCCAGCCAAAGCTCCAGCTCGGACCGTACCAGCTGTTCCATCCCCAGCCATAGTAAGGATAACCGCCCCAACCATAAGAGTTATAGCGCCAATCCCACCACAAGCGGTTGGTGAATGTAGGGAAAGCGTATGCATACAGACCATCGGTGTACACGTTCCAATCCCAGGAATTCAGGCCATAGACCACATCCCAATACAGTGGGCTGCTGATGCTGATGGCATAACGGGGATTGCGGAAACGGATAATACGGGTAGCATACTCGTAATCATCCTGCGAACCTTCGAACTCACCGTTCACCCATTCGCCGTCCAAGCCGTCATCTTCTTTTTCATTGATGTAAAGGGTATCGTTCTCCATCACAAAATCATTGTCGCGGGAGTCGTAACGGCGGTTATATTCGTCCACATCGCGGGTGTTTCCCTTACGGTCTTTTACAACAACAGTGGTACTTCCCGGCGATGAATAGACAGTGGTCGGTACATTCGACTTTACTACAATCTCTTCTACGGGAGCAGCGACTTTCTTCTCCCGCTTCACCTCCTCTTTTTTCTCTTCCTTATTCTTGGAAGGAGTGTAGTAAAGGTCGTCATCTATACTTTGTGCCACCAGTGTCCATGGAAGGCACAAGGCAAAAAGCGATAAAAAAACAATCTTTTTCATATTAGTTTGGTTTATGGATTTTACGTTTATCTATTTCTTCACGTCACAAAGATAACGCCGGATTTTATCCCATGCAGCAGATTTTCCCCAAAGATTTATAGGGAATTCCCTAAATACCCTATCATTCAATAAATCAAAGTCCCTGCCGGATAAAAAAGAGCACGTTCGTTTTATTCTACCCTCGGTTTGCATTACCTTTGCAGAAAGATAAACAAATATACGCAGAAACTGGTTTGCTTCTAAAAATCATGTTCTGTATTTAACAAACAATCATATTCCGATGAAATATTTAGAATTTACATTCCGCACCGTTCCGTGCACAGAAATAGTCAACGATGTACTTTCCGGCGTCTTGGGCGAAGCCGGCTTTGAAAGTTTTGTCGAGCAGACCGACGGCATCACCGCTTACATACAGAAAGACCTTTATAGCGAAACCGTCCTCAAAGAGGCACTTGCCGACTTCCCCCTGCCCGACACGCAAATAGCATACAGCTATGTGGAAGCCGAAGATAAAGACTGGAACGAAGAATGGGAAAAGAACTTCTTCCAGCCCATCGTCATCGGAGACCGCTGTGTCATCCACAGCACTTTCCACAATGATGTTCCCCAGGCTGAATATGACATCGTCATCAATCCGCAGATGGCATTCGGCACGGGGCACCACGAGACCACCAGCCTCATCATCGGCGAACTGCTGGACAGTGACCTGCAAGGCAAATCACTGCTCGATATGGGTTGTGGAACTTCCATCCTTGCCATACTGGCACGCATGCGTGGAGCCTCTCCTTGTACGGCTATCGACATAGATGAATGGTGCGTGCGTAACTCCCTCGAAAATATAGCATTGAATGGAGTGGACAACATTGCCGTATCCCAAGGCGATGCCTCCTCTCTGAAAAGCAAAGGTCCGTTTGATATGGTTATCGCCAACATCAACCGCAATATCCTCCTGGCGGACATGAAGCACTACATAGCTCGCATGAATCCCGGAGCGGAGTTGTTGATGAGCGGTTTCTACATAGATGACATTCCCGTCATCCGCGAAGAAGCCGAACGTAACGGACTGCACTTTGTCCACCATCGTGAGAAGAACCGATGGGCAGCGGTGAAGTTCAGAAAATGAGCATTTATTCATCCCGTAACGCTTCTACCGGCGATATACGGCTGATACTGTGCGCTGGAATGTATACACCAAGCCATGTCACCGCCATCATCACCACATATACCAGCAGTGATACGATGCAGAAATGTGCAAAGAAATGATTGGTCAGGTAAAGGTCGCCATATCCCGGCACGCCGTCATCCAGCGTATAGAATCCTTCATAATAGGCCCACTGGAAATACAAGAAACAACCGACAAAGACAGCTATGGTTGTCATGATAAAAGCCTCTCCTATCAACATTCGGCAGATACCTCCGGGAGAGGCTCCATAGGATAGGCGGATACCTATTTCCTCGCGGCGAGTCCGTGTATGCAGCCAGAAGGTACCGCTTACAGCCAACAGCAAATTTATCATGAAGAAATAGGCCAAAGCATACTTCATCCGTATCTCGTTCGTAGCTCCTTCCTGCAAATCACTTTCACGCTGCACTTCATGGAAAGGAGTCAGTTTCGTGAACACCAACGAACCGGACGAAAGGTTATCATCCACCCACGACATGAATTCTTCTATAAAACGCCCTTCGGAAACATCCGCCTTTGTCCGGAAAAATATACGCAGCCCGCTATCAAAGGCCCATGAGGGCATCTGTTCTTCATTTCCATAGGAAACCAAGCGTACCAGATAAGGTTGCATACTGTTCCGCATTTTAATAGGCTTCATGATTCCTGCAACACGAATTTCCGTGGAATCATAAGTACTGTACACGCTTTGCCCGATCAAATCCTTGCCTTCGGAAAGCAACATGACGGCATCTTCCGACATTATCACGCTGCCTTTGGGAACTTCCAGCTTCTCAAGTGTCTCCCAAGCACCATCCTTAGCCGAACGGAAACGCCAAGTCCGGAAAAAGCCGGAGTTCGTAAAAAAGGGAATATACGTCATGCGTACCTCTACTGAATCTTTAAAAACTCTATTCATATTATTACCCGGAGAACTGGGATAGGCTCCGGACAGCACACATGTAGCTGACTCAATGTCCTTGTGATGGCGCAATCCCTGCATAATCCGTTCAAAGTCCCGGGCAGGAACGGAAAGTGTATCCGCCTTATTACGCGTCACCTCCAGACGGTAGAGTCCTTCAGCATCGTAACCGTTCGGGATGGACTGGTTGTATGTCAAGACAAACAACGGGTCCAGAACAGCCCAACTGACTATCGTTATCACCACCAGTTCCAGCATAATCCACAGATTGTGCCGACGGCTGTTCCACAGCATATTCATGATTTGTTGTAACATAACTTATTATTTTTGTCGGCTGAGCGAATAAACAATATCTTTCTTCAAAGCCACGCAGGTGGGTATCAATGCCGAAAGTAAATTCAGTACCACACAAACCACAAACGTAACTGCAAACAAGGTAGGATTGAACAGCATATCCGTCGTTATGCTCATCTGAACACTGTCCGGTAACGGTTGCGTTCCTCCGTCAAGCATGGTCAGCAACCAACTCTTAGCAAAGTACACCATGCTGAAAGAGAGTATCAGCCCCATAATGCCTCCCAAGCACGTCAGCAAAAGATTCTCCCATACAATCTGTGAGAAAAGACGTTCCCCGGTAGCACCGAATGCTTTCCGTATTCCCATCTCAGGAAGCCTGCGCTCCATGCGCGAGGAAATCATTCCTGACAAATTGAGTGCAGGTACTAACAACAGCATCAGCAGCCACAATCCCATTTGCCGGACTATCACAAAGAAATCCAAGTCGTCCATGTCATTGACATAAAACAGCGTCTTCCAATAAAGATAAGGCTGACCGTGCATCACCAGATGATAATCATCATGCGGCAGAGTATTGAATTTGCGTACATATTCATCTACCTGCAATTTCACCCGGTCGGCATCTGCTGCCGAGGGCAGAAGAACTGCCACCTGAAACGGTCCGATTACTCCCCACTGGTTATTGTCTCTCACATAGGCAGGCTGGCAGGTATAAGGCAACCAGACTTGCGCGTAACTCAGCTTCATGGCATAGCTTGGCGACTTCACGACCCCACATACACGGTAATCCGTATAATTCAGTTTGATATACTCCCCCACGGCATCCCCTTTTCCAAAAACACGGCGAGCCATATCTTCCGAAATAACCGCTGTACGCATGCCACTCTGAAAATCGGCATCAGTAAAAGGTTGTCCGTAAATGAAGGAAAAATCGAATACTTTCCAGAAGCCGGTATCGGTCAGCTTCACAAGTGCTGAAAGAGGACGCTTCACATTCCCTACTTTCACAAACCAGCTATCGGCATCGCTCACGGCAGTCACAGCTTCCACTCCCTCCAAAGAGTAAAAGCAATCCTTTACAAAAGGGATGGAAAATTTCCAGGTAGTATTCCAGTCCGTATCTTTTGTATATTGCATATGAGCTGAAGATGCAACAAGCATACGGCTACGATGGGTCTCAGGATAGATATCCCCTATCTTTATATAATACAAGACAGCCAGTACCATGACCATAGAGATAGCCAGTCCGGTAGCGACAATATAGAAGCAACTGAACAAGGGTTGCTGCTTCAGCATCATAAAAGATTGTTGCAAGTATTTTCCTATCATACAGATACATATTAATGTATGATAAAAAGCAAAAGACAGACCAAACTGCCAACAATCAGATTATCAAAGAAAAACGAAACTAAGCCTGTGTCCGAAAATGAACACATGTCCACTATCGGACAGATGAAAGACAGTAACGACGGATTACTTCTGCAATGTAAGCGCCTGCAACTCTTCCAGTGTCCCGTTAAAGACGTTCAAATCCACCTCTTTTTCGATACCGGGCACAGTGCCTACATCGGTGTGCTGCCAAAAGTGCCACTTGCCCTCATAGCGCACGGAATCTACATAATAATGGGCTATCCAATAAGGATAAGCATTGAAAATGGAATCGCTGAGATAGCGTTTCTTGAATTTATAGGAAGTATAAAGAATAGGCTTTACGCCGTAATGCGCCTCTACCCTATCCAGCCAAGTCTTGACTGCCGTTTTAAGTTCCTGCGGTGACTGCTTGCCGGTAGTCTCCACATCGAGTACGGGAGGCAGGTCTCCCTTTACCAGCTGCACGGTACGGATAAAGAAATCGGCTTGCTTGTGGGCATCGGTCTTAGGGATAAAATAATGATAGGCACCACGGATAAAACCGTATTTACGCGCCTGGCCGAAGTTCTGCGTAAACGTATCATCACCATGGTCGCCACCCTCGGTAGCTTTCAGAAAAATAAAATGGATAGGAAATTTGGCTTCTCTATTATGTGTCAGAAGTTCCCAATCTATCTTTCCCTGATAGTGGGATATGTCTATACCATGCACCTCATAGTTGCAAGGCATACATACACCATAGCCTTTCTGACCATAACAAGGCTTCCAGCGATAAGCATAAGGACGAATGAAAAACCAGTAAAAGCCAGTAGAAAAAACAAGAATGATACAGACCGCCCAAAAATTACGTAACCATACGGGCATGGTACGCGGCTGCGTTTTCTTCTTACTCCGCGAAGAGGGAGAGGAAGAACGACGAACGGCAGCAGTTCTGCGCCGGGAATTTGTGGAGGTCTTGGTTGCCATGAGTAAATGAAAAGAAAGGGCGGAATGAACCGCCCCTCCGTTTTATTGTCAACTAGTTGATGCGTCAACTTATTTAGCCTGCTCCAACTGCAAAGTCTTCGTAGCCTGGTCACAAACTTCTGTCGGACCGAAGTACTGGATAGGACCCGGATAAACATAGTCTGTTTCCATAGCCCAACGATCACGCTGAGCGGCGAATGCCTTGAACGGAGCACCGTCCAGCTTCACCAGAGCCTTCTGGATAACCGGCTTCATTTCACCGTGGCGACGTTCCATGTTCATCATCATAGTGATGGGCACACCGCCTGCAATCCATTCTTCGGCAGGAGCAGTAGTGTTGCGTACAGAAGACATGTAACCGGTCTTTCCGTTAGCAATCAATGCAGATGCTGCATAACCCAAAGAGTAGCAGTAGTCAGCATCGAAGTTTGACGGAGCAGCGCAACGTCCTTCGTAACCGAAGAAGTGGTGTTGTGCAGCAAACTTGCCTACGAACTTGCCCTCTTCTTTCCACTGAGCCAGCTTGGTACCCACCATTTCGGACAGCAACTTTTCAGTTTCAATCAGAGATACCTGTACGTTTCCGTGCGGGTCGCGGTCCAGAGACAATTGGCGAGCCACGCCTTCGGGCAAGCTTGCGTAAATGGCAGCATTCTCCGGAGAGAGTTTACGGATGATATAATCGCGTTGGTGAGATTTCTTAATTTGAGCAAACTCTTCTGCATTGGCAGCAAGGAAGTCGTTCAACTCAGCAATCAGACGCTTCATGGCCGGGATGAATTCAACCAATCCTTCGGGGATAAGAACCGTACCGAAGTTGTTGCCCTGGGCTGCACGTTCAGCAACAACCTTGGCAATGCTGGTCACGATGTCGTCCAAAGACATATCCTTAGCTTCAACCTCTTCAGAGATGATACACATATTGGGCTGTACCTGCAATGCACATTCCAAAGCGATATGAGAAGCAGAACGTCCCATCAGCTTGATGAAGTGCCAGTATTTACGGGCAGAGTTACAGTCACGTTGGATGTTGCCGATTACTTCAGAGTAAGTCTTGCAAGCCGTATCGAAACCGAAAGAAGTTTCAATCATATCATTCTTCAAGTCACCGTCGATGGTCTTGGGGCAACCTATTACCTGCACGCCATAATTCTTGGCAGCATAGTATTCAGCCAGTACGCAAGCATTGGTGTTGGAGTCATCGCCACCGATGATTACCAGTGCCTTGATGCCGAGTTCCTTCAGGATTTCATAACCTTTCTCAAACTGTTCTTCCTTTTCCAGCTTGGTACGGCCCGAACCGATGATGTCAAAGCCGCCCGTATTGCGGTATTCATCAATGATGTCAGCAGTCAGTTCCATATAATTATGGTCAACCAAGCCGCCAGGGCCCAGAATAAAGCCATACAATTTGCTGTCTTTGTTCAGCTTCTTGATACCGTCGAAAATACCGGAAATCACATTGTGACCGCCAGGAGCCTGTCCACCGGAAAGGATAACACCCACGTTCATTGCGGGGAAGTTAACCACCTCATCGGTAGTTTCAAACTTAATCAAAGGCATTCCGTACGTGTTGGGGAACAATTTCTTGATTTCTTCCTGGTCAGCAACAGACTGAGTAGCTGCGCCTTCTGCAGCCTTAACAGTTCCTTTCAGCGCTTTCGGAAGTTTGGGCTGATAGGCAGCCCTTGCAATTTGCAATGCACTTTTAGTCATTTCTCTTAATTATTTAAAGGTGTTAGTAAAGTTCCGTTTAAAAGCGTCGCAAATTTCGCTTTTTTTCGTAAGATATGCAAACGAGAGGCCGAAATAATGTATAAAATGACATTTATCGTTTTTTATCCTAAAATAAAAAGGAGAAGAAAGCAATTAACTGATTTATTGTGTTATCTTTGCCGCAAAGTTTGAGTTACGAGTCGTTATCGCATTGTTCTTCTTTTAATATACAACTATTATTAGGCGGTCTCTTCCATAATTATTCTCCATACTCCAATTTAATAATTACAATTAATTAAAATTTCAAATGAACATTTACATTTCAGGTTTAAACTTCAGCACAACAGACGCTGATTTGAGCGATTTATTTTCAGAGTACGGAGAAGTTTCTTCTGCAAGAATCATTACAGACAGAGAAACAAGAAGATCCAGAGGTTTCGGTTTCGTAGAAATGCCGGACGATGCAGCAGGCCAAAAAGCCATTGACGAATTGAACGGTGCTGAATTTGACCACAAACAGATTTCAGTAAACGTTGCACGCCCCAGAGAAGAAAGACCTTCCAATGGCGGCAATCGCGACAGAAGAGGCGGTTACAACTCCAGAAGATATTAATATTCTTAACTACTGACAAGAGCAGGAGGTGTTGTAACAATGCCCCCTGCTTTTTTTATAACTCAATAAATAAAAATACATGGCCAAATCCATCTCCGCAGACAAGCGTGAAAATGAAAAGAAAAGACTCGCCCGACGGGCTGAAAAACAGAAAAAGAAAGAAGAAAAGAAACTATCCAACAAAGCCAACAGCTTTGAAGATATGATTGCCTATGTTGACGAAAACGGCATGATAACCTCTACTCCTCCGGCAGAAAACGCTCCCAAAGAAGAAATAAAGCTGGAAGAAATCGTCATATCAACTCCCAAAAAAGACAAGGAAGAACCGGTCATCCGCAGAGGACGTATCGAGTTTTTCAATGAGTCGAAAGGCTTCGGCTTCATCAAGGACTTATCCGGGGTCGAAAAATACTTTTTCCACATTAATAATGTGCTGACAGATATAGCAGAAAACAATATTGTGACGTTCGACCTTGAACGTGGCCTTAAAGGCATGAATGCCGTAAACGTAGCTCTTGAAGTAGAAAAGGCAAAGGAAAAGAAAGAAGACAAGGAGACTACAGAATCCTAGATGAAATAAGCCAATTATAGAACAAGGGCGTGTATATACCGAATATTTGATGGTATATACACGCCCTTACTGTTTTCTTTAATCACACGTCATTCGGTTTGCCAGCCGCCTCCCAACGCCTTATAGACATTTACCATGGCAATAAGTTCGTCGCGGATGGCATTGCTCACTCCTATTTGGGCATCGAAATAACCACGCTGGGCGTCGAGCACATCCATATAATTGATGACACCGTTGATGTATTGCAACTGTGCCAAATCCACATATCCCTTGGCAGAACGTTCAAGTTTGGCACGCAGTTGGTAGACCTCCTTTATCTTATTGAAATCTACAATGGCATTCTTCGCTTCCTTAAAAGCATTCAGCACTGTCTTTTCATAGCTATGCACTTCGGCTTCAAAAGAAGCCTTCTGTGCATTCAATGCAGCACGGTTCTTTCCCCAACCGAAAAGTGGTGCCAAGACTGCCCCATTCAATAAGGAATAGGGAGATTCCAGGAAATTGGATAACACATCACTTTCCAATCCAAATTGTCCGGTCAGGGCCAAACGGGGGAACATATTGGTATAAGCAACTTTCACTCTGGCATGTTCAGCCCTCAACTGCTGCTCTGCCACACGGACATCGGGGCGACGTTCCAACAAATCGGAAGGCAGACCTACCGGTAAGAACTCCGGCACATCCAGTTCCTGCAGAAAATTGACACGCTTGATACGGGTAGGGAATTCCCCCACAAGGAAGGATATATCATTTTCTTTCAGAGAGATACGGCGTTCCAAATCCGGAACAAGAGTAGCCGTACGAGCCAACTCCACTTGAGCCTGTTGATAAGAGGTCTCCGAGGTCAGCCCTCCTTCAAAACGGATACGCGCCAAGCGCACTCCCTCTTCACGCGCCTTTTGTGTCTGGCGCACAATCTCCAGTTCCGTATCAAGGGCTACCAGCTCATAATAAGCCTGCGCCACTTCGGCAACGATGGTCATGCGCAACGCACGCTGCGCCTCCACACTTTGCAAATATTCGGCCACAGCAGCCACTTTCTTCCATCTCAAGTTTCCCCAAAGGTCCAGTTCCCAAGAGAGCAACGCCTTGGCTTCGTAAGTATTGCCTACATCACGGCTATGACCACCGTAATTCTCCACCTCGCGCTCAGCCTCCACCTTTCCGGTGAGCTGCGGCAGAAGGTTGGCAACACTGATACGTTTTTGGGCAGCCATCTCCTTGACACGGGAAGCTGCAATCAGCATGTCTTTGTTATATTCCAGAGCACGGTCTATCAAAGCACGCAGCGTGCTGTCCGTATAAACTGCCTGCCACTGTTCATCGGCTATGCTCATGCTATCCTGCTGCTGTGCCAGGCTATCCGGCAATGCCATCTCCGGACGCACATAGCTCTTGCCCACCTTGCATGAGGTAAGGGCAAACATACTCAGCAACAAAATAATATATATGTTCTTTCTTTTCATAAACGTTGTCTTTAAAATCAGTCTTTCTTAATCTTATGCTGCACTTTGGCTTTTGTCTTGTATACCAGGACAAAGAAGAACGGTACAAGCACAATACCGAATACAATGGCAAATATCATTCCGAAGAAAACACCCGTACCGATGGCCTGACGGCTCGCCGAGCCCGGTCCGCTTGCCAACACCATAGGAAGCATTCCCAATACAAAGGCGAGGGAAGTCATCAGGATAGGCCGGAAACGGAGTTGGGCAGCATGGATGGCAGACTGTATCAAGTCTCCTCCCTTGTCAACCTGCACCTTGGCAAACTCCACAATCAAAATGGCATTCTTTGCCGCAAGCCCCACCAGCATCACCAAGCCGATTTGGAAATAAATATCATTCTCCAATCCGCATATCACAACGCCCAGATAGGCACCCAAAGCGGCAACCGGCAGTGAAAGCAATACAGCGATAGGCACCGTCCAACTTTCATATTGCGCAGCCAAAAAGAGGAATACGAAAAGGAATACCAGCGTAAGCACAAGACCCGTCTGTCCTCCCGCCTTCTTTTCCTGATAGGAAAGGCCACTCCACTCCAGACCGATATTGTCCGGCAAGTGGTCACGTGCAATCTGCTCCATAATCTCCATTGCCTGGCCGGAACTGTAGCCTTGTGCCGCAGAACCGCGGATGACGGCAGTGGTAAACATATTGAAACGCTTGATACTGCCCGGACCGGTGGTATAAGAGGCATTTCCCAAGGAAGTAAGCGGCACCATCACTCCGTCCTTTGCCTTTACAAAGAACAAGTTGATATTGTCCTTATGCTCACGATAAGGAGCCTCGGCCTGGATATACACCTTATATATACGGTTGAACATATTGAAGTCATTCACATATACTGAACCGGTATAGGCCTTCATGGTAGAGAATACATCCGCCAGGGGCACACCCAGCATTTTCACCTTATCACGGTCCACATCAAAATAAAGTTGCGGTATTTCAGACTGCAAGGATGATGAAAGCCCCGTCAGCTCCTTATGCTTCTGGGCATAATACATCAGCGTATCTGCCGCCTGCACCAAGTTGTCAAACGTCGCCTCTCCACGCGCCTCAAGCTGCATTTCGAAACCTCCCGAGGTACCCAATCCCGGAATGACCGGCGGTGTGGAAAGGTAGACCCTGCATTCGGGATATTCCTTCAGGTCCTGCTCCACATTCTCCATTATCTTATCGATGGAAATCCCCTTACGCTCTTCCCACGGTTTCAGAATAACCGTCAGCTCACTGCGTGCCTGGTTGCTACCCACACGGGGGCTGCTACCCGTCACGTTCTGCACATAGGCCACATAGGGATTCTTCTCCAAGTATTGCACGGCACGGTCGGTCACCACACGGGTTCGCTCCAAAGTAGCACCTTCCGGCAACTCCAACTCTATCTTAAAATAGCCCTGGTCTTCTACCGGCAGGAAGCTGGTAGGCACCAACCGGTGGATAATGAAAATGGCAACCAGTACCAGGCCGAACGCACTCATCAAGCGGCGGGGATTCCTGATGACCCGGTTAATGACAGCCACGTATTTGTGATTGCCCAAGTTCAGCCATTCATTGATTTTGCGGAAAACTATGTTCTTTTTCTTTCCACTGTCGGGCTTCAATATGAGCGAACACATGACGGGACTAAGCGTCAGGGCCACTACCGTAGAAAGCAATACGGAAACGGCGATAGTAATGGTAAACTGACGGTATAACTGTCCGGTGATTCCGCTCAAGAAACTTACCGGCACAAACACGGCACAGAGCACCAATGATGTGGCAATCAAGGCACTTGCCAATCCGTTCATCGCCTTTTTGGTAGCTTCATACGGGCTCAATTTCTCCGTCTCCATAAGATGTTCTACATTCTCCACCACCACAATGGCATCATCCACCACAATACCGATGGCGAGAATCAATCCAAGCAAAGTCAGTATGTTCAGAGAGAAACCGAAAATAAGCATGAAACCGAAGGTACCAATCAGGGAAATAGGTACCGCAACAATCGGTATCACCGTCGCACGCCAACTTTGCAAGGATAGAAATACAACCAGCACCACCAGAATCAGCGCTTCGAACAACGTCTTGTACACTTCGTGAATGGATTCGGAAATATAAGTCGTCATGTCGAAGGGAATCTCATAACTCATCCCCTCAGGGAAATTTGCACTGATTTCCTCCATAGCAGCCTTTACGCTCTTTGCAACTTCCATTGCATTGGCCCCGGGAAGCATATAGATACCGAGAACGGCAGCATTCTCACCGTTGATGCCACTCTCCGTGCTATATGAAGATGCTTCCAATGAAACACGCGCCACATCGCGCAGACGGATAATGGAACCGTTGGCATTGGCACGGACCACAATGTCCTCAAACTGCTTTGCCGAACTTAAACGTCCCTGGGTAGTGATAGGGATAGTAATGTCGAGTCCCTTCACCGGCTGTTGTCCCAAAACACCCGCAGCAGACTCACGGTTCTGGTCCTTCAGGGCATTCTGCAAATCCTGCACCGTCAGTCCGAAGTTGGCAAGTTTGTCGGGCAACGCCCATATCTGCATGGCATAGTAGCGGCTACCGATGTTGGAAACACGTCCCACACCGGGGATACGGCGCAACAAGTCGAGTACATTGATAGTAGCAAAGTTACTCAAATAAATTTCGTCGAACTTCGGGTCACTGGAAGTCAGACAGATAGTCATCAATTGGCTGGGAGCCTGCTTTTCCACAGAAATACCGTTCTGAATCACTTCGGCTGGCAAACGGCTCTCCGCCAGTTTCACACGGTTCTGTATTTCTACGGCAGCCAAATCCGGGTCGGCAGACACGTCGAAAGTGACCGTAGCTGAAAATCCTCCGGAATTAGAACTGTTGGACTCCATGTACAGCATACCGGGAGTACCGTTTATCTCTTGCTCGATAGGGGTTGCCACCGCCTGCGAAACAGTCAATGCACTGGCTCCCGGATAGGAAGCACTGATTTTCACTACGGGAGGCGTTATCTGCGGATATTGGTCTACCGGCAGCATGGTCAGGCCAATGATACCGACAATTACAATCACAATCGATATCACCGCCGAGAATACCGGGCGGTCTATAAAGAAACTTACTTTCATAACATCATTACTTTGAAGGGTTGTTGTCCTTTGATTTATTCTCAGCCGGAGTAGTCTGCTTCGTTTCGGAAACAACCTGCTTGTTCAGAGAATCACTCGTCTGCTCTTCCTCCTTTTTAGGAACGGCAGCCTGGGCACGTACTTTCATACCCGGAGTCAGCTTGTGGAAACCTTCAGTCACAATTTGTTCTCCGGCAACCAGACCACGCTCAACCACCCAATTGTTGCCAAATTCAGGTCCCAGTTCAATGAAACGCTTTTCAACCGTAGAGTCCCGGCGCATCACAAAAATATATGCACCACCTTTCTCAATGGTAACCGCCTTTTGAGGAACGGCGACAGCACCCTCACGTACATCCAGCAATAGCTTAACCTTTGTAAACTGCCCCGGTAACAACACTTTGTTAGGGTTCGGCATTTCGGCACGCACGGAGAATGTTCCGGTCTGAGGGTCCACCTGAGGTTCGGCAAAATCCACATAGCCCTTATAAGGATAGACGGTATTATCCGCCAAAGTAATCGTAATGTTCGGCTGCCAGGAACGTGTAGAGTCCTGACGCCCTATATCGATATTCCGTTCCTTGCTTTTCAGGTAATCCAATGCCGTCATGCTGAAATCTACCAGAACCGTATCACTTTTCACAACCGTAGCCAGCAAGGACTTGCCTCCCGGTCCGACCAATGTTCCCAAATCCACATTTCTTTCACTGATATGTCCCGATAGCGGAGAACGGACCAACGTATATCCCAATTCCAATTCAGCCTGGTCCAAATCGGCCTGGCTCATCGCTACTGAGGCTTCTGCAGTCTCGTAAGCAGCCTGGGCATTGTCCAAATCCAGCTGGCTGGCAGCGTTCTGCGCATAGAGGGGGCGGATACGCTCCAAATCGCGCTTTGCCTTCAATGCCTGCGCTTCATCCTTCTTTAACTGTGCACGAGCTTTGTCAGCCTTTGCCCTATACTGGTCCTGGTTTATCACAAAAAGTACCTGGTTCTTGGTGACATATGTTCCTTCTGCGAAAAGCATATTCTCCAAATACCCTTCCACACGCGCACGTACCTCTACAAACTGCTGAGCGCGAATACGTCCCACGTACTCGCCATATATCTCCACATCTCCTTTTTCCGCAGATTCCACAATCACGGTAGGAGCTTCCGATTCCACCTTCTTAGGCCAAGTCAGAATAACGTAACCTGCCAACAATACCGCCATGCAGGCAACCATCATCAGCAACCTCTTCTTCTTTAGTTTCAATTCTTTTTTCGTAAAAAACTGTCTCATGCTTGTTTGTATATTAAATTTAACCCTGTTTCTTTCTATTAAAGCAAATCCGATGCCAATCTATCACCATCTCATCCATTACGTCTAACAAACTATATATCAAGCAGAAAAGCAGACGGCAGTTCTTTATTCATGGTGGCATCCTCCATTTTTCCCTGTGGAATGTGTCCACAGTTTGTGGAATAATTCCACAAAACTACTAAATTAAAAACACATAAAAACCCTTTTTTGCTCTACACTAACAAAGAAAAACATTATCTTTACCGAAAATAATTCAGATTATTCATTTTAAACGTAAAGATTATGGCAAGTAGAAAAGAACTAAAGAAGAATATAAACTATATTGCAGGTGAATTGTTCACAGAGTGTCTTGTAAACAGCTTATATGTGCCTGGAACAGACAAACAAAAAGCCGATGAACTGATGGCTGAAATTCTGAAAATGCAAGATGAATTCATAAGCCGCATCAGCCACACCGAGCCAGGAAATGTAAAAGGTTTCTACAAAAAACTTCGTGCTGACTTCAATGCAAAAGTAGACGAAATTATTGACGCAATGGGCAAACTGAAATAAGATGAAGAAAGCCTTTTATAGCTTCATTTATTATCGCCTGCTGGGCTGGAAGACAAACGTGACGGTGCCCGACTACGACAAATGTGTAATTTGTGCGGCACCCCATACTTCCAATTGGGACTTATTTATCGGTAAATTGTTTTATGGTGCCATCGGTCGCAAGACCAGTTTCATGATGAAAAAGGAATGGTTCTTTTTTCCTCTGGGACTGATATTCAAAGCCGTTGGCGGCATTCCGGTGAACCGGGGACGTAAATCTTCCTTAGTGGACCAAATGACCGAAAAGTTTGCAAACAGCAAGCATTTCCACCTGGCTATTACACCGGAAGGAACCCGTAAAGCCAATCCCAACTGGAAGAAAGGTTTTTATTACATAGCACTTAAAGCACAAGTGCCCATCATGCTTATCGGGATTGATTATCCTTCCAAGACCATCTCCTCTACCAAGGCTGTCATGCCTACCGGAGACATCGAAAAGGATATGCGCGAGATAAAACTGTACTTCAAGAACTTTAAAGGAAAAAATCCCGAAAATTTTGATTTAGGAAATATCTAATCAGGTATTAAGCATTAATGCCATGCGAATAAGCATCTTGCAAACAGACATCGTCTGGGAAAATAAACAAGAAAATCTCCGTCGTCTCCGCGAGAAGTTAGAAACTCTTCGTGGAACAACGGAGATTGTTGTTTTACCGGAAACATTCTCCACCGGCTTCAGTATGGACACCGCCAGCTTGGCCGAACCCACAACGGGAGAAACCATCGCAACACTGCGCCAATGGTCCGAAGAGTACCGGCTTGCTCTTGCCGGCAGCTATATTGCCTGCGAAACAGCCTCGGAAGGCAGAAAGCCATCCTACTACAACCGCGCATTCTTCCTTACGCCCGAAGGCAATACTTACTATTACGACAAACGCCACCTCTTCCGGATGGGGCACGAGACAGAACATTTCACCTCCGGTAACCGGCGTCCCATCATCCGATATCGCGGCTGGAACATACTGCTGCTTGTATGCTATGACCTTCGTTTCCCGGTCTGGAGCCGCAATACGAGCAATGAATACGACCTCCTGATTTACGTCGCCAACTGGCCCATTCCCCGCCGGAAAGTCTGGGACATCCTGCTGCAAGCGCGCGCGCTGGAAAACATCAGTTATGTCTGCGGTGTCAACCGTATCGGCAAGGACGGCAGAGACATTCCACACAGCGGAGGCAGTGTGGTCTACTCTCCGAAGGGGGAAGTGCTTGCCACTGTGCCCGACAACGAAGAGGCGATTGCCACCGCCTCCCTCAACCTTTCCTCCCTGCAGGAGTTCAGGCTAAAGTTTCCCGCTTGGAAAGATGCGGACGAGTTCGTTATTTCTTCAAATAATAGTTCACAGTAGTCACTACACGTACGCTTTTTATATAAGGAGTATAGGCATCGCGGTCACTTATGGAGAACTGCCCTTGCGAGGCATTGCGGATTTTCCCCAGTTCACTGTCCGAATCCTTGGCAAACTTCTCGGCTGCAGCACGAGCGTTCTTCGTGGCCTCCTCTATCATTCTGGGCTTCACTTCGTTGAGACCGGTGAATTCATAAGACACATTATATTTATAATCCCCTCCCGTGATGGCAATACCCTGCTTCAAGAGTTCAGCCTGCCCCGACATGAGCTTACGCACCCTATCCACATTCTTGGAAGTGACAGTGATGACAGACGTGGCATTATAACGATAGGCCACGTTGCGGTCAACGTAACGTTCGGCCTGCATGTCAATCACTTCGGGCGGTGCAATACTGATTTCCTCCTTCTCAATACCATTGTTTTCAAGGAAACTCACGATGGCAGCGTTTTTCTTCTCCATATTGGCATAAAGCAGTGCAGGGTCATTACCTATGTCTTTGTAGACAAGAGGCCAGACTACCTTGTCAGCAGGCACTTCCATTTCGGCCAGCCCTTTCACACTGACCACACGATCCTTATTCACAAAATTGTTGATACCGCCTTTTACCATGATTCCCAACAAAAGCAGCCCCACGGCTATGATGGCTGCTTCTACTTTCCAGCTTTTCATACATTGATATTTTAGAGTTTATAAACACACACAAATATAACAAACCCAAACGGAAAAAGAAGTGCGATGGATAGTATTTTTATGATTCCGCATAAATACCACCGATGGGTTAATGGGAATTTATTTCACCACAGAGGACACGGAGTTCTTTCTCTTTTTATGAGCTAAAACTATCATTTAAGGGCGATAACTCCTCTAACTCCCTTAAATGAAAGAGCCGTGTCTACTCCTCTATTAAGATAGCGCATTGTATGCAAGGAGAAGAGATTCTTCGGGCTAAAGCCCTCTGAATGACAGATACTACGGATTTGAATTTATTAAAAACCTCCGTGTCCTCTGTGTCCTCCGTGGTGAAATTTAAATCATTATTTAGGCAGTGCCGCGCACTGCCACACTTCATCGTCCCAAATGCCACACTTTATCGCCCCAAATGCCACAGGTTTCGGGTGGTGAGGTGTGGCATTCCGGACGATGAAGTGTGGCATTTCGACCGGACCACGGCGACAAACAGATTGCTTTCAGCCACAAGCCTTTTCATTACTCCCAGACTCGTGTAGATATACAAAAAGCAACAGCAGCAGTCGATTCCTATTCTGATGATGCTGTTATTATTTCTTTGATAAATTATAATCTACTTCTATTATTTATTCTTTTTCACGTTGTTTTCTGCGCGCCTATCGTCGATTATAGCAATGGCATTTGCAGAATTCAACACGCCCTTTGTGGTTATCGGCAAAACATCCCTTTCATTTGCAGTTTTCAACATAGTTTTCAGGGCAATCCTTTTAAGTAAAATCGCTGTTTTTTAGGGCTTCTTTTATAAGAAATGGTTCGTTATAAAATCACATAGCGTTTAAGATATTCATGCTGCCCTATAGAGGTAGCTATCTCAATTAGTTCTTTGACAAACTTATCACTTATCTTTCTGTTCGGTTTAAACCCGCTCAAAAATCTTTTGAGCATATATGAGCGCAACTTACCTTACATTCGCTTGATTTTTTGGATAAAGCAAACAGACGAATAAAGGTAATTGAGTGTATCACTCAATTACTTTCCATTTCCCATATTTATTGCCACCTTCCCGCGTTATGATTCCTTGTTCTTTAAGAAAAACAATGTGTTTTTGTATGGCAGATTCAGATACTTGAAGTCTTTCAGGTAATTCTTTGCGTGGAATATTCGAATTTTCTTTCAATCGGTTAAAATCAATAAAGAATCTTCCCGGATTCTGAAATTCTATGCAATCATTATAAACTCTGTTAGGAGACCGTCAATGACAGCACCAATCTTCCGGCAAAAAGCCTCATCATTTAAGTTGTTGTAAGCAAACTCACTATTGAACTGTTGAATGCTGCGGCGATAGGTTTGCAACGAGACAGTGTTAATATCTTCCATGCCTATGCCGGGTATAGTCACCTCAGAACGGATTCCGAATGCTTGGTCGCACTGTATTGCCAGAATTTCCATATCTGTAGCACGCTGATCGCCACTACTGGTACGAATAAATGTATTCGCCAGGTTGTTGCTAAAGAAGACGGGCTTTATCGGAGAAGACGATATATAGAAATGTAAATAGTATATTTGACATGAAAAAGAGTTCTTATAGAAACTATTTCAGAGAGTTACAAATTTCGTCGAAGACAAGAAGTGTCAAACTCCCACATTACATATATAGTTTCAATAACCACGGTTTTTTCATTTAACCTTTGATTTAAGGGTACAATCCCCCTACCCATGTCAGTGCGGCATGGGTGAAAATTTCGTTGTTGATAATCAACTTGTTACGAATATATCAAATCTATATTTTTCTCATTTTTGATTCAGAAAATGCAATACGTTAGTGAAGTTTACCGATAACTCCCTTATTATTTCAGCCGTCCCCTTTCTCTTATCTGATATTTTTTTCCTTCTGTTCTTCCAAACTGCAATCAGTGCCAACACCATCCTTTGAATTGTGTCCGGGTTCCTGGCCGACCGTTCAGCTTTACGCTTTATGCTGTCTTGCCGGAGGTTGCGGTCAAGATCCCAGTGCATGCTTTCAATAGCCCAATACTGTTTGGTTATCTGACTAAGCCGCCCTGCACTGCTATCCAGACTTGAAATGTACAGCCGCTGTTCAGATGTACTCCTGCCATCAGACTTTTTCTCTGTAGATGTGAGTATTTCTATGACTGTCAAATTCCCATTCCATTCTTCCCTGTCAGCAATAAGTTCTTCCCCACAGTATATACAGCATACCCTTGACTCAATCCTGCCGTGTTCCAAGCATGGGCTTTCCTTATAAATGTCAGTTGGGGTGGCGGTCTTTATAGAATCTTCAAGTCCATAACGCAAAGAACTTTGATTCGCCTTGAGTTCGATCACGAAGTCCGCTCCTTTATCTCTAATCTTGTCTATTATTACCTTTTGGAATGACATGGCATCCGCTGTGACTACACATCCTAAAACGTCCAGTTTGTCCAATAACCGGGGCACAGATTTAATTTCATTACTTTTCTCCTTGCAAACATCAGTAGCCAAAGTAAAACCCGAACGGAGTGAATATGCAGATACAATATCGGGGTTACGTCCGTTCTGGTACAAGGTACCTCGCATGGCCTTGCCGTCGATGCAAATGATGTCCGTTGCCGAAGCGGGGGTCTCTTTACGGAAAACTCGGCAAAAGCAGACATTCGTTCAGCCATCTTTTCGTCGTCTATGCTTTGAAACACACGGCAAAGCGTAGCTTCTGAAGGTAATCCATACGGGAATAGCCCTTTCGCCTGCAGGCGTTTCAAGTGACGTTTGCCAAATTGAAGTATGTCAGCCCTGGTAATACACTTGCTGAGCGTCCCCCAATATGACAAGCATGAGTATGTCTTCAAGTTTGTGCTTGAAGTTTCCCCTGCTTGTTCTGCGGTATTCAAGGACTGAGGATACAAATTCCCTCAAATGAGTCATGATGCTGCCACGAAAACAGTCAAGGTGTTTCTTCTTTAGTATTATTATACGCAAAAGTTGTATATCAAGGAAATAAATCATATTTTTGCTATCGCAAAAACAAAGGCGAAAGACAATATCGATATCCTATCACTATTGAATTCCCCCTATAAAAAAAATAAAAATGAACGATAAGAAGAAACCCCTAAGGCGGTGCTTCCGCATCGTTGCGCACGAATATAGGGATTTTTACGGCAACAACAAGCGATAAACAATATTTCTTAAATGAAAAAGCCATGTTCAATAACACCTAAAAATATTTTGTATTTTTTAAAAATATATTTATTTTTGTCCATTATAGAATGATAAAGAAAATATAAACCCATTTTCGTTATACAAACTTAGAATCTACTAGGAGCCGCCTAACCCAAACGAGTTAAAGTATCATATTTTCTATTTTATAAATTACTATTGAGATACAAATAATAAATAATATCCAACTCTAATAATGCTATGAAGAAAATATTAATACTATTAGCATTTGTGATTGTAGGAATGGCATGTAAAGAAGATAATACAAACGAAGCTCCGTCAATCATAGTTCCGGGAACTGAAAATCTTAAACCGGCCTTTTCATCCGCAGGTGGAAATGCTACTATATCGTTTACAGCCAGTAAAGAATGGACAGCTTCAGTAATGGAAACACGCTCAATAGGATGGTGTAAAATAGAGCCCAATAATGGCCGGGCAGGAAAAGCACAAATAAGCATCACTACCATTCCAAATGACAGCCAAGAAGTACGTTCAGCAACCATTACTATCAATTGCGGCTCTGTAAACCAAAGCATTCTAGTGACACAAAAAGGTAAATCATCACAAGAACCTACATTTACTTTAAGTAAAAAATCAGAAAGAGTTTCCTCCTCAGCTGGTCAACTAATAATTAGCATCAAAACTAATAGTGCGCCATGGAATATTACAGACATATCACCATGGTTGAAGGTATCACCAGAAAAGGGTGATAATGATACAGTTATCACCATCAGTTATACTGAAAATACAGAAACCGAAGAGCGTGAGGGAACAGTATGTTTTGCTGCAGGAGATTACATGGAAAAATTTACAGTAAAACAAAGTGCAGCAAATACAGCCATCAGTATTACACCTTCCATACAAGAAGTAAAAGCTGCTGCGGGTAGTTTCAGTATAGACATAAATACCAATAACATCCATTGGACTACCTATGGGGTACCAGAATGGGTAGAACTTAGCGAATCTTATGCCACTGGAAATAAAAGAATTACAGTATCTTACAAGAAAAACACATTAAACAAAAAACGTTCTTGTGAGATATATTTCAAAACAGAATCAGCATCGCAAACCTTAACCATTATACAAGAAGCCGCCGATGCAGTAATCTCATTAAATATTTATTCTCAAAAAGTCACTAATATAGCAGGTTCATTTGACATAACCGTTACTACTAATGAAGCTCCATGGGAAACAAATATAAGTAACAATAGCTGGGTAACCCTATCCCCACCATCCGGAAATGGAGAGACCAAAGTAAAAGTCAGATATTCAGCCAATACCGGTTATAAAGAACGGACTGAGCAAGTACTTTTCAAAAGCGGAGAGATTATACAAGTCCTTAATATAACACAAGAAGCAACAGAAATCTTCTATCCCGAAATAGCTCTTGACATTACGTATAAAACAGTATCAGCAGAAAAGGGGTATTTCGAAATCAACGTCTCATCAAATGCGGACTGGCATACTGAGAATGTGTCAGACTGGTTATCAGTCAATCCATCAGAAAAACAATTGAAAGACATGCCAGCTGGCAAAATCCCAGTCAAAATAGGATATGAGGCCAATACTAAAAGTAACAAACGTATAGGCTCTGTAACATTCAGGACTAAAGAGGACGGTGCAAGTGCGACTCTTAGAATAGAACAAGAAGTTAAATCTATTATTGGGATATATCAGGGAAGCATTAATATAGGCGAGGAACAAGCTACTCTTATTTTACAATTTGCAAAAAACAATGTTGCTAAATTAACAATTAAAGGAGATGGAGAAACTGAAACTATGACAGGAACATGGGAACAAAATGAAGAAAATATAAAGGCCACATTCCATATAGATGATGCCATAATAGCTATCAATGGTATGTTAGACGAGAATTACCAACAGATATATAGCTCATTAGATTATTCCGACCCGGAGGATAAAGTTTCACTACCACTTAAACTATCAAGAATTGACTAAGGGTACTTTCAGGAGATAAGATGAAATTATACCCGAATACAGTTAAAAAAATTACCCATCACTAAAAAAGGTAATACTTATAGCCTTTGAAGATGGATAAGATTTATAGTTATTACCGGGTATTCCTATCAATATAAACGGAGTTACCTCAAAAACTTCAGTCTACAGTTCAAAGGTGACGCTCCGGAATCAGAGGCTTTGGCACGTTTGCTTAATATACCCGCCGTAACGATGTAACAGCGTTATAGCATCTCTAAGTTCCATAACCTTTTGCAACAGATAGGCCTAAAGACATTGAACCGCCTCACTTCTCATTATGGCTATCTCTCATCCCAGGCGAAACAGAAGCAACGGTGTAGGCGTAACCAAGATTTCCCTCCAGTCTCCCCAGGCAAACGTTCCCTCACCACCATAGATGGTGAAAAAACATACAATATCTACTACTTTTCTGTGAATAGGAACTGATAGATTAGCTATTCTCTCCTCTATGGAGGAACAAAATAAGAATAGGCATCTTTCTCTATGCATTGCAAATCATACAGTTTTATCTAATAAACGTCCATTTTTAGAGTATTTAATGAAAATACCTAAAAAGAAGGAGTACATCTTCTCCAAAAAGTACCTATTTTTGCCCTCCGAAACAATGTCAAAACGACAACATGATTAATTTAACAACTCTAACCCCCAAATCCTATGTTGACCCAACTTATCAACGCCCGCATCCTTACCCCGCAAGGATGGCTTAAAGACGGCTCTGTACTCATCAGAGACGGAAAAATATTGGAAGTGACCAACTGTGACCTTGCCGTAATCGGTGCACAATTGATAGACGTAAAAGGTATGTATGTACTCCCCGGTGGCGTGGAGATTCATGCTCATGGCGGTGGAGGCCGTGATTTTATGGAATGTACCGAAGATGCCTTCCGTGCAGCCGTCAAAACCCATATGAAATATGGAACGACCAGTATTTTCCCCACCCTCTCCTCCTCCACCGTCCCCATGATTGAGCAAGCAGCCGAAACCTGCACCAAGCTGATGGAAGAAAAAGACAGCCCTATCCTCGGCCTGCATCTGGAAGGGCACTACCTGAATATGGCGATGGCAGGCGGACAAATCCCCGAGAACATCAAGAGTCCCGACCCCAACGAATATATTCCCATCGTAGAAACCTGGTCTTGCATCAAGCGCTGGGACGCTGCCCCCGAACTTCCGGGAGCCATGCAGTTCGGAAAATACATCACCGCCAAAGGTATCTTGGCATCGGTAGCCCATACGCAAGCGGAGTTTGAAGACATCCGTACAGCCTACGAAGCTGGCTATACCCATGCCACCCACTTCTACAATGCAATGCCCGGTTTCCACAAACGCCGCGAGTACAAATACGAAGGCACGGTAGAAAGCATCTATCTGCTGGACGACATGACGGTGGAAGTGGTGGCCGACGGCATCCATGTCCCTCCCACCATCCTGCGACTGGTCTACAAGATAAAAGGCGTAGAACGCACCTGCCTGATAACCGACGCCCTGGCATGTGCCGCAAGCGACAGCCGGGAAGCCTTTGACCCGCGCGTTATCATCGAGGACGGAGTCTGCAAGCTTGCCGACCATTCTGCCCTTGCCGGCAGCGTAGCCACCATGGACCGACTGATACGTACCATGGTACAAAAAGCCGAAATTCCGTTGGCAGACGCCGTACGCATGGCTTCTGAAACCCCGGCAAAGATTATGGGCGTATACGACCGCAAAGGCTCCCTCCAAAAAGGCAAGGATGCCGACATCATCGTCATGGACGAAGACTTGAACGTAAGAGCCGTATGGGCCATGGGCAAACTTGTACCGGAAACCAATACAATCTCTTAATTAATCTTCAACAACATGCGAATGAACATTGTTTTTCGTATATTTGTTGATTGAAAGAACAGCGCAATACTTAATCATTTATTAATATTCAATTTATGAAAACCAATCTAAGCTCTCAAATCACTCTCAACAGAGTCTCCCCCAGGTACTACAGACCTGAGAATGCATTTGAACGGTCGGTATTGACCCGACTGGAAAAAATCCCGACAGATATTTATGAGTCTGCGGAAGAAGGCGCCAACCAGATTGCCCTTGACATTGCACAGTTAATCCGTGACAAGCAAAAGGCGGGACGTTTCTGTGTCTTGGCACTGGCAGGCGGTAACTCTCCGCGCAATGTATATGCAGACTTGGTACGTATGCACCAGGAAGAGGGATTAAGTTTCCGCAACGTAGTCATATTCAACCTCTACGAATATTATCCATTAGCTCCCAATGCCATCAACAGCAACTTCAACGCATTGAAGGAAATGCTGATAGACCATGTGGACATTGACAAACAGAATGTTTTCACCCCCGACAGCACCATCGCCAAAGACGCCATCTTTGAATATTGCCGTCTTTACGAGCAGCGCATTGAAAGTTTCGGTGGCTTAGACATCGCTTTGCTGGGCATTGGCCGTGTAGGTAATATAGGTTTCAATGAACCGGGTTCACGCCTGAACTCTACCACTCGTCTGATATTGCTGGACAACGACTCCCGCAATGAAGCTTCCAAGATGTTCGGTAGCATTGAAAATACCCCCATCAGCTCCATCACCATGGGAGTAGCCACCATCCTCTCGGCAAAGAAAATATATCTGCTGGCATGGGGTGAGGAGAAAGCGCAAAAGGTGAAAGAATGCGTTGAAGGTCCGGTAACAGATACTATCCCTGCATCTTATCTGCAGACTCACAACAATGCACATGTAGCTATCGACTTGTCTGCCGCCGCCAATTTGACGCGTATCCAACGCCCCTGGCTGGTAACCTCCTGCGAATGGAACGACAAGCTCATCCGCAGTGCCATCGTCTGGTTGTGCCAACTCACCGGAAAACCCATTCTGAAACTGACCAACAAGGACTACAACGAAAACGGTCTGAGCGAACTGCTGGCATTGTTCGGCTCAGCCTATAACGTGAACATCAAGATATTCAATGACCTGCAACATACCATCACCGGATGGCCGGGCGGCAAGCCGAATGCTGACGACACCTATCGTCCTGAGCGTGCAAAGCCCTATCCAAAACGTGTGGTCGTATTTTCTCCGCATCCCGATGATGACGTTATCTCCATGGGAGGCACCATCCGTCGTCTGGTAGAGCAGAAACATGACGTGCATGTGGCTTACGAAACTTCCGGTAACATTGCCGTAGGCGATGAAGAAGTTATCCGCTTCCTGCACTTCATCAACGGGTTCAACCAAATCTTCAACAACAGCGAAGACCAGGTCATCAATGACAAATATACTGAAATCCGTAAATACTTGAAGGAGAAGAAAGACGGTGACATGGATACACGCGACATCTTGACCATCAAGGGACTGATTCGCCGTGGCGAGGCACGCACTGCATGTACATACAATAATATCCCTCTGGATCACTGTCATTTCCTTGACCTGCCATTCTACGAAACGGGCAAGATACAGAAGAATCCTATCAGCGAAGCAGACGTGGAAATTGTACGCAACCTATTGCGTGAAGTGAAACCCCATCAGATTTTCGTTGCCGGCGACCTGGCCGACCCGCACGGCACACACCGTGTTTGTACGGACGCCGTATTTGCCGCCATTGACTTGGAAAAAGAAGAAGGTGCCAAATGGTTGAAGGAATGCCGCATCTGGATGTACCGCGGTGCATGGGCCGAATGGGAAATCGAAAACATCGAGATGGCTGTGCCCATCAGCCCGGAAGAACTGCGTGCCAAGCGTAACTCTATCCTGAAGCATCAATCGCAGATGGAAAGCGCACCGTTCCTGGGCAATGACGAACGTTTGTTCTGGCAACGCAGCGAGGACCGTAACCGCGGAACAGCTGCCTTGTATGACAGCCTCGGACTTGCTTCCTATGAGGCGATGGAAGCCTTTGTGGAATACATTCCGCTATAAACGGATAAAATATTAACAATAGGATGAGATGTATTGCTCCGGCAATGCATCTCATTTTTTCATGTCTCAGCCTTCTTATATTCCCAAGGAATATTTGCAGATATAAAAACAATCAAATAATTTTGTTACTTATTTATCGAAACGACAAAACTTAAAAACAAACACCATTATGAAAAAGTATGCTATCAACATCCTTGTCATTTTATTCCTACTCACGCCATTTACATTGTTTGCAAATGGATGCCATGCCAATAACGACACCATCAAAGTATTGGCAATAGGCAACAGCTTTTCACAAGATGCAGTAGAGCAATATTTGCACGAACTGGGAGAAGCTGAAGGTATCACCATGATTATCGGCAATATGTTTATCGGAGGATGTTCACTGGAACGGCACGTACAAAACATACGCAACAACGCTCCGACCTATGCCTATCGCAAAGTAGAGAAAGACGGGGAAAAAACAGAAACCCGGTCAATGACTATTGAGAAAGTACTGGCCGATGAGAAATGGGACTATATCAGTGTTCAGCAGGCCAGCCCTTTGTCTGGTATCTATGACAGCTACAAAGCTTCCCTACCTGAATTGGTTAACTATATCAGGGAACGAATTGGAAAGGAAACCGTATTAATGATGCACCAGACATGGGCTTATGCTACCAATGCCAACCACACCGGATTCAAAAACTATGACCAGAACCAAATGAAAATGTACACCAGCATTGTGGATGCAGTAAAGAAAGCCGCCAACCTGGTGGGTATCAAGAAAATTATCCCTTCGGGAACCGCCATACAAAATGCACGTACCTCCTTTATCGGCGACCATATGAATAGGGACGGATACCACCTTGACTTAACCATAGGCAGATATACAGCTGCCTGCACATGGTTTGAGGCATTGACCCATCAGAATGTAACAGAAAACCCATATTCTCCCGAAGGAATGGACCCAATCCATAAGAAAGCAGCTCAAATGGCTGCGCACAACGCCATCCTCTATCCGGACAAAGTTACGGAACTGACAGAACTGAAAAAGATTGCCGATTAATGCTTTTTAATTCTTAAGACTTACTTATATGTCTGCAAAATAATAAAAAGAAAGTAACCCGCTCATCAGTGAAGCTTTCTTTTATGTACTTTTGCACGCACCACCGTCTGGTAAAAGCAGATATTGGCAACTTCAATATTTCATCAGTATGAAAAAACTTATCCTAACCGGCATATGGCTCTTGTGTGGATTCCTCCTTCCAGCACAAGAACTAGAGCAGAATGTGGAAGAACGCCTCCAGACATTCTTTAGGAAATACACCACCCATACGGCCAACATCGGTACCTGCAAGCTGGATAGTTTCCGCATTGACTTCCGGAAGAAGAAATTGCTTGTCTATACAAACGAGCGCTTTGCCTACCAGCCTCTACGGCCTGAAACCGTTGATGCCATTTACCGCCATCTGGGACAAATCCTGCCAGGACCGGTGAACTATTTCGACCTCACCGTCTTTGCTGACGGGAAGAGCATCGAAGAGCTTATCCCCAACCTCTACCGGAAAGGGAAGAAAGACAAGGCACGTCTGTTCAGCCACCTGGAATACAAAGGTACCCCCTGGGTAACCCGTACCTCGCGCCCCTACGACATCACCCGCGGACTGGAAGGACGCCACATCGCCCTTTGGCAAAGCCACGGGAAATATTATATCAATGACAAGGACAAATGGGGATGGCAACGCCCGAGGCTGTTCTGCACTACAGAAGACCAGTTCACCCAATCCTTCATCCTGCCCTACCTCCTGCCCATGCTGGAGAATGCAGGAGCCAATGTATTCACTCCCCGCGAAAGGGACACGCAGAAGCAGGAAGTCATCGTAGACAATGACGGTAGCCTGAGCGGACATGGAGGACAAGGTTCCCTTTATCTGGACGTGAAAAGCCGGAAAGCACGTTGGGAACAGACCTCCCGACCCGGATTTGCCCAACGGAAACGAATCTATCAGGACAATGAAAACCCTTTCCTCTCCGGCACGGCACGCTTTGCCAAAACTGAAAAGAAGAAAGACAAGGCTTTTGCCGAATGGGTACCCGATATTCCGGAAACGGGAGAATATGCTGTATACGTATCTTACCAAACACTGCCGGGCAGCGTAAGCGATGCCAAATATCTTGTATTTCACAATGGAGGCGTCACGGAGTTCAAGGTGAACCAGCAAATAGGAAGCGGCACATGGGTGTACCTCGGCACATTCACTTTTGACAAAGGCCGGAACGACTACGGCATGGTGGTATTGAGCAACGAAAGCAAAGAGAAAGGCGTGGTCTGTGCCGATGCCGTCCGCTTTGGAGGAGGCATGGGCAACATTGCCCGCGGAGGACAAACCAGCGGCTTGCCCAGATACCTGGAAGGCGCACGCTACTTTGCCCAATGGGCAGGCATGCCCTATCCCGTCTATGGAGGCTATGAGGGAAAGAATGATATGAACGACGACATCAACGTACGTTCCCGTACAGTGAATTACCTTGCAGGAAAATCACTATTCAACCCAACGGAAGAAGGTTTGGGCATCCCCTTTGAAATGAGTATGGCCCTGCATAGCGATGCCGGTTTCAGTAAGGAAGATGAGATTATAGGCACTCTCGGCATTTATACCACCAACTTCAACAACGGCCGACTGCATGCCGGTACAGACCGCCATGCCTCCCGTGACCTTTCGGACATTCTGCTAACGCAGTTGCAGCGTGATATCCGCTCTACCTTCAACGTAGACTGGACACGCCGCAGCCTATGGAACCGCAACTACAGTGAAACACGCCTGCCCGCCGTCCCTTCCACCATCGTAGAACTGTTGTCGCACCAGAACTTCGCAGATATGCGCTTGGGACATGACCCTAACTTCAAGTTCACCGTCGGGCGTGCGCTCTATAAAGCCATTCTGCAATACATATGCAGCCAGCACGGCAGAGACTACGTTGTCCAACCCCTTCCCGTCAGCCACTTTGCCATCCGCTTCGGTCAAAAGAAGAATACTTTAGAGCTTTCCTGGCAAGGAGAGGAAGACCCGTTGGAGCCGACTGCCAAACCACGTGAATACATTGTATATACACGTATCGGTCGTGGAGGATTTGACAATGGCGTACGCGTCAGCTCCCCATCCCACACCGTAAAAATAGAACCGGGCATCGTCTATTCCTTTAAAGTAACCGCCGTAAACCGGGGTGGCGAAAGCTTCCCTTCGGAAATTCTTGCCGCCTACAAGGCAAAGCGTGAAAAAGGACAGATACTTATCGTCAACGGATTCGACCGCATCAGCGGGCCTGCCGTTATAGACACCCCCGATGCGGCAGGCTTCGACTTGTCACAAGATCCCGGCGTACCCTATCTCTATGACATCTCCCTCTGCGGCGCCCAGCAGAATTTTAGCCGGAAGGAAGCAGGACGACGTCTGGGAGAGAGCAGTGACGAATACGAAGGCATGAAAATCATCGGAAACACTTTCGATTACCCCTTCGTACATGGCAAAGCCATCCAGGCAGCCGGAAATTACAGCTTCGTCTCATGCAGCGACGAGGCTGTGGAAAAGGGCATCCTCTCATTAGAGGATTATCCGATAGTGGACTATATCCTCGGACTTGAGAAAGAAGACAATTCCAGCAATCCGGCACGCAATACCTACTACAAAACATTCTCCTCGCCCATGCAGCGCATACTGACTTCCTATTGCCAGTCGGGAGGTCATCTCCTGGTCAGCGGTGCCTACGTAGGCAGCGATATGGACAGCTCGCAGGGCAATAAAGAATTTATTCAGAATATCTTGAAGTACCGGCATGGCAACTCTCTGAAAACAGACGGGGACAAAATCGCTGTCCGGGGACTGGGGCATACCTTCACCCTTCCCCGCCTGCCGAATGAGCAAAGCTATCCGGTCACTTCCCCTGATTGCATCCTGCCCATGTCTCCCGCTTTTCCAGTCATGACCTATGCCATCGGCAACACACCCGCCGCCGTAGCCTATCAAGGCAGTGATTATCGCACTTTTGTCATGGGATTCCCTTTTGAAAGCATCCGGGAAGAAACATCCAGAAATGCAATTATGGCCTCCATACTCCGCTTTCTCACCACAGATTACACAGATTAACACAGACAAAATAGCAATCCCTATAAATAATCTGTGAAAATCTGTGTAATCTGTAGTGAAAAAACTATCTTTGCTTCCATTAATCATTAAACATTAACCACTAAACATTAAACATCATGTACACTATACAAGCCAACCCCAGCGGAACCCGTAGTTTAGAAGTTTCTGAAGAGAATCTTGCCACCATCGAGAAATACGGCCTCTTCCGCCATCTCATCGACAGCAACGGTATTGTGGACGAAACCGTGCTCGACAAGTTGAAACTGAACATCCGCTCCCTCATCGCCTCGCAAGAGGAAGACAGCAAAGACCTGCTCGACCTCTGTATCGACGTTATCTATCACAACAACATGAAGGCCTTCGGACTACAACAGCTCATCAAGCTCTATCTGCAATGGCTTTCCCAACAAGACACCATAGAAGAAGAATAAATGAAAACCATCGACACCTGCGGACAACAGCATTACAGCCCTTTAATCCCTGCCATCAAAGCCATGTGCGAGGCCGGAAAAGGCGAGAAGCTGGAAATCATCATGGACGACGCTGCTGCCTTCAATGACATGAAAGAGTATCTTTCCGAGCAGCAGATAGGCTTCCGTGAGATTTACGACGGAGAACGGATGACATTACAGTTTTTAATGTGCAAATGAAAGAATATCGCCTTACAGACTGGCTTCCTACTACCAAGAAAGAAGTGGAACTACGTGGTTGGGACGAATTGGATGTAATACTTTTCAGCGGTGACGCCTACGTGGATCACCCTTCTTTTGGAGCCGCCGTCATAGGCCGCATCCTCGAAGCAGAAGGATTGCGCGTAGCCATCATCCCCCAACCCAACTGGCGCGACGACTTGCGCGACTTCAAAAAACTGGGACGTCCCCGTCTGTTCTTCGGCATCAGTCCCGGCTGTATGGATTCGATGGTCAACAAATATACTGCCAACAAACGCTTGCGCAGTGATGACGCCTATACCCCGGATGCACGTCCGGATATGCGTCCGGAGTACCCTTCCATTGTATATACCCAGATATTAAAGAAGCTATTCCCCGATGTCCCCGTCGTACTGGGCGGCATCGAGGCAAGCATGCGCCGCCTGACGCACTATGACTATTGGCAGGACCGTGTACGCCCCAGCATCCTCCTCGACAGCGGAGCCGACTCACTCATCTACGGTATGGGAGAGAAACCGGTGGTGGAACTTGCGGAAAGGCTGAAACGCCAACAGACACAGATGGACGCCCCAAGCTTCAAAAAGCTCATCGCCGATATTCCCCAAATGGTTTACCTTGACAAGGAAGTAGTGGTACAAGAAGGGGATATCACCCTCTTTTCCCATGAAGAATGTCTGAAAGATAAAAAGAAAGAAGCTGCCAACTTCCGTCATATCGAGGAGGAAAGCAACAAATATACAGCATCCCGCATCTTGCAAAAGAGCGGCAAGCTGACGGTAGTAGTCAATCCTCCCTATCCCCCTTTGACGGAAGCTGAACTCGACCGTTCTTTCGACTTGCCATACACGCGCCTGCCCCATCCCAAATACAAGGGAAAACGTATTCCGGCATACGACATGATAAAGTTCTCCGTCAACCTGCATCGCGGATGTTTCGGAGGATGTGCCTTCTGCACCATCTCCGCACACCAGGGCAAATTCATCGTAAGCCGCAGCAAGGAGAGCATTCTGAAAGAGGTGAAAGCCATCACGGAGCTGCCAGACTTCAAGGGTTATTTGAGCGATTTGGGAGGCCCGTCGGCCAATATGTACCGCATGAAGGGACGGGATGAGGCCGTCTGCAGGAAATGCAAACGCCCGTCGTGCATCTACCCCAAGGTATGCCCCAACCTGAATACGGACCACCGTCCGCTGCTCGACATCTATCATGCCGTAGATGCCCTGCCCGGCATCAAGAAGTCCTTCATTGGCAGCGGTGTACGCTATGACCTGCTGCTGCACCAGAGCAAGGACCCGAACACTAACAAAAGTACGCAGGAATATACCCGCGAGCTCATTGCCCGCCATGTCAGCGGTCGCCTGAAGGTAGCACCGGAGCATACGTCAGACCGCGTGCTCAACATCATGCGCAAGCCTCCGTTCAGCCAGTTCGGTGAGTTCAAGAAGATATTCGACAGGATTAACCATGAAGAAGGACTACGCCAGCAGCTTATTCCTTATTTCATCAGCAGCCATCCCGGATGCAAGGAGGAAGATATGGCAGAACTTGCCGTCATCACCAAGCGACTGGACTTCCATCTGGAACAAGTGCAAGACTTTACCCCTACTCCCATGACCGTTGCCACCGAAGCATGGTACACGGGCTTCCATCCTTATACGCTGGAACCGGTATTCAGTGCCAAAACGCAGCGCGAGAAACTGGCTCAACGCCAATTCTTCTTCTGGTACAAACCCGAAGAGCGCAGGAACATCATAAACGAACTGCGCCGGATAGGACGGACGGATTTGATAGACAAGCTATACGGGAAACGATAAAAATACGATATTTCCAAGAAACTCACAGCAACTGCATGAAACGATTCCTCCTCCTCTGCCTATCCCTACTCCCCATTGGAGCGACAGGTCTGCTGGCACAAAGCGAATGCCTGCCGCAAAATTACAGTATCATCTTCGGTGGCGGTGTATCCTTACCTCATGTAGAGGGAAACCGTAACGACTTCTTCAGCAAGAATGGCAACCGGGTGGGATATGACCTGATGACAGAAGGCCGCTACTACATCACGCCCCTATTTGCCGCAGGACTTCAATATGACTATCTACGCATGGCACGCCTGCCGGATAAGGCACATCTGCACTGCATACGCCCCAACATCACATACCGGCCCTTGTGGAGCAACGGGAATCAAGGACTGTTCCTCTCGTTCGGCATCGGGTATATGAACTATCAGGAACGGACATATAAACGCGGTGAACGGAACGGACACCTTTTCCATAAAGGATATTGTGGAATAACTTTCGCAGCAGGCTATGAGTTCCGCATCAGCCGTAAACTCTCGGGCATGATTCGCTGTGATTTCCTGACAGCAGACTGGTTTGCCAACCCCGATGCACGACTTTATAACACAGACGGGTATGATGACGGAGTAGACCATAGCTGGTTCAAAAACAACATCACTTTCTTCAATTTGGGATTCGCCTTGCAGTTCGGACGTTAGTGGCAGGAGTGGCAACAGTTTACTCTTCCACCTGCATTGCCACTACCTCCTGCAACACACAGACAGCTTCTTCTACCGTCTTGACATCCTTCACCAACATACTCCGTTTGTTGTTCTGTTCGCGCAGGTCACAACGCCGGGTGTACTTCATCATGTAGGCAATGACCTTACCGAAAGCCTGGCTCTGATAGTACGGGCTGTCCGGATTGGAGACGAAGAACAGGGACATGCGCCCACCTTTCAGAAAGACTTTCTCCACGCCGAGGCGGGCAGCCAGGCGTCGCAAGGGAACGATGTGCAGCAGTTCTTCCGTTTCGGGAGGAATCGGGCCGAAGCGGTCTTCGAGGCGGGAACGGAAAGCATCCACATCCTTGTCGAGTGTCAATCCGTCCAACTCGCGATAGAGCAACATACGCTCGCTGCTGCCAGTCACGTAATCGGCAGGCAACAGAAGTTCGAGGTCGCTTTCCACCTGGCATTCGTCCACAAACTGCTCGCCACTGATGACGCCTCCGTCTGCTTTCAGTTCTTCGGCATAAAGGTCGGCAAACTCGTCGGTCTTCAGTTCGTGCACAGCTTCGGAGAGAATCTTTTGATACGTCTCGTAGCCTAGGTCGGCAATGAAACCACTCTGTTCGGCACCGAGCATATTGCCTGCGCCACGGATGTCAAGGTCCTGCATGGCAATGTGGATGCCACTGCCCAGGTCGGAGAAGTTCTCGATGGCTTGCAGGCGTCGTTTTGCTTCGGGAGTAAGGGAGGACAAAGGCGGTGCCAGCAGGTAACAGAAAGCTTTTTTATTGCTCCGCCCCACACGTCCGCGCATCTGGTGCAAGTCACTGAGGCCGAAGTTCTGCGCCTGGTTGATGATAATGGTATTGGCATTGGGTATGTCGATGCCACTTTCGATGATGGTAGTGGCAAGCAGCACGTCGTAATCGTAATTGACGAAATCAAAGATTATCTTCTCCAGTTCGGCAGGCTCCATCTGTCCGTGTCCGATACAGACACGGCAGTCGGGAATGTGCCGCTCTATCATGGCCTTCAACTCAAACAGATTGGAAATACGGTTATTCACGAAGAATACCTGCCCGTTACGGCTCATCTCAAAATTGACGGCGTCGGCAATGATTTCCTCGTTGAAGGTGTGCACTTCCGTCTGGATGGGATAGCGGTTAGGCGGCGGTGTCTGGATGACGCTCAAGTCGCGCGCACCCATCAGCGAAAACTGCAAGGTACGGGGAATGGGTGTAGCCGTCATGGTCAGCGTATCCACATTCACCTTCAATTGGCGGAGTTTCTCCTTGACGGAGACGCCGAACTTCTGCTCCTCATCAATAATCAACAAACCAAGGTCTTTGAACTTAACGTCTTTTCCCAGGATACGGTGGGTACCGATAAGAATATTCACTTCCCCTTCGGCAAGCCCTTTCACTACAGCCTTTGCCTGAGCAGCGGTGCGGGCACGACTCAGATACTCCACCCGGCAAGGCAAGCCTTTCAAGCGCTCCTTGAAGGTCTGGAAATGCTGATAGGCAAGTACGGTAGTGGGCACCAGTACAGCCACCTGCTTATTGTCCGCCACAGCCTTGAAAGCGGCACGAACAGCCACCTCCGTCTTGCCGAAGCCCACGTCACCGCACACCAGGCGGTCCATCGGACGGGCACTCTCCATGTCGGCCTTCACGTCGGAAGTAGCCTTGCTTTGGTCGGGGGTATCCTCATAGATGAAGGAGGCTTCCAACTCCCGTTGCAGGAAGCTGTCGGGACTGTATTGGAACCCCTTCTCCTCGCGGCGTTGCGAGTAGAGTTTTATCAAGTCGCGGGCAATATCCTTTATCTTCGTCTTGGTGCGGTCTTTCAGCTTCTCCCAGGCTCCGGTGCCGAGCTTGTTGAGGCGGGGCGCTTCACCCTCCTTTCCCTTGTACTTGGAAACCTTGTGCAGAGAGTGGATGGAGACAAACACCACATCTTCGTTCTGATAGACAATCTTCATCACCTCCTGCGTGGTGTCACCGTTGGGGATACGTACCAGTCCGGCAAAACGCCCCACACCGTGGTCGGTATGCACCACATAGTCGCCGGGGGTGAATTGGTTCAGCTCCTTCAGGCTCAAGGCCACCTTGCCGCTGCGTGCCTTGTCGCTCTTCAAGTTATACTTGTGAAAGCGGTCGAACAGCTGATGGTCGGTAAAGACGCAGATACGCAAAGTGTCGTCGGCAAAGCCTTCGTGCAGTGTCCGTTCCACGGCGGTAAAGGATATGTTGTCTCCACGGTCCTCAAAGATGGCACGGATGCGGTCGGTCTGTTTCAGGCTGTCGCTGCATATGTAGATGGTGTAGTGACGGGAGAGGTATTCGCGGAAACTCTCCGCCACCATGTCGAAGTTTTTATGGAAGATAGGCTGTACCGTAGTATGGAACGAGACGGTAGCATCCGGCGTTCCGGTGGGCTTGTTGCCGAACTCCATCCGGCGGAAATCGAGGGCGCGCAGGGTGAACTCGCCACCATCAATCAGCTTGCCTTCCAGCGTGATGGCTCCATTCTCCTCCGACTCACGGGCGGCGATGGCCTGTGGGGTGAGCGATTCGTCGTGCACGGTCTGGATGCGTTCGCGTAGCCAGAGAAAGTCGCGCATGGCAAGCAAGCTGTCCGACGGAAGGAAATCGAGGAACGACACCATGCCGCCGCTTCCCTTTTTTTCCAGGCTATGGCTCAAGTCGGGAACTATCACGATGCTTTCTTTCTTCTCCTTCGAGAGCTGTGTTTCCACCTCGAAGGTACGGACGCTTTCCACCTCATCGCCGAAAAAGTCTATACGGAAGGGATATTCGGAAGAGAAGGAAAAGACGTCGATAATACTGCCACGAACGGCATACTGCCCCGGCTCGTAGACGTAGTCCACATATTCGAAACCGTAGCTGCGCAATACGTCCGTCACGAAGTTCATATCCACCCTCTCGCCTGCATGCAGTTTCAGTGTATTCTCTCCCAGTTCCTTACGAGAGACCACCTTTTCGGCCAGCGCATCCGGATAGGTCACCACGCAAAGCCCCTCTTCTCCTTTTTGCAGGCGACTCAGCACTTCTGTACGGAGTATTTCGTTTGCCGCATCCTTCTGCCCGTACTTGATGGCGCGGCGGAACGAAGAAGGAAAAAACAATACCTGCTCTGTCCCCAATATCTGCGTCAAATCATGATAGAAATAACCGGCTTCCTCCATATCGCCCAGAATGAAAACGAGCGGACAAGTAGCCCGCTGAACCAATACAGACGAAAACAAAGAAGCGGCAGAGGCATATAAACCTCCGCAATATAGGTGACGGACAGAGTTATCTTTCAGAAGCCTGCACACCCCCTCTACATTGGGATGGGAAGCATAAGATTGTTGCAGTTCAGTTATATTCATTGCTTTGCGCTTTTTCCCCCGGTATTGCCTCTCATAAGGTATCCTACCGAAATAAATTCGGTGCAAAAATACACAAATAATCTTTAGCTTTGACCTGTCGGCAACTATGTTCTCTGAAATAATCTTTCTGCTGTCAGCCTGCACATCCTTCACCTTTTTTCTGTATCGCCCTATTTATCGGGGAAGGCAATGAAACTTCTTTTCCTCCAATTATGAATAACACAGCCTGCACAATCCCTATTCAGGAGTTATGTTACACAAAGTTTATCCCCAGCCTGCGGACATGTATCCCAGGGGTTGGTCTGTCTATCCCAAGGCTTGGGATAGACAGACCAAGACTGAAGAGCACTTTTTCTCCCTATATCTACCCACTTTATCCTTTATACTTCGAAAGTTTTTCTTTAATAGTTTGAATGTTTTCTGTTAATGATTGAAACGGGAATAGCTAAAGATTGAGGCTAAAGTTCAAAGTCAAGCATATGGTTCTTTGATTTAACCTGCATTCCTTATAGTCAGGAGTTAGAAGGAGCTACATAAATGAAAGAGTCGTGGCGCCAGAACTTTGCAAAATCAAGATTTGTGTGAAAATGCTGCCAGATAAAAAAGAAATGTATTACATTTGTTCCCAGTTATAACCCCCATTACCTATAAGTATGCAAACATCAGACAGCATTGTCATCATCCCCACCTACAATGAACGGGAGAATATAGAAAATATCATCCGTGCCGTTTTTGCTCTGAAACATGGTTTTCACATCCTTGTCATTGAAGACGGTTCGCCCGACGGAACAGCTGCCATTGTAAAGACCTTGCAGCAGGAGTTTCCCGAACGCCTCTTCATGGTGGAGCGCAAAGGAAAGCTGGGATTGGGAACAGCCTATATAGCCGGCTTTAAGTGGGCATTGCAACGAGGTTATGAGTATATCTTCGAAATGGATGCCGACTTCAGCCACAATCCCCAAGACCTGCCCCGTCTCTACCGCGCTTGCTCCGAAGAGGGTGCCGATGTAGCCATCGGTTCACGTTATGTGAGTGGTGTGAACGTAGTGAACTGGCCCATGGGACGTGTACTGATGTCTTATTTTGCCTCCAAATATGTACGCTTCATCACCGGGCTGCCCATCCACGATACTACAGCCGGATTCGTATGTTACCGCCGCCGGGTATTGGAGACTATCAATCTGGACGGCATCCGCTTCAAAGGATACGCCTTCCAGATAGAAATGAAATTCACCGCCTACAAATGCGGCTTCAAGGTAAAGGAAGTGCCTGTCATCTTCATCAATCGCGAACTGGGCACCTCCAAAATGAACAGCAGTATTTTTGGTGAAGCCGTATTCGGAGTGATTCGGTTGAAATGGAACAGTTGGTTCCATAAATATCCTACCGTAGATAAGGAGATGAAGTAATGGGTGATAGAGTGATAGGGGTTTACTATAAATATTAGGAAGATATGAAAAGAACATTGATACATAACGCTACGATTGTCAACGAAGGACAATCCGTGAAAGGTTCCGTAGTGATAGAAGACGGGCGCATTGCAGAGGTACTGACCAACTGGAAACCTCTCTCCGCCCCTTGTGACGAGACCATAGATGCCACCGGATGCTATCTGTTGCCTGGCATCATCGACGACCATGTACATTTTCGCGATCCCGGGCTGACCCACAAAGCGGACATCCTCACCGAAAGCCGTGCGGCTGCCGCAGGTGGTGTGACCTCCATCATGGATATGCCCAATACAAATCCGGTGACCACTACGCTGGATGCCTTGAACGCCAAACTTGATTTGCTGAACGAGAAGTGTATCGTAAACCATTCCTGCTACTTCGGCGCAACAAACGACAATTACAGCGAATTCGGCAAGCTGGACAAGCACCGCGTCTGCGGTATCAAGCTATTCATGGGCTCCAGTACCGGAAACATGCTGGTAGACAAGATGAACAGCCTGCTGAACATCTTCAATGGTACAGACATGCTGATTGCCGCCCACTGCGAAGACCAGGAAACCATCAAGAACAATATTGCCAAGTATAAGGAAATGTTTGCCGGAGAGAATGATATTCCCATAGGCAAGCATCCCTACATCCGCTCTTCGGCAGCATGCTATGCATCCTCTGAACTGGCAGTACGGCTGGCAAGAATTGCCGGAGCACGGTTGCATATCCTGCATGTGTCCACAGCTAAGGAACTGCAACTATTCAATGACTATTCACTTTCCGAGAAGCATATCACCGCCGAAGCATGCGTTGCCCATCTCCTCTTCACGCTCAGTGACTATCGCACGCTGGGTGCACGTATCAAGTGCAATCCCGCCATTAAGAAGCAAGCCGACCGCGACGCCCTGCGTGCCGCCGTCAACTCCGGCCTGATAGACGTAATAGCCACCGACCATGCCCCCCATCTGCTCGCCGAGAAAGAAGGGGGTGCCTTGAAGGCCATGTCCGGCATGCCGATGATACAGTTTTCGCTTGTCAGCATGCTGCAACTGGTAGATGAGGGAATATTCACACTCGAGACCATCGTTGAAAAAATGTGCCATGCTCCCGCACAAATTTACCGCATCAACGAGCGCGGCTATATCCGTGAAGGTTACCGGGCAGACCTTGTGCTGGTACGCCCCGATGCCCCGTGGGAAGTGACAGCCGACAAAGTTTTGAGCAAATGCGGCTGGAGCCCATTGGAAGGACATACCTTCAACTGGAAAGTGGAAAGGACTTTTGCCAACGGACATCCCGTTTATAGCGACGGCATGGTGGACGATGCTTATCGTGGCGAGGAACTGAGATTTGGGGAGTGAAGGCTAGGAATTAAGGATTAGGGATTAAGGATTAAATGGGATGAAAAGGACAATACTGGCACCGGGGCATGAATTGCTTTCGTATCGGATTCATGAAGTAACCCCTTACATCAACTGGATTTATTTCTTCCATGCCTGGGGCTTCCAGCCTCGCTTTGCGGCTATTGCCAACATCCATGGCTGCGATTCCTGCCGTGCACTTTGGCTGACAACCTTTCCCGAGGAGGAACGTACCAAAGCTTCCGAAGCCATGCAGCTCTTCAAGGAAGCCAATAGAATGCTCGGCCGACTGGACGAAACAATCTCCATCCATTGCATCTTCAGGCTTTGCCAGGCAAATGCAGACGGAGATAACCTCTTGATAGAAGGAACAACCTTCCCACTGCTCCGCCAGCAGACACCCCAACCCGATGGCGGTCCATTTCTCTGTCTGAGCGATTTTATACGTCCCCTCTCTTCAGGCACGCCCGACATCGTAGGACTTTTCGCCTCCACCATCAGTGAAGAGGCCGAAGAGACTTATAAAAGCGACCCTTACAAACATCTCCTTGTACAGACTCTGAACGACCGCCTTGCCGAAGCCGCCACAGAAAAGATGCACGAATATGTCCGCAAGGAGGCTTGGGGGTATGTCCCCGACGAATCCTTGTCCATTCCGGATCTGCTGGTCGAGAAATACCAAGGCATCCGCCCCGCTGTGGGATACCCCTCCCTACCCGACCAATCCGTGAATTTCCTGCTGGACGAACTGCTCGGCATGAAGCAGATAGGCATCACGCTGACTGAACATGGAGCCATGCACCCTCACTCCTCCGTCTGCGGCATGATGCTGGCACATCCCGCATCCCGATACTTTTCAGTGGGCAAGATTGGAGAAGACCAGCTGGACGACTACGCCCGCCGCCGGGGAATGCCAATAGGGGATATGCGGAAGTTTTTAGCCACTACAATATGAATAATGTGCTAATGTGCCTATATGCTAATGTGCCAATTGGCTGCGCTATATGTATATTGTGCTACCATGCCGCAGGTCATTGGCACATTAGCATATAGGCACATTAACACATTAAAATAATCCTTTTTGAACTGTGATTTATCGCCACACAATGCGACTAACAGTGCAAAAGCAATTCGAAAGAAGCTAAAAGATGGAAAATGCAGAACAAGAGTTTGTATCCGTGGTACGGGAGTATGAGCGCGTGATATATAAGGTGTGCTATCTGTACACCACGCCCAATGCTACCCTCAACGACCTGTATCAGGAAGTGGTGCTCAACTTATGGAAAGCATTTCCCAAGTTCCGGCGGGAGTGTAAGATTTCCACATGGATTTACCGCATCGCACTGAACACGTGCATCAGCTTTATCCGCAAAGAAAAGAACATCCCCGAAATCGTCACCCTCACCCAGGAAGCCGACCGGACTGAAGAAACCGACGAGACACAAGCCATGCTACGGCAGCTCTACCGGATGATAAACCGACTGGGACAATTGGAAAAGTCCATCATACTGCTCTATCTGGAAGAGAAAAGCTACGAAGAAATTGCCGAAATCACCGGGCTGACCTTGACAAACGTTGCCACCAAACTCAGCCGCATCAAGGACAAATTGAAAAAAATGAATAAGGAGGAATAAATATATGGAACTGGATGAACTGAAGAAATCATGGAACGCACTGAATGAACAGTTGCAGAAAGAACCGATTGCTGACGAACAGCAGATTACCGAACTGATTGCCGGCTACAAGGCCAATACCCGCAAAAGTCTGGGACGACTCGTAGTCATACAGCGTTTCTCTATCGGAATGGGAGCGGTAGGTCTGGCAGCCCTTCTGCTTATATGGCTGTTGCTGCCCACCTTCGGCTTCAATGAGCAGCTGCAAGGCAAGATTGTCGCTTTACTGGGATTCATCGCTATAAGCATCCTCATAGGCATGTGGTGGGACTGGAAAACATACCGCTGGAACAAGGACACGCGTATTGATGAAATGGGGGTTGCCGAAGTCAGTCGCCGTATGACCACCTTCCGCCAATGGACCAGATATGAAGTGATGGGCATCTCCATTTGGATTATCCTTTTCAATATCCTCAACTATTGGGTGATGGAATATCATCTGGCACCAGCCAGCGTACAAGCCCTACTGATTACCCTTTTCGTAGTATTTGACGCGCTAATTATCTATATTCTCTACAAAAAAGTGATTTACAAACATCTGGACAATATTAAAAAGAACATTGAAGAATTGAAAGATATATGCACCGAGTAACTCTTGTTTTCATCCTTTTCCTTCTCATCCCCGACCTTTACATTTACTTGGTTTATGTAGTAAGAAAAACCAGAAAGGCAGTCCTTCACTGCCTTTATTGGCTTCCCACCTTGCTATTAGCGGCAGGCTATGTTTACTTCATATTCCTTACGGGCGACAATGCGATGTCAAACCATACGCAGGCCATAGGCAGACTGGCAATTACCATCATGCTGTTTGTCTTTCCAAAAACCATATTCATGCTTTGCTCGCTGGTGGGAATACTGGCACACTTCATCATCCGTCGTTGTCCCCGCAGCCCGTTCACCGCTATAGGACTGGTTTTGGCTGTCGTCAGCTTCTTCAATATCCTTTACGGTACCCTGGCAGGCATCACCCGTTTCGATACAAAAGAAGTGGAATACCGTTCTGCCAATATTCCGGAAGGTTTCGACGGCTACCGCATCGTGCAAATATCGGACATACACATCGGCAGTTGGCAAGGCAATCCGGACCCCATCAAACAGTTGGTCGATTTAGTCAACGGACAGAAGCCGGACCTGATTGTCTTCACCGGTGACCTCGTGAACCAGCAGAGCCACGAACTGGATGGTTTCCAAGAAATACTCTCCCAACTATATGCACCGGACGGAGTATACTCCATCCTCGGCAACCATGACTATGGCTCATACTATCACTGGCAAAGCCCGAAAGCAGAAATCGCCAATCTGGACTATTTAATCCGGCAGCAGAAAGCAATGGGATGGAAACTGCTGAACAATGAGCATGACATCCTTCATCACAAAGGTGACAGCATAGCCCTCATCGGTGTGGAAAACGACGGGGAGCCTCCTTTCTCCCAATTTGCAGACTTGCCGCAAGCCATGCAGGGCACGGAGGGAATGTTCCAAATATTGCTCAGCCATAACCCTACCCACTGGAGGCGCGAGGTACTGCCCCAATCGGGTATTTCACTGATGCTTGCAGGACACACCCACGCCATGCAAGGCATCTTGTTCGGACATTCCCTTGCCGAACTTATCTATCCGGAATGGAGAGGAATGTACTACGAAGGCAAGAGGGCTTTGTACGTAAATATTGGCATCGGCTATGTAGGACTGCCGTTCCGGTTCGGGGCATGGCCGGAAATTACAGTACTAAAATTAGTAAGAGAGAAAGAGTGACGAAATAAGAAAAAGGTATATCTTTGTAGCAATAAAAAATCCGACACCTATGAAGATACTTTATATTATTTATCAGGTTTGCTTTGCGTTACCCATTTTATTGGTACTGACTATCCTTACAGCATTGGTCACCATCATCGGTTCGCTGATAGGAGGAGCGCATATCTGGGGTTACTATCCCGGTAAAATCTGGTCACAGCTCATCTGCTATATACTGCTTATTCCGGTGGAGGTACATGGAAGGGAGAAAATACACAAACGTACTTCCTACGTGTTTGTGCCCAATCACCAAGGTGCCTTCGACATATTCTTGATATACGGATTCCTGGGACGGAACTTCAAATGGATGATGAAGAAGAGCCTGCGCAAAATCCCGTTTGTCGGCAAGGCATGCGAGAGCGCAGGACATATCTTCGTCGACCGTTCCAGCCCCAAGAAGGTGCTTGCCACCATGCGGCAGGCAGAATCATCTTTGAAAGACGGCGTGTCACTGGTAGTATTTCCCGAAGGGGCACGTACCTTCACGGGACACATGGGGTACTTCAAGAGAGGTGCTTTCCAGTTGGCAGATGAACTGCAACTGGAAGTGGTGCCCGTCACTATAGACGGCTCGTTCGAGATTCTTCCACGCACCGGAAAGTGGATACACCGCCACCGGATGATACTGACCATCCATGAACCTATTCCTCCCAAAGGGAAAGGGGCAGAAAACATCAAGGCAAGCATGAACGAGGCTTATGCGGCGGTGGAGAGTGCATTGCCGGAAAAGTATAAAGGGATGGTGAAGAACGAAGACCAGGACAGATAAAGACATAATGACAAACGGGAATGCCTGAATATCCTATCAAGATATTCAGGCATTCCCGTTTGTCATTATCAACTCATTCCTGTTTATTTCTGTCCTCCTACAGAAGCATTTTGCTTCATGCGTTTCTGCTCTTCAATCAGCTGCATGTTCTCCTTCGCCTTTGTAAGGAAATCCTTCACCAAAGTATTCTCTTTAAAAGACAAGGGAGCAGTCCTCATGATGTCCTCAATCTGCGGAGTCATCACCGGATAGGGCAGTGTGCTGCACATCATCATGAATACACTGGGGCCCAGCACATTCTCAAAGTTATCTACAATGAACTGCCGGACGTAGTCGTTCATCTCCTTCACAAGTGCTTCGCCTTCCTTTGCCAACTGCCCATGCACGTCATCCAGATTGGCACCGTCCAGCACCATACGCGCCTCTTTCCGTTCCAGCTCCTCTATCTTCACTTCCAGGGAATTGCGCTTGTCTATGAACTCGTACAGTTTGTCATTCAAAGGAGTCCCTTTGGCAATCAACTGAGTATTGGAGATGGAAACCACGATTTTGCCGTCTTCCAGCACCAAAGGCATAATGCCCTCGTGGTCCATATAAAGAGTCACCATCATCACGGAATCGGCCCGGCCTTTCATCTTGAAATGCCCATGGATAACCTCTGCCGAGTCGACGTTCACCCATTGCCCGTCCCGAAGCGTCTTGAGGAACAACATCTTTCCGTCAAGGCTGGTTACCGAGGAACTGCCCTCTATCTTATACTTGCGGTTGCAAGAAGTAAAGAGCACAAGCAGGAGCAAAAAGGGTAAAATGCGGTTCACACTCATTCTAATCATGCAAGAAACGATTTTTGAATTACACCCAGCAAAGGTATTAATATTCCTTATAAACCGGATAGAAAGAAAGGATTTTTCATTCGGTTTACGTATTTTTGCACAATTATAAATTATAAAAATAGAGAAAATATACATGTCAACCTATGCACCTTTTGCCAAACCGCTCTATGTAATGCTGAAACCGGTAGGTGCGGTATGCAATCTGGCATGCGATTATTGCTATTATCTGGAGAAATCCAAACTATATAGAGATAATCCCAAGCATGTAATGAGTGATGAACTTCTGGAAAAGTTTATCGAGGAGTACATCAACTCGCAGACCATGCCCCAGGTTCTATTCACCTGGCATGGCGGAGAGACACTGATGCGTCCGCTGTCTTTCTACAAACGGGCCATGGAGCTGCAAAGGAAATATGCCAACGGACGCACCATCGACAACTGCATACAGACCAACGGCACGTTGCTCACCGATGAATGGTGCCGGTTTTTCAAAGAAAACAACTGGTTGGTGGGCGTCTCCATAGACGGACCGCAAGAGTTCCATGACGAATACCGGAAGAACAAGCAGGGCAAGCCCTCTTTCGTCAAGGTGATGCAGGGCATCAACCTGCTGAAAAAGCACGGTGTGGAATGGAACGGAATGGCAGTGGTCAATGACTACAACGCCGACTATCCGCTGGACTTCTATAATTTCTTCAAGGAGATAGGATGCCATTACATCCAGTTTGCCCCCATCGTGGAGCGCATTGCCCCTCATGGGGACGGACGCCATCTTGCCTCCCTGGCAGACAAGGAAAAGAGCACGCAGCTGGCAGACTTTTCCGTCACGCCGGAACAATGGGGAGACTTCCTATGCGCCTTGTTCGACGAATGGGTAAAGCAGGACGTGGGTACTTACTACATACAGTTATTCGACTCTACCCTTGCCAACTGGATAGGCGAACAACCGGGTGTATGTTCCATGGCAAAGACTTGCGGCCATGCAGGCGTCATGGAGTTCAACGGAGACGTATATGCGTGCGACCATTTTGTTTTCCCCGAATATAAACTGGGCAACATCCATCAGAATACACTGGTGGAGATGATGTACGGAGAACGGCAACAAGCCTTCGGACTGATGAAGCAACAATCTCTCCCCACCCAATGCAGGGAGTGCGAATGGCTGTTTGCCTGCAACGGCGAATGTCCAAAGAACCGTTTTGCACGTACAGCCGACGGAGAGCCGGGACTGAATTACCTTTGTGCAGGATATCATAAGTTCTTCAGTCACGCAGCCCCATACATGGACTTTATGAAGAACGAACTGATGAACCGGCGTCCGCCTGCAAACATTATGGAAGCAATAAGAAACAATGCCATAAAGCCATAAGCCCACAAGCGATGACAATGAAATTCAAAGACATTACTTAATAATTGATTATATGAAGATTACATTTAAGAAAGGTTTGCTTGCGGCCATTGCCGCACTGACAGTCTGCTCTGCGCGTGCAGACGAAGGAATGTGGTTGTTGCAACTGATGAAACAGCAGAACTCCATCGACATGATGAAAAAGCAAGGACTGAAGCTGGAGGCTGACGACCTTTACAATCCCAACGGCGTGTCACTGAAAGATGCTGTAGGTATCTTTGGCGGTGGCTGTACCGGCGAAATCATCTCTCCGGAAGGACTGATTCTGACCAATCACCATTGCGGATACGGTGCCATACAGCAGCACAGCAGCGTGGAACACGATTATCTGACAGATGGTTTCTGGGCCATGAACCGCAGTGAAGAACTGCCCACCCCGGGATTGAAATTCCGTTTCGTGCACCGCATTGTAGACATCACCGACCTTGTCAACGCTAAAATAAAGGCAGGCGAAGTGACGGAAATCGATGCACTGACTTCCCCGTTCCTCAGCAAACTGGCAAAGGAAGAACTGGAGAAGAGCGATTTGAAGGGTAAACCGGGCATTGAAGTGCGCGCACTCCCCTTCTATGCAGGAAACAAATTCTATATGTTCTATTATAAGGTATACAGCGACGTGCGTATGGTTGCCGCTCCTCCCTCCTCGGTAGGTAAGTTTGGCGGTGAGACCGACAACTGGATGTGGCCGCGCCACACGGGCGACTTCTCCATGTTCCGTATCTATGCCGATGCCAACGGAGAGCCGGCTGAATACAGTGAAAGCAATGTACCCCTGAAAACGCCGAAGTTCCTGCCCATCTCCATCAAAGGTCTGAACGAAGGTGACTACGCCATGATTATGGGCTTCCCCGGCAGCACAGAACGTTACCTCACCCAGAGCGAAGTGAAGCAACGCATGAACGCCGTGAATCAGGCAATGATTGATATGCGCGGCGTACGCCTCGAAGTGCTGCGCAAGTATATGGATGCCAGTGACAAGACCCGCATCCAGTATGCCAGCAAGTTTGCCGGAAGCAGTAACTACTGGAAGAACTCCATTGGTATGAACAAGGCAATCATCGACAATGACGTGTTGGGCGCCAAAGCCGAAATCGAGAAAAAGTATGCCGCCTTTGCCCAAGGAAAACCCGAATACGAGGGTGTGGTAGAGAAAATTGATGCCATCATCGAGAAAAGCACCCCCACGCTGCGCCAGCTCTACTATACCAACGAAGCATTGCGCGGTGCTATCGAATTCGGCAGTACCTACCTTATTATGGATAACATAAAGAAAGCGCTCGAAGAGAAGAACGACTCATTGCTGCAAGCTTCGAAGAAGCAGTTGGAAAATGCATACGATGGTATCCACAATAAAGACTACGACCACGAAGTGGACCGCGCCGTAGCCAAAGCCATCCTGCCCGCCCTTGCCAAGGCACTGAACGCCGACGAGCTGCCCTCCTTCTACCAAACCATCAACGGAGAGTTCAAGGGCGACTACAACGCATACGTAGACAACATTTACGACAACTCCATCCTCTCCAACCGCAAGAACCTGGATAAATTCCTGGCAAAGCCCACCGTGAAAGCCATCGAGAAAGACCCTGCTACGGCTTACTCGCGCTCCAAGAACGAAAAGCTGCAGGAACTCGGAAAGCAATACATGGAACTGGAAAGCGGAATGGAACTGCTCCACAAGGCCTACATCCGTGGCTTGGGTGAAATGAAACAGCCCGTCCCCTCCTATCCGGATGCCAACTTCACCATGCGTCTGACCTATGGTAATGTAAAATCATACAGCCCACGCGATGCCGTACACTACGACTACTATACCACTACCGACGGTATCCTTGAAAAAGAGAATCCCGAAGACCGTGAATTCGTGGTACCCGCCAAGCTGAAAGAACTGATTCAAAAGAAAGACTTCGGACGCTACGCCATGGCAGACGGCACCATGCCGGTTTGCTTCCTCACCACGAACGACATCACCGGCGGTAACTCCGGCAGCCCCGTCATCAATGGCGAAGGACAGCTCATCGGATGTGCCTTCGACGGAAACTGGGAGTCACTGAGCGGCGACATCAACTTCGACAACAACCTGCAACGTTGCATCGCACTGGATATACGCTACGTGCTCTTCATCCTCGACAAGCTGGGCAACTGCGGTCATCTGATAAAAGAAATGAACATTATAGAATAAATTAAAGCCTCCGAGAGATTACCTCCCATACTGAATGGCATTCAGTCGTATAGTGAATGCCATTCAGTCGTATACTTAACCCTATTCAGTCGTATACTGAATAGCCCCCCTCTCAGACACCCTTCTAACGCACATTAGCATGAAAAGAATCATACTATCATTATTTTTAACATCCACTGTTTTATCGGCACACGCCGATGAGGGTATGTGGATGCTCACCGACCTGCAAAAGCAGAACGAGGTCGCCATGACGGAACTGGGCCTGCTCATCCCTGCCAACCAAATATACAACCCCGACGGCATTGCCCTGAAGGATGCCGTAGTGCACTTCGGCGGCGGTTGCACCGGCGAAGTCATCTCTGCCGAAGGGCTGGTACTGACCAACCACCACTGCGGCTATGGCGCCATACAGCAGCACAGCTCGGTGGAGCACGACTACCTGACCGACGGTTTCTGGGCCATGTCGCGCGAAGAGGAGCTTCCCTGCAAGGGACTCACCGTCACCTACATCGACCGGATACTGGACGTGACGGACTACGTGAACGAACAACTGAAAACCGACGACGACCCGAACGGCACCAATTATCTGTCTCCCAAATACCTGAAGACAGTAGCCGACCGCTTCGCCAAGTCCGAAGGCATCGCCCTGACACCTGGCCGCAAACTGGAACTGAAAGCCTTCTACGGTGGAAACAGATACTATCTGTTCGTAAAGACCACCTATAGCGACATCCGCATGGTAGGCGCTCCCCCCTCCTCCATCGGCAAGTTCGGCGCAGACACCGACAACTGGATGTGGCCCCGCCACACGGGAGATTTCTCCATGTTCCGCATCTATGCCGACAAAGACGGGAAACCCGCCGCTTACAGCAAAGACAACGTTCCCCTGAAAGTGAAGAAACATCTCACCATCAGCCTTGACGGCTATCGCGAGGGCGACTTTACCTTCGTCATGGGATTCCCCGGACGCAACTGGCGCTACATGATTTCCGACGAGGTGGAAGAGCGTATGCAAACCACCAACTTCATGCGCCACCACGTGCGCGATGTCCGCCAGAAAGCTCTGATGAAACAAATGTTGCAAGACGATGCCGTACGCATCCACTATGCCAGCAAGTATGCATCTTCTGCCAACTACTGGAAAAATGCCATCGGTATGAACGAAGGTCTCGTCCGTCTGAAAGTATTGGACACTAAACGTGCACAGCAAGAGGCACTCCTGGCACGCGGACGCTCGCTGAACGACAATAGCTATCAGCAAGCATTCGACCAGATACGCGCCATCGTAAAGCAACGCCGTCCAGCCCTCTACCACCAGCAAGCCATTCAAGAAGCACTGGTGACGGGACTCGATTTCATGCGTATCCCCAGCACCGCAGGACTGGTATCTGCCTTGAAGAACAAGGACAAGAAACAGATTGCAGCAGCTAAAGACAGCCTTCAGAAGGCAGCCGACCGCTACTTTGCCTCTGTCCCCTTCCCCGAAGTGGAACGTATTGTTGGCAAGGAAATGCTGAAAATCTACATGAAGTATATCCCTGCCGAACAACGCATCGGTATTTTCCAAATCATAGACAAGCGTTTCAAGGGCAACAGCGACGCTTTCATCGACGCCTGCTTTGAACATTCCATCTTCGGCAACAAGGAGAACTTTGCCAAGTTCATCCGCAAGCCCAGCCTCTACAAGATTAATACAGACTGGATGGTCTTGCTGAAATATTCCATCACGGACGGCCTGCTTCAGACCTCCATTGCCATGATGGATGCCAATAAAAACTACAATGCCGCCCACAAGGTATGGGTAAAGGGCATGATGGACATGAAACTTGCCAATGGTCAGCCCATCTATCCGGATGCCAACTCCACCTTGCGCCTGACCTACGGTCAAGTGCTCCCCTACGCTCCGGCAGACGGTGTGAAATATGATTACTACACCACTCTGAAAGGAGCTATGGAGAAGGAAGATCCCGACAATTGGGAGTTTGTAGTCCCCGCCAAACTGAAACAGCTGTATCAGGCAAAGGATTTCGGACGTTATGCCATGCCGAACGGCGAAATGCCCATCTGCTTCATTGTCAACACAGACAATACCGGTGGAAACTCCGGCAGCCCAGTGTTCAATGCCAAAGGAGAACTGATAGGTACCGGCTTTGACCGCAATTACGAAGGTCTGACTGGCGACATTGCCTTCCGTCCGTCCTCCCAACGAGCAGCATGTGTAGACATCCGCTACACCTTGTTCATCATCGACAAATACGCGGGAGCTTCGCATCTCATTGAAGAGATGACGATTAAATAATGATTTAGCGAACAAATCCTCCTCCTATTTTGTTATCATTACAAATAAATAAAAACAGAAAGGAAAAAATTATGGAAAAGTTTGAAGAATTGATACAATCAGAAAAGCCCGTTTTAGTTGATTTCTTTGCAACCTGGTGTGGCCCGTGCAAGGCCATGCATCCGGTACTGGAGGAACTCGAAAACGAAATAGGAGATGCTGCCCGTATCGCCAAAATAGATGTAGACCAGCACGAAGAACTTGCTGCCCGCTACCGCATACAAGCAGTACCGACATTTATCGTATTTAAGAAAGGTGAAGCCGTATGGCGCCACTCGGGTGTCATCAGCGGTAAGGATTTGAAAGCCGTTATAGAACAAAACTCTTAACAAGAAGAAATGAAGAAGATTATAGCAATGGTTGCCCTCGTGTTTTCCTGCATGCTGGCCTATGCTCAAACAAACGGAGAAGTTATCGTCATGAACAAAGCCATGTTCATCAAGGATGTGTTCGACTATGAGAAATCCCAGGACTGGAAATACAAGGGAAACAAGCCTGCCATCATAGACTTATATGCCGACTGGTGCGGACCTTGCCGCATGGTGGCTCCCATTATGAAGGAACTGGCCAAAGAGTATGCCGATAAAATCGTTGTCTACAAAGTCAATGTGGATAAGGAAAAGGAACTGGCAGCGTTGTTCAATGCAACAAGCATCCCTCTTTTTGTATTCATCCCTATGAATGGAGAGCCTCAGCTCTTCCGCGGAGCAGCCGATAAGGCTACCTACAAAAAGGCGATTGATGACTTTTTACTGAAAACAGAATAGTTCATAATAGAAAGAAAAACTCCTGACTACCTTTACAAAAAGGCAAGTCAGGAGTTTTTGTATCCTATTCACTCAAAACACGATAGGCATCTCTTTCCATTCTCCTCCGTGTAGTTCCATCACCGATTCATATCCAGCTTTCCTCAAGGCACGCAAAGCTTCGGGACGTCCGTTGTTTATCCGTTCCGGATAGTGTGAATCACTGTTCACCTGCACACGTACACCCAAATCATGCAGGTAGGAGAAATACCGCTCATTGGGATAGAAAGTGCCCAAGTCATGATAGGCTTTGGTATTGACCTCTACCTGATAGCCGCGACGGGCAATATCTGCGAAATACGCCCTAACCAGCTCATCATACCAAGGCTCGTCCAGCAATCCCGGGCGATAGCATGCTGCATTGTAGTGCATCTTATCGGCATGGCCCACAATATCAAAACCACCCAGCTCAAGCATCCTCGTCAACCTACCATAATAGAGACGGACCACATGCTCCAAGTCACCGCAGAAATGTCCGTCTACAATGGTCTTAAAGGTATCCGCAGGTACATCTACATCCACCACTTCCCCTTTGTCATTGTAGAGAAGATGTACAGAACCAATACGGTAGTCCAACGGCAACTCCCTGAAACGGGCGATGGACGGATTACTCGCTTCATTCAGATAATCAATCTCCAGACCGATATACAGTTCGATACGTCCAGCATACTTCTCCTTCAGACGATGGAATTCAGATAGATAGTCGTCCATGATATCCCACTCCATAGTCCATGCCGTAGAAAAAGGCAATGGAGCATGCGATGAAAAGCCATAAGATGTAAAACCTTCACTCAATGCAAAACGCACAAAGTCCTCCATGCCGGCACGCCCGTCACAATAAAGGCTATGGCTATGATAATTCGTCAGATTTCCCACTTTCTCAGTTCTAATTTTTAATTCTTAATTTTCAATTTCGAACTTCAGTTCGATTCTATCTCACTCAGCTCCAGCCAGCGCAATGTTTTTTCGTCAATCAAGTCCGACAATTCCGGCAAACGTTTCGACTTCTCCGTCAGTTCGTCCACAGACAAAGTACCGCTGCACAAAGCCTCTTCAATTGCATTCTTTTCGGTTTCCAGGTCGGCTATCTCCTGCTCCAATTGTTCAAACTCGCGTTTTTCCTTAAAAGACATGCGCCGCTTTTCGTTCAGACGCACCTTCGCCGTCTTGTCCTCCTGAGCCTTGGCGGCTTCTTTCTCTTTCTCCTTTTCCTGATGGACTTTCGCATCTTTCCAGTCGCGATATTGTGTATAGTTGCCGGGAAAGTCGCGGATGTCCCCTTGTCCGTTGAACACTAACAGATGGTCTACCACTTTGTCCATGAAATAACGGTCGTGGCTCACCACAATCACGCATCCTTTGAAATTCTGCAAATACTCTTCCAGCACATTCAGCGTCACAATATCGAGGTCATTGGTCGGCTCATCCAGCACCAGGAAGTTGGGATTGCGCATCAGGACCGTACACAGATAGAGGCGGCGGCGTTCTCCCCCACTCAGCTTGTAGACATAGCTGTGCTGTGTCTCGGGAGTAAACAGGAAATGTTGCAGGAATTGCGATGCCGTCAGCTTCTTGCCGTTGCCCAGTTCTATGACTTCGGCAATGTCCTGCACTACATCAATCACTTTCATCTGCTCGTCAAACTGCAAGCCGTCCTGCGAGTAGTAACCGAAGCGGACCGTCTCGCCAATGTCCAGCGTACCGCTGTCTGCCTGCTCCAACCCCATCAGTATCTTGATGAAGGTCGACTTGCCCGTACCGTTATTCCCTACGATACCCATCTTTTCGTAACGGGAGAAGATGTAGGAGAAATCATCCAGAATCTTCAAGTCACCAAAGGATTTGTACAGATGGTCTGCCTCGAATATCTTACTGCCTATATAAGAAGCCTTAACGTCCAGCTTTACATTGTCGTTGTTGAAACGCTGCTTAGCCACCTTCTCCAACTCGTAAAAGGCATCCTCCCGATAGCGTGCCTTGTGCCCGCGGGCTTGCGGCATGCGGCGCATCCATTCCAGCTCTGTGCGGTAGAGGTTATTGGCACGTTCTATCTCCACAGTCTTGGCCTCGATACGCTCTTGGCGCTTCTCCAGATAATAACTGTAATTGCCTTTATACTGATAAATCTGCCGGTTGTCTATCTCTACGATTTCGGAGCATACCCGGTCGAGGAAATAACGGTCGTGCGTCACCATCAGCAAGCTGAGGTTGTTCCGGCGGAGATATTCCTCCAGCCACTCCGTCATATCGAGGTCGAGGTGGTTGGTAGGCTCGTCCAGTATCAGCAAATCGGGTTCAGTGATAAGGGTATTGGCAAGTGCCACACGCTTCAACTGCCCGCCGGACAGATGTTTTACGTGCTGACTGAAATCACGTATTTTAAGTTGAGACAGAATCTGTTTCGCCTTCTGCTCGTACTCCCAAGCTTTTTCATGGTCCATACGCACCAGAATTTCGTCCAAGCCGGGATGCCCCTCCGTTTCCATGCAACGTTCATATTCCTTGATTAACTCGACAGTACTGTTGCCATGATGGAAGCACGCTTCGAGCACGGTCAGCTCTTCGGGATATTGCGGGTCTTGTTCCAGATAACCCACACGCAAATCACGACGGAAGGAAATGGTGCCATTGTCATACCCTTCCTTGCCGGAAAGGATATTGAGCAATGTCGTCTTGCCACTGCCGTTCTTGGCTATCAACCCGACACGCTGTCCCTCGGACAAGCCCAAAGAAATATTTTCGAATAGTACCAAGTCACCGAACGACTTGGTCAAGTTTTCCACCTGAAGAATTGAATTTACTGCTGCCAATGCTTTAATAGTTGAAAAATGAAAATTGAAAATTGAAAGTTGAAAATCACAGTACCGAGATGACCGGACCTTAGAACAAGGAGCTGTATATCTCCAGCAGATTCACTTTACCTCCTGCCTTTACTTTGCTCCAAACCAGCTTCATGGGGTCTATCCATTCACCGGTAGACGTGTTCAGCAATATGGGCGCTTCCCGGTTTCCGTCCACCAAGGTACGCCATTCCATACCGTCCACTTCATTGGCGAAAATAACACAAAGCACAATGCCAAAAGCCAGCCACGCATCTTTCTTTTTAGGGCTGATGTTGCTTTCTTCCATCATCTGCTGCATCTTGGCAATGTCTTCCTCGGCTCCCTGGAAATCCTTCTTCAACAATTCCTTTATAGTAGTATCCACCCACTCGTATGCTTCATTAATCTGGTAGATTTCCGAAAGGCGCACCGGAATTATCTCCGCTGGATACTTCACTCCATCCTTCCACGTTTCCAGCGAAGCGATAATCTTCTCCGCTTCTGCAACTGGCTCTCCTTTCTTCACCGTAAACGAACATTCAAAGGCAACTTCATCCGCGCCCGTTATCCATAAATGGGAAGTATAGTACGCACCTTCTTCCTCGAACATTTCCTTACTATATGCACATTCCATCCGGCCTATCCTAACCGGAATGGCAGAGGAGTTTTCCCGTAACTCTTGCTTCACGGAGTCCTTGCCATATGTAGCATTCCCTTTGAAAGCCGAAATGCGAAAATTACCGGTCCACTCATTGGGGTTATAAAAAAGGAAAGAGCCTTCCCCGTCCTCGAATTCATTCCAGTCTGCCGGATAAGTCATGGAGAACCATGCCCCCGGAGAGATAAATTTCTTGCTTTGTTCCATATATAGACTAATCTTTGCAAAGACAGTTCCTACCATCTCAGCTATTTCTCGCAAAGATAGTACAAACCGAATGCAAAATAAAATGAACTTGTCCATTTTTTATGCTGAGGTGCAGCCTATCTTCGGTTTTAGGGCAAAAGTAACATATTACCGCCGTTGATATGCAAACAAACGAAACAAAAAAAACAGCCGATTCTCACGAACCGGCTGTTCCAATCATCATCTATGAATGAAGACCATTAGAGCCTTCAATATCTTAACTATATCTTAAAATCCACATTTTGGGCGTAAAGATAATGAATTTGTATCACAAAATAAAATGCAATGAAAAATTAGTTTTGGGCACTGTCCCACCATACGGGTAAAGTCCATACGTCCTCGGCAGCATTCCAAAGTGCAATTGAAGTATCAGCTCCCGGAACAGTGGCACCGATAGCTTGCAGATTGGCCGTATTGTAGTTGAGTTCATGACTGCATTGCTGCCAACGACGGAACTGTTTACCTTGCGGAATATTCTTTTGGGCAGTAGCATCAACGCCATAGCGTGCAGGAATACCCCAGCCTAAGAAAAGCTCCGGATTAAAATCGTAGCGACGCATATCGTTCCAAATTTCCATGGAAAAATGCAATGCCAAACGCTTTTGAGTAAGAATCTTGCCCAAAGTAATATTCTCTTCAGTGCCAATACCATTGTTCAAATAGTTGTCAATGTCGGTTTGCGTCATAGGAGAGAACGAGGGGCATGCTTCCAAATTGGCATCTTCACGGCACCACACTTTCAACTTATCGTTCATACCGTCGATACTGGCTGCAATACCTTTCTTATAAGCATTAAAAGCCGCTCCTTTATTACCTTGGTTAAAGAGTACTTCAGCACGTATGAAACAAGCTTCGGCATAGGTTCCAATATAGGTGGGAGAAGACACGCGAGTATAGAAAGTTCCCGATTCGCGAGAGGCATCAGTGCCATCGCGACGATAAAGTAAATCAGGACGTCCTTGATAAGCTTTGCACTGACTGGTACACTCTACATAAATAGTGTCCCCCTTACGGGTAGAAGATTCACTGTCAATCCACCAACCTTTGGCTGCCGAGAAGTTCGAGCGCAACGGTCCGCCGGTAAGGCTGGGACTATCATTGCCAATCATGTCTACACCCATAGAACGACGCCAACCGTTTTTGAACTTCACCTCTGCGGGTGAATTACTTGATTGCTTCGAATATGCCCAAGGTAAAATCTTATCGGCACGCGGATCTTCTATTCCACTTCCGGCAAAATTTGTCAGATTATCGTAAAGCATCTTGGTAGGCATATAGCCGGCATTCATGCCACATACAGAAAAGAGCGGTGAATAATCAACCGGTTCGTCCCATCCCAATACATCATGCGAATTATTGGCATCAATATGATTGAATACGGTATTGTCGGCATTGCTTTGCTGAGCCTTGTCAAGACAAGCCAAGATTTCTGCGGCATCGTATTTCCCTTCAAGATAACTGCCTTCACCCTTTTTAATAAGCTTGTTAATGTAACGTGCTTTAAGTAAATATGCCAATTTAAGCCACTTGTCTACACTACCACCATTCCAAATATCGCCTACAGCCAACGAAGCTGTCGCAGACCCTTGCTCTTTTTGGAACATCTCGATAGCGGTGTCAAGATCGGCCAAACAGCCCAAATAGATTGTTTTTCCGTCATTATAGGTAGGAGTAACACCGGCTTCAGCCTCACTCGACTTGTAAGGCATTTCTCCATAAAGGTCTGTCATAAGCATAAAACCATAGGCACGAATTACGCGAGCTGCACCCACATAATGCCAAGCCTCGGCTGCCGTAGCCTTGTCAATCAAAAATGGAATATTTACAGCAGCTCCACAGAACCACCATTGGTAGGGAGTGGTAACGGCACCGGTCTGAGGACTCCAATAAGACATGCTCCAATAAGTGCCGCCGTCATAATAGCGTGTCCAATCGCCCATAGACATACTGGAACGCCAAGCAGCAAACTGAGTGGCACTGTTGGTATAAAATTCAATATGTGCCAATCGTGAATCATAGGTCGCATTTCCGGCTGTGGGATTTTCGGGATCGACATTTACATCGAGCCAGTCACTACACCCCGAGAACAAAGTAATAAGGGCACCCACACTACATAATATCATAGATTTGAATAATTTCATATTGCTTCTGTTTTTTAAGAGTTAGAAAGTAAGATTCAAGCCAAACGACATGGTAGAAGTGGCAGGTACACCGCAGTAGTCAAATCCTACTGATGATGAGCCACCTACACCCGCACCGGCGGCAGCCACTTCAGGATCACCGTCGTAATTGGTGATGAGCAATAGATTGGTAGCAGCTACCGATACCGAAGCACGCTTTACAAATCCAATCTTGGAAAGCCACGTTTTAGGAAACTCATAGCTCAATGAAACAGAGCGTAAACGCAAAGAATTGACATCGGTAATATAGTTGGCTGACTCCTTGGAGTAATAGTTCTGATAATAATCCTTAATGATGTTGTAACCACTCATTTGCACTCCATTAAAAGTATAAGTTTTATCGGCTTCCCAAGTATTGGTCACTGGGTCACCATTGGAATTGACACCCGTTACAGTGAGAGAACGATTGCGTACATCGGCAGAAAACTGGCTCACACCGCTGTTATCCATAGCATATTGAGTACCGTTGACCACATCACCACCTACACGGAATTCCCATAGCATATTGAAAGTAAAATTCTTCCAAGTAAGGGTATTGTTTAATCCACCGGTAAACGATGATTCACGATTACCTACTGCTACAAGGGTTTTATCATAAGTAGGCATACCGTTTTTGTCGAGTATCACCTCACCGGCGTCATTACGTTTCCATTTGGTACCGGCAATACCCATAAAATCTCCACCGCTGAACGAGGCTGCCTGCATACCGGCATATTGCACATCGGTAACATACATCACGCCCATACCTTCGGGAAGCCCGTCCAAAGTACCACGATTACCTGCCATGTTCAAGCCAATGTCCCATGTCCAGTCCTTAGTCTGTATGGGAGTTCCCGAAATAGAGAGTTCCATACCTTTGTTATACACATTGCCCGCATTGATACTCCAAAAGATGTAACCGGTAGATTGCGGACCGCGAGGAGCAAGAATCTGATTATATGAATTGTTGGTATAGTAAGCATAGTCTATGTGCAGGCGGTTTTTGAAGAAACTCAATTCCACGCCTATTTCGGTAGACTTGGTCATTTCCGGTTTCAGTTTGTCATTACCGCGTGTCCAAGTATTTCCCACACCTACCGTACCGTCAAGATAGGTACCCGTAGGCCATAAGGCAGTTTCCAATTCGTACACACCGGTATCTTTACCTACCTTGGCCCACGATGCACGCAATTTACCAAAGTTGAGCACACTGTCATCCAGCCAACCGAGTCGCTGCAAGGCTTCAGTAAATACGAATGAACCGCTTACCGAAGGATAGAAGTACGAACGATTTTCAAGAGGAAGAGTAGAAGTCCAGTCATTACGACCGCTCACAGTGAGATAGAGCATATTTTTCCATGATGCACGGAATTCTCCAAAAGCTCCTACCAAACGTTTCTTAGTAGCTGCATGTGTGAATTGCTTATTGTCTTTACTGGCATTGGCGTATGAGAAAAAATCAGGAACGGAAAAGTTCCAAGCCATCATCGAGCTACGGTCTGTCTTGGTTTCGTCCATTGTGGCACCCAACAAAAGATTCAAATCGAAATCACCGAACTTATGGCTCATGTTCGACATAAAGTCATGGCTCATATAGCGGAACTGCTGGGTGTTGTCACTCATCATACCTTTTTGCCACACTTGTTTAAGCACGCCATTGGCAGCCAAACGGTTGGAAGCGGTTTGGGTATAACGGTCAATACCTATTTTATAAGAAACAAACCACCATTTGGCAATATCGGCTTTTATACTGAGCATCCCATTGAAACGGTCGATGTCGTCATACATGTGGTTACGATTGACAATCCAATAGGGGTTGTCGCGTTCGTCCCATGGATCAAGACGATCGCCAAACAAACGATAACGGGTACCATCCTCGTTCTGATAGTGGGTCATTCGGTCGAAAGGAGACCAGTTGTACACACCATAAAGAGCACCATTACCACTCGAATTATAAAGTCCGGCACCCGTCAAAGTACGGTCCGTATGAGCATCGCTATATGCGGCACTGGCGTTAAAGGTAAAAATCCCCACCTTCTGCTCACCATTGAAACGGAAAGCATATTTCTTGTATCCGGTCTCGGGCACAACACCTACCTGATCATAGTAAGACCCTGAAAGATAGAATTTACTATTCTTGGTACCCCCGGCTACGCTGGCACTTTCATCGAAAATGTTTCCGCCTTGAAAGAAATCACCTATGTTATCATAAGTAGCTGCGTTCGACTTCTCTCCCCACGAAGTATAAGCAAAGTCATTAAACACAGTACCAGTATAGTTCTTCTTTGAATCATATTGGTCTTCCATATATCCACGGGCATATTGGCGTTGCGTTTGCGGCAGGCTCTTTACCCATGAAGCAGTAAACTTAGAATTGATATTCACTTCAACCACGCCCTCTTTACCTTTCTTGGTAGTGATAAGAATAACTCCGTTGGCTGCACGTGAACCGTATAAAGCGGCAGCTGCAGGGCCTTTGAGCACCGACATACTTTCTATATCTTCGGGGTTTATATCCATCAAACGATTGGAAGTAGTAGAGGCAGAACGCATAGAACCATCGAAAGCCGAATTGCCCACCACTGATGAAGAGTTATCAAAAATAACACCATCCACCACAAAGAGCGGCTGATTGTCTTTGCCTTCAGCACCCGACGTTCCTCCACGCAATATAATCTGAGCGCCCGCACCAGCGGCACCGGATGACTGAGTAACATTCACACCGGCCACTTTCCCCGAAAGGGATGAAATAGGATTGGCAGTTTTCATCTTCATCAATTCATCCGACTTCACATCCTCCATTGAATATCCCAAAGCTTTGCGCTCTTTCTTGATACCCATTGCCGTCACAACCACTTCGTCCAGCGCTTGCGAGTCATCTTGTAAACTCACAGTATAAGTAGTGGCGTTCGTCACCTTCAATGTCACTGTTTTGTACCCAATGAAAGATACCTCCAATGTGCTACCCACCGGCGCCTCTACAGAAAAATTTCCATCAATATCCGTCACAGCGCCGGTACCAGAACCTTTTACTAACACGCTGGCGCCGATGATGGGTTCGCCTGCCGCATCTAAAACTTTACCTGTGATTTTCTTGGCTTGCTGAGCACTTTGGGAACTTAGCACACTTTCAACAGCTGCATTAGCAGCAAAAGGTGCAGACACCCCAAACAATGCAAGCAACACTAATGATAAGCAATAATTTCTTTTCATAAGCTCTATTATTTGGATTTGTTTGCAAACATATGAATTAATTTAGAAATTCTATCATCAATCGAATTAAAAAATACTAAATAAATATTAAAACATTTGCATTTATATTTTTGCAAAGTTTTAAATATCTATTTAGTAATTATTCAAAGCATTAACTCTTAATCATATTGATGCCGTACTTGTATATAATATATCTCAATGATGCGAAAAAAACGAAAAACACATCACATTTATCATTTATATATAGCGATATTTTGAACTATTTGATTTACGCATTAAAGCATATTCATAAATCTTTTTATATAAAAAGAACTTAATTACGTGGGGATATTGGTATGGATAAGGATTCTAAAAAGCAAATTAGTTAAAATGATTCATAAGTTCATCAAAAAATAGTGTTAGACTATTAACAATAATAAATTCCATATATAATCTACATTAACATTTTATTTTTCAGCATAATACTAATATATACAAGTTTCACTTATAAGAACTGGTCTCTTTCCATGTTGTGGAATTTCCATATCAGTAGTGGTGACATATATAATGGTACAGATTATTTCATGACAGCACGTAGCATGAGTGTGAGATTTAATTCATTGAAGCCTCTCAACGGTCTTCATTCATAGATGATGATTGGAACGGCCGGTTCGTGAAAATCGGCTGTTTGCATTCTACGCCTCATTTCCCTATCGGCTGTATTCTCCTTCTCACCTCTTTGGATATTTCCAGAAACATATAGTTCAGTTTGCCGGAATGAATGCCTTCCTTATTCTGGGCATACTTCTTATTGGCATACTCCTTGGACTTGTCAAAGGTGATGCGCGACATCTGGTTCTGCGACTTTCCCACCATCGTCGAATCCAACTGTTCGTCCGGAAAGAAATCATCCAAATCCACATCACCAATCATGGTCGTTTCAAGGAAATTCATGTCTTTATGACTGGAATCCGTGTAGTATCCTACAAACATATGCCCCGGGGTGCGCACCAATATAGGTTCTATGTTGATGGCACGGAGCAGAGAAGCAAAAAGCACACTTCCATCCACACAGTTGATTTGCGAGGACTCCAAGGCGTCATCGAACGTGCGCACACGCTGTGAAAAGACCACATTGCTGGAAAGGCTCGTATTGGAGACCGAGCTATAACGGAACTTACGCTTCTGCAGTACATTCCACAAGGCATAAACCTGCCTGTCCACCACTTCGGCACCTCCCTGATAGCCTAAAAAACGGTTGACGATACGCGTATCCAGCGCTTCACGCAACAGCTTGTCAATCATAGGATTCTCCTCATTTACATATGCTGCAAAAAAGATGCCGGTATCATGGAATTTTGTACCATTCGTGACATACCCCAACAGACATTCATTAATGCTGCGAACGGAAAAAGTACGCACCCTCTGCCCCAAATCCTTACCGTTCATCTCTACCATAACGGCCACACTAATGGGTTCCGCCTGGTTGTTATTCTTCAGAGCCTCATAATTCCATATGATATCAGGATAGATAATATACTCCGTACGCGGTTTTGCCAACACAAACTCCGACACTGAACGGGAAAAGAACGGAGTCTCCGCAACTTCTACCCGCACCCGGCTATAAGCATTCCTCGAACGGACACGGACAGCGATGCACGACTTCGGATTACCTACATACATGGAGTCTACCGGCACTATGACCTGAGCATCGGTGGTAGCCACTGAAAGGATACTGGAAGGGAATATATTACCGCCCAGCTCATCCGCGATATCAAAGCCCGAACGGAAAGGAGCCGTATTCAGCCAGACAGAGCCGATTATCACTAAAAGCAGAGTTCCCACAATAACCGGCAAACGCCTTTTAGAGAAACTCCTGATATACATAAGTTCTTTCATACAATTCAATATTTACGAAGCAAAGATAATATTTTATATGTGACAGGGCTTTTAGATAAACGAGAATTTAATGTAACCCAAATGTAACACTTGTTTCATCATTCCGTAACAAATTAGCCTCACTTTTGTACCCAGAAAGTAGAAATGGCCTGCATCTCAGCACAAGTTTTCATGCAAACATGAAAATTCTGCATTCGGTTTGCACTATTTTTGCCGATAAAAAGAAATAAAGTTTAACTTTGTGACAAGAGAATTGTTTTATCCTTGTCATACATAAACAACAAAGCAATGAACGATTACCGGATTTTAGTAGTGGACGATGAAGAAGACTTATGTGAAATTCTGAAGTTCAACCTCGAAAACGAAGGCTACGAAGTGGATACGGCAAACTCCGCTGAAGAAGCTCTGAGAATGGACATTGGCAGCTACAGCCTGCTACTGCTGGACGTGATGATGGGAGAAATTTCCGGCTTCAAAATGGCGAGCATGCTGAAGAAGGACAAGAAGACAGCCCAGATACCCATCATCTTCATTACCGCCAAAGATACGGAAAATGACACCGTGACCGGTTTCAACCTGGGAGCGGACGACTACATATCCAAACCCTTCTCGCTGCGCGAAGTGGCGGCACGTGTCAAAGCCGTACTTAGACGCACCCGGCAAGGAGAAACGGAACATGCACCGGAACAGATTGTCTACAAGACGCTGGTACTGGACATCATCAAGAAGAAAGTCTGCATTGACGGCGAAGAGGCACCGCTCACCAAAAAGGAATTTGAAATCTTATTGCTGCTTTTGCAGAATAAAGGACGCGTATTCTCGCGCGAGGATATACTGAACCGCATCTGGAGCGACGAAGTATATGTGCTGGACCGCACCATCGACGTGAACATCACACGCCTGCGCAAGAAAATCGGAGTTTATGGCAAATGTATCGTAACACGCTTGGGATATGGTTATTGTTTCGAAGCCGAATAACGACAGACACTTTCTGTCCTTCAGCCGGAAGCTTTTCCTTTCGGTCATCTCGCTGTTCCTCGTATTCGCCGCCTGCTTCATCGCCTACCAGTATCAGCGGGAAAAGGAATACAAAGTGGAGCTGCTGGACATGCAGCTGCAAGATTATAACGACAGACTGCACCAGGAGCTTCGCTACCTCCCCGACAGCCTATGGACTTCCATGCTGGACAGCTACATCTCCAAGCATGTGAACAAGGAATTGCGCGTCACTGTGGTAGACCTTCATGGCAACGTATTGTTCGACAGCTCCCAGAACGACAGCCATGAACTGGACAACCACATCAAACGCCCCGAAGTACAGAAAGCGCTGAAAGACGGCAAGGGCTATGACCTGCGGCGCATCTCCGAAACCACCGGCAAGACCTATTTTTATTCTGCCACCGCCTACGAAGGCTGCATCATCCGTTCAGCCCTCCCCTACAACGTCAACCTGATGAACAATCTGGCTGCCGACCCACACTACATCTGGTTCACGGTCATTGTATCACTGTTGCTGATATCCGTCTTCTACAAATTCACCTCCAAACTGGGCAGCGCCATCAACCACCTGCGCGAGTTTGCCAAAAGGGCCGACAAGAACGAACCCATAGACATGGACATACAAGCCGCCTTCCCGCACAATGAGCTTGGAGAGATTTCGCAGCATATCATACAGATATACAAGCGCCTGCGCGAAACCAAAGAGGCGCTTTACATTGAGCGCGAAAAGCTTATCACCCATTTGCAAACCTCCCGCGAAGGACTGGGCGTATTCAACAGAGACAAAAAGGAGATATTGGTAAACAATCTGTTCACCCAATACGGCAATCTGATTTCAGACTCCAACCTGCAGGCTACCGAAGAGATATTCTCCATCTGCGAATTCCAGAAGATAACGGATTTCATCAACAAGGCGCAGAAGCGCCCCTCCTACAACGAAGAACGAAGGATGTCCGTACACATCAACAAGAACGGACGCACCTTCATCGTGGAGTGCATCATCTTCCAAGACCTCAGCTTTGAAATTTCCATCAACGACATCACCCAGGAAGAAGAGCAAGTACGGCTGAAACGGCAGTTGACCCAAAACATCGCCCACGAGCTGAAAACCCCCGTAAGCAGCATACAAGGCTATCTGGAAACCATCGTGAACAACGAAAACATTGCACCCGAAAAGATACAGGTCTTCCTGGAACGCTGCTACGCGCAAAGCAACCGCCTGAGCCGCCTGCTGCGCGACATATCCGTACTGACCCGCATGGACGAAGCCGCCAACATGATTGATATGGAAAAGGTGGACATCAGCATGCTGGTTTCAAACATCGTCAACGAAGTGTCCCTGGAACTGGAACAGAAGCAAATCACCGTTGTCAATTCCCTAAAACCGAAGATACAGTTGCGGGGCAACTACTCTCTGCTCTACTCCATCTTCCGCAATCTCATGGACAACGCCATCGCTTATGCCGGCACCAACATACACATCAACATCAGTTGTTTCCGCGAAGACGAGAATTACTATTATTTCAGTTTTGCCGATACCGGCATCGGCGTTTCTCCCGAACATCTGAACCGTTTGTTCGAACGCTTCTACCGTGTAGACAAAGGACGCTCGCGCAAGTTGGGCGGCACCGGCTTGGGGCTCGCCATAGTGAAGAATGCAGTCCTTATTCACGGAGGCACCATCTCTGCCAAAAACAACCAAGGCGGAGGACTGGAGTTTGTATTCACACTGGCAAAAGAGAGATAACAGCCCGTTTTACCACACCAAACAAAATGCTTTGCATACCTCTGGAGAAGGTTCTTGTGGCAAGTGTGGCTTGTATTGGTATCTTTTCACCTTACCGACATGACGGATTGCTTAAATCGCCTTAAGTCACTATCAATCAGAGAGTAATTTTGCCAACCTATTGCCATGCTTTTGGCAAACTTTTGCCATACCTATGGCAAAGTTTTGCCAACGCGGTGACAAAGTCTTGCCAAGAGGGTGGCAAAACCTTGCCAATTTGTCGGCAAAAAGAAAGAGAGAGGGGAAGAAAATTTATCACTCATAGAATTGTTTTCTCAAAAAGAATCCGTATCTTTGTCATGCATTGGTTCGCTCCCCCTCTTCTGGGAAAGCGATTAAAAGGGAATCAGGTGTAAATCCTGGACAGTCCCGCTGCTGTAAGTTTCGTGCAACGTTGCAGACAATTACTCTATGCCACTGGAATATTCTTCCGGGAAGGCGCCTGCAACAGAAACAAGTCAGAAGACCTGCCATGCATACTTTATCATTGCTTTCGAGGAAAAAGCGTTGAGTCTAATGAGCCGGACAAACCGTCCATCATTTCATTCATCAAACCTAATTCAGAGAAAGTAAAGAAGGTAATAAACTCTGCCAAGTTTATTTGATGATGTCCGGCCGAAGTGATTTCGTCCGGACATTTACATTACAAAAAGTCATATTTAAATTGGTTATTACATAGATTTTGTCTAAATTCGGCACATTAAACCGCAATAATCGGTTTATCCGTTAACCTATTGTCAAATTATTAAAGATACAGAGTCTATGGAATTACCATTTGCCGAAGCATGGAAAATCAAAATGGTGGAACCTATCCGCAAAAGTACCCGCCAGGAACGCGAACAATGGCTGAAAGAGGCCCACTACAACGTATTCCAACTCAAATCGGAACAAGTTTATATCGACCTCATCACCGACTCGGGCACCGGAGCCATGAGCGACCGCCAATGGGCAGGCATGATGCTGGGCGACGAAAGCTATGCCGGAGCCACCTCATTCTTCAAACTGAAGGAAGTCATCACCCGCCTCACCGGATTTGAATACATTATCCCCACCCACCAGGGACGCGCTGCCGAAAATGTACTCTTCTCCTACTTGGTGCACGAGGGCGACATTGTGCCGGGAAACTCCCATTTCGACACCACCAAAGGACATATCGAGGGACGCCGGGCATTGGCTCTGGACTGCACCATAGACGAAGCCAAACAGACACAGCTGGAAATTCCCTTCAAAGGCAATGTAGACCCTAAAAAACTGGAAAAAGCATTACAGGAACATAGCGAACGGATACCGTTCGTCATCGTCACCATAACCAACAACACTGCAGGCGGCCAGCCGGTTTCCATGCAGAACCTGCGCGAAGTCCGCGCCATTGCCGACAAGTACGGCAAGCCCGTTCTCTTTGACTCGGCACGCTTTGCGGAAAATGCCTACTTCATCAAAATGAGAGAAGAAGGTTACCGCAACAAGAGCATAAAGGAAATTACCCGCGAGATGTTTGACCTTGCCGACGGTATGACGATGAGTGCCAAAAAAGACGGTATTGTCAACATGGGCGGATTCATAGCCACCCGCCGGAAAGACTGGTATGAAGGTGCCAAAGGCTTCTGCGTGCAGTTCGAAGGCTACCTTACTTACGGAGGCATGAACGGTCGTGACATGAACGCCCTTGCTATCGGCCTGGACGAGAATACCGAATTCGACAATCTGGAAACCCGCATCCACCAGGTGGGCTATCTCGCCATGAAACTGGATGAGTACGGGATACCCTACCAACGTCCCGCAGGCGGCCATGCCATATTTGTGGATGCCCCCAAAGTGCTGACACATGTGCCCAAAGAAGAATTCCCGGCACAAACACTGACCGCTGAGCTCTATCTGGAAGCAGGCATACGCGGTTGTGAAATCGGCTATCTGCTGGCAGACCGCGACCCGGTGACCCGCGAAAACCGCTTCAACGGCCTGGACTTGCTCCGGCTTGCCATCCCCCGCCGTGTGTATACCGACAACCACATGGATGTGGTGGCAGCCGCTCTGAAAAATGTATATGACAAACGGGAAAGTATTACCCGCGGAGTGCGCATCACCTGGGAAGCTCCGTTGATGAGACACTTCACGGTACAACTGGAAAGGCTGTAAGAGATTTACAGACTCAATGTCAAGACAAAATCCGGAAACAAATAATAATGAATAGTGAACCGGCGTTTCTCCACCGTACGATATTCTTCGGCGGAGAATACGCCGCTTTCATTTACAGCAAAAGGCAGAATGCGCATGTGCCCGCGAAAATCAACCTCGGAAGCATTCAGGCATTTGAACATGGTCTCCTTAGCCGACCAGTGCAGCAACAGTGACCAAGTGTCGGTTCCGCGAAACACGGATGGCTGTTCATCTTCGCGCATGAATTTATGTGCCACCTTCCTTACCCGCTCACCATACTGCTCGATGTCAACACCCACTTCCCGACCCGGCAATCCCAAGACAACAGCCACATAACCTTTCGTATGCGAAATACTGAGAGAGGCGGAGTCATCCGCCAGATAAGGTTTCCCACTGGGATGATAGGCAATCTCTTTCTCTTCTCCCGACAGAGTATAAAGCAATACGCGGACAGCCAGCCACTCCAAACGGCGGTGTGCCGCGGTGAAGCGCCGCATACCTTCCCGGTATACTTCCTGATGAGGAAGCATGGCCAGCAATTCCTCCGGAGATTCCTCCGTTTTCCAAATTCCCCATCGACAGGGAAGAGCGGTATGTTGCAAGAAGAGGGGCACGGAACAATTTAAAAATTAATAATTAAAAATTAAAGGGAAGAAGAGTTGGGTTCTGCCGGGGCATTTACTGTGAACTTCACTTTCAGGATACGGCGGTTGTCCATCTCCAACACCTCAAACTCATAACGGCCGTAGGTCACCTTTTCATGGAGAGCAGGAAATTCCCCCTTCAGTTCCAGCAGAAGTCCGGCAAGCGTATCGGCATCCCCTGCCACCTCATCGAACGTTTCCTCGTCTATCTTCGTTATTTTATAGAAATCAGTCAGCTGGGTCTTGGCTTCAAATACCCAAGTGTGGTCATTCAGTACGGCATATGTACGTTCTTCATCATCGTATTCGTCATGAATTTCGCCCACAATCTCCTCAATAATGTCCTCCATGGTGACAATGCCCGACGTACCACCGAACTCATCGACCACAATGGCTATATGAATCTTGTTTGCCTGGAAATCGCGCAGCAAATCATCAATCATCTTGGTTTCGGGCACAAAATAGGCGGGCCGGATAAGCGACTGCCAACGGAAATTATCCCCTTTGTTCAGATGGGGAAGCAAATCCTTGATATAAAGCACCCCCTTGATATTGTCACGGCTATCCGCATAGATGGGAATACGGGAGTAGACATTCTCTACGATGCACTTCACCACATCTTTGAAAGGGGTACGGATATCCAGGTCCACCACATCAAGGCGAGAGGTCATGACCTCCTTGGCCGTTTCCCCGCCAAAGCGGATGATACCTTCCAGAATATTATTCTCCTCCGAAAGCTCTGCCTTGTCGGTCAGCTCCAACGCATGCGAGAGTTCATCGACCGATATGTTATGGTTCTTGCGGACCATATGCTTGTTCAAGAAAGAGGTGGAACGTACCAGCATAGATGCCATCGGATAGAATACGGAACGGCAAAACGTGATGCCGGGAGCGGCAAAACGGCAGAAAGCCAGCGTCTTCTGAGCCGAATATATCTTAGGCATGATTTCACCGAAAAGCAACAGCAAAAATGTAAGGACCACTGTCAGAATGAGGAACTCTGCAATGGGAGAATGAAATTGGAACACATTCATAAAGAAGAAGTTGCAGAGCATGATTATGGTTACATTCACGAAGTTGTTCGTAATCAGAATCGTTGCCAACAAACGTTCGCTGTTGTCCAGCAGATTACTGATTTTCTCATCCGAAGGATGCTTTCTCTCCGCTATTGCATTCAGGTCTGACGGAGAAAGAGAGAAAAAGGCTATTTCGGAAGCTGATGCAAAACCGGAAACAAGCAAAAGCAAACCTGCCAACACAATGGCTACAATGGCCGAAATAGAAGGAGTCTGTACGGATATACCGTTAAAAACATCTGCCAACTGGCATAAATAAGCGTCTGGGTCCAAAGATTTTGGTTTTAGTTAAACAATTAGAACGGCAAGTCGTCCGTCGGGTTATCTTGTGCAGGGGCAGCCTGCGGTTGTACTGGTTGTTGTGGCTGGGGGGCGGCTCCCGCCTGCGGCGCATAAGGGGCGGCACCGGGAGTTGCCGTTCTCGGAGTCAGCATCTCCATATTGTCGACAAATATCTCAGTCACATAGCGCTTGATGCCTCCCTGGTCATCGTAAGAACGGGTACGTATCTTACCTTCCACGTAAAGCTTATCGCCTTTATGCACATATTTCTCAACGATTTCGCCTAAACGGCCACGGAATATCAGGTTATGCCATTCGGTACGGTCCGGAATCTGCGTACCATTCTGCAAAGTGTATCCTTTCTCCGTAGTGGCCAAAGAAAGCTGGGCAACACAGTTTCCACCTTCATAATAGGTTATTTTAGGGTCTTGTCCCACATTTCCTATCAATATCACTTTATTTACTGACATAAGCTTCTATTTTATTAATTTGCTGCCAAAATTAACGAGAATATTCACACCATGCAAGAATACGAACAACTTTTATACATATTTCTCCAAGAAAGCATGTATCAGCCGGGGTACCGCATAACGGTCCAAATCTTCGACTGCAACCCGTTGGTAACTTGAGAAGGAGCTCGAATTATCGGGCAGAGTAACCTCGTAGAAGTTGGTGTAAATCACTCTGTGGGACAATACATGTTTCACCCCCCGAAGCAGTGTACGGACCATCCGCACCTCTCCCTCTGCAAACAGCGCATGAAACTGCGGACATGCCAGAAATTCCTCTTCGGATAAATCTTTTTCCGTTTCAACCAGAGGCAATTCAAAGAGATTTTTCCAGATATCGTCCTCCGTCCTCTTATGTATCAAGGTATGCGCGCCCATGCGTACATATATATAATTAAAATAGCGGTTGGTGGTCTTGGTTCTGTGCTGCTTCACGGGCAGTTGCTGCACTTTTCCTTCAGACAATGCCCGGCAGCTGCCGGACAAAGGACAAAACAGACAGTTGGGCGACTGCGGCGTACACTGCACGGCTCCGAAGTCCATAATTGCCTGGTTATAATCTGCCGGCCTGGATTTATCGAGCACCTCACCCGCCAAAGCGGTAAAAGTCTTTTTCCCTTCAGTAGAATCAATGGGAACATCAATGCCGAAATAGCGGGAAAGCACCCGATACACATTCCCGTCGACCGCCGCATAAGGCATGTCATAGGCAAAGGAGCAGATGGCCGCTGCCGTATAATCCCCCACTCCCTTCAAAGCACGTACCTCTGCATAGGTTTTCGGAAATGTCCCCTTCATGCTTTTGGCTGCGGCATGCAGGTTGCGGGCACGCGAATAGTACCCCAGGCCCTGCCAATATTTCATCACTTCGTCCTCGGACGCAGCAGCCAGCGACACCACATCCGGGAAGCGTTTTATGAAACGCAGAAAATACTCATACCCCTGCGCCACTCTTGTCTGTTGTAAGATGATTTCAGAAATCCATATCAGATAAGGGTCCGTGGTATTTCGCCACGGAAGGTCGCGTTTGTTCTCCGCATACCAGTCCAACAATGTTCCGCTAAAAATATTCATGCTGCAAAAATACTTCATTTTCAGCCTAACAAAGCTTAATGCCAAGACTTTTTTAGAAAATTGTCCGAAATATATTTTTTAGAGCCACGGAAAAGCTATATATTTGCAGTCCAAAAAATTAGGAAAACTATAGTAATAATATTTTTTTTAAAGAAAAATGACTAAAGCTGATATTGTAAACGAAATTACAAAGAACACCGGAATTGATAAGACAACCGTACTTACAACCGTTGAAGCATTCATGGACGCAGTAAAGGCATCTTTATCCAAAGATGAAAATGTTTACCTCCGCGGGTTTGGTAGTTTTGTAGTGAAGAAAAGAGCTCAGAAAACTGCTCGCAACATCTCCAAGAACACTACAATAATCATTCCGGAACATAACATTCCGGCATTTAAGCCTGCAAAAACGTTCACCCTCTCAGTGAAGAAATAATAAACAATAGTATTAACCCATAAAAATTTTGAAGCTATGCCAAGCGGAAAGAAGAAAAAAAGACATAAAATGTCTACGCACAAGCGTAAAAAAAGACTAAGAAAGAACAGACATAAAAGCAAAAAGTAATTTTTAGTCTGAAGGACAAAATAAAGAACAAACTTGTGAAGCAAAATGTCTCGCGGGTTTGTTCTTTGTTTAAGTAGTAAATAGAATCATTTAAAAGCCAATTATTGTGACAAGCGAACTCGTTGTAGACGTACAGCCCAAAGAGGTATCCATTGCACTGCTTGAAGACAAGCAGCTGGTGGAACTCCAGAGCGAAGGAAGAAACATCTCCTTCTCGGTGGGCAACATGTATTTGGGACGCGTCAAAAAATTGATGCCCGGCCTGAATGCCTGCTTCGTGGACGTGGGTTACGAGAAAGACGCTTTTCTTCATTATCTGGACCTAGGTCCTCAATTTAACTCGTTAGAGAAGTACGTAAAGCAAACTTTAAGCGACAAGAAGAAGCTGAATCCCATTACCAAAGCAACCATACTTCCCGACCTTGAAAAGGACGGAACGGTTTCCAACACACTCAAGGTGGGACAAGAAGTAGTGGTGCAAATTGTCAAGGAACCTATCTCTACCAAAGGGCCGCGACTGACTTCCGAGCTTTCCTTTGCCGGAAGATACCTCGTGCTGATTCCCTTCAATGACAAGGTTTCCGTATCACAAAAAATTAAATCGAGCGAAGAGCGCGCACGCCTCAAGCAACTGCTGATGAGTATCAAGCCGAAAAACTTCGGCGTCATCGTCCGCACCGTGGCCGAAGGAAAACGTGTTGCCGAACTCGACGGAGAGCTTAAAGTATTACTGAAACATTGGGAAGATGCCATTACAAAAGTACAGAAGGCCACCAAATTTCCGACACTGATTTACGAAGAAACCAGCCGTGCCGTAGGACTGTTGCGCGACTTGTTCAATCCTTCCTTCGAAAACATCCACGTGAACAACGAGGCTGTGTACCACGAAATCAAGGATTACGTAACCCTCATCGCCCCTGAACGGGCAGGAATCGTGAAGCTGTACAAAGGTCAACTCCCCATTTACGACAATTTTGGTATCACCAAACAAATCAAGTCATCATTCGGCAAGACCATTTCATACAAAAGTGGTGCCTACCTGATTATTGAGCATACTGAGGCGCTTCACGTAGTAGACGTGAACAGCGGTAACCGCACCAAGAATGCCAACGGGCAGGAGGCCAACGCACTGGAAGTGAATCTGGGTGCAGCCGACGAACTGGCACGCCAGCTCAGACTAAGGGATATGGGTGGTATCATCGTGGTGGACTTCATCGACATGAATGAAGCCGAAAACCGACAGAAGCTTTACGAACGTATGTGTGCCAACATGCAGAAAGACAGGGCACGTCACAACATCCTGCCGCTCAGTAAATTCGGACTGATGCAGATTACACGCCAGCGTGTACGCCCGGCTATGGATGTAAATACGACGGAAACCTGTCCCACCTGCTTCGGTAAAGGCACCATCAAATCGTCCATCCTCTTTACGGACACCTTAGAGAGTAAGATTGACTACCTGGTCAACAAATTGAAGATAAAGAAATTCTCGTTACACATCCACCCGTACATCGCAGCCTACGTCAATCAGGGACTCGTCTCCTTGAAACGGAAGTGGCAGATGAAGTACGGATTCGGTATCAAGATTATTCCAAACCAGAAATTAGCATTCCTGGAATATGTATTCTACGACCTGCAAGGGGAAGAGATAGACATGAAGGAAGAAATCGAAATCAAATAAAAAAGACGGCGAAGGGTATTTATCTTCGCCGTCTTTTTTATCTCTTGCTTTGGGGGAGCTCTCCCCAAACATGCCTTTCGTTATAAAGCCAAACGATAGATTTCCCTGCAATCAGTCATGGTCAGCTTCACGTAGTTGCCAAGCAGTTCGCCTTTATTGCGCTGCAGACTGACGAGCATACGGTCTATATCGGGATGCTCGATGCCCAACTCCTTAAAGCTAACCGGCAAGCCCATGTAACGGAAAAAGTGTTTCAGTCGGGCAGTACCTGCCAAAGCCATCTCTTCCAAATCTTCGGACTTGGGTATATCAAAAATGCGGTGGGCAAACTGGGCAATCTTTGCCGGATTATGTTCCGCCATAAAAGCCATCCAGGCAGGAAAGATTACAGCCAAGCCGGCACCGTGGGCTACATCATAGATAGCACTGATTTCATGTTCCAGTGCATGGGATGCCCAGTCTTCCTCACGCCCTACCCCACAAATTCCGTTATGCGCCACAGTGCCACACCACATAATGTTGGCACGTGCGGCATAGTTGTCCGGTTGCTGTTTCACCCGGTAAGCTTCTTTAATGATAGCTGTCAAGGTACCTTCACAAAGCCGGTCGCTGATTTCCACATCCGGTGTATTCGTGAAGTAACGCTCCATGATGTGAGCCATCATGTCGGCAATACCACAAGCCGTCTGATAAGCCGGAAGGGTGTAGGTCAGTTCAGGATTCATGATGGAAAATACGGGACGCAAATGCTCGGGGGCACAGAGCCCCAGTTTTTGGAGTGTCTCTGTCTTGGTAATTACCGTATTGCCCGAACCTTCGCTTCCGGCAGCCGGGATAGTCAGCACCACGGCTACTTTCAACGCTTTCTCCACCTTGGCACGACCGATAAAGAAATCCCAAAAGTCACCATCATAAAGGGCTCCGGCAGCAATGGCCTTTGCCGTATCTATGACCGAACCACCTCCCACAGGAAGCATCATATCCACCTGCTCACGACGGCAAAGCTGAATACCTTCGTATACCTTCCCGTCAATGGGATTGGGCTGGACACCTCCCATTTCGCAATAAGCCACACCGGCTTCCTGCAAGGATTGCTTCACTCTATCCAGCAGACCACTCCGTACAACAGAACCGCCTCCATATACTATCATCACTTTTTGTGCACCATACTTACGCGCCAATGCACCGACTTGCACTTCAGTATTCTTGCCAAAGACAAACTCTGTAGGACTATAAAAAACAAAATTATTCATTGTATACCTTATTTAATGTATCGACTGTATCTTTCAAAGAAGCGTCCGAACGCTCCCCACTTCATCAGTCCTTTCTCAAAAACAAAAATACCCAGCAATGCACAAGAGATGCCCAGCATCACATCAATCAGATAATGGTGTCCCGAATAGACAGCCGTCCACCAAATACCGACCATAATCACCGCAAACAACGCTATCAACCACTTTTTGCTGCGGTCCATAACCGCGTAGGCCAAAGCCACCACCATATAGGCGGCATGGAGCGAGGGCACTGCTGCAAATACATTGGCATTCCTTCCGTAAATGGAGTTGAAGATGGAGCATCCCAGCAATTCGTCAAAACGTCCTAAGCCGGCCAGATTGCCCGGAGTGTCGAGTATCGGCTCGAAACCATAATTCATGGCATACCAGGGCGGAGCAGCGGGATGGATGTAATAGCCGGCAAAACCGATGAGATTAACCAGCAGGAACACCATCGCAAAACGAAGATATATCTTACGGTCACCCTTCAGATAGAGCCACACCCCGAATGCAATGGGAACCGGTACCCAACAGAGATAGAATATCCCGGCAAAGAAATCGGCAACAGGACAATGGTTCAAAGCAAAATACTCACAAGGGATAAGGACAGCACCGTCTACAGACAAGCCAAAAAGGGATTTTTCTGCCTCATAAAGTCCTTTTACATCAATGGGATTCACCTGGTAATTGGGATATACGCGCATCCAGTCATACGAAATGCCGAATATGAAAAACGGCAACAGCGCCACTGCCAACTTACGGGTTGTCTGTCCGGCAAAGAACAATAACAGAAATACCCCCGCCATCAGGAAATGTTCCGGACGAAGCCCGATACAGACCGCTGTCAGAATCAGGAAAAACGCTGTGATGACAATCACCAGCACTGCCTCTCTCACAGAGGGAAACAAACTATTTTTCATTCCTTGTCTTTCAGTAGTTTATAGCAATGCGCCAAGCGGGCAAATGCCGTCAAATTCGCCAATATTGCAATCACTGCCATAGGCACAATTAGTATCAGCATCGGGTCGAATAAAGTACAATCACCAAAGATACCGCAGAACATGGCACCGAGGGCAGTCAGCACAACGCGTTCGGGACGCTGCATGAAACCGACTTTACACTCCAGCCCCAAACCTTCGGCACGGGCACGCACGTAACTCACCATCAGCGAACCTATCAGCGCAATGAATGTAATGATGGAGCCCCACAAATAGCCTTGCAGCATCAGGTAATAGAAGATGCCGAACAATGTCACGAGCTCGCTGTAACGGTCGAGTACGGAGTCGTAGAGCGCACCGAAAGTAGAACTCATTTTACCCACGCGTGCCACACGTCCGTCCATCATGTCAAACAACCCGGCAAAGAGCACAATACCGCCTCCCCAGCCTACATAGGCCAGTTCACCACTCTTGTACACCCCGGCATACACAAACAAGGCAGCCGCCACGATATTCAGCACCAGCCCCGTAGTCGTAATAAAGTTAGGCGTAATGCCAATTCTAATCATACCATGCACCACAGGATTGATAATCTTGTATATCACCTGCTGCAACCAATCTCTATAATTCATATTCGTCTTTTTTGTTCTCTAAATAATGTTTCAAAAAGCCTTTTATATTGTGATTACGATAAACGAAAAAACGTTGCAGATGGTAGTTCCAAAAAAAAGCTACCAGCACTGCTACAATTATCTTTGACAGAATAAATACATTGTCGATATAATATCCCAACAATCCATTGACCCATGTCATGCCCGTAAGCCACTCGGTCAGTGCAAAAGTGCCCCAGGTATTCAGTATAATGCTGCCTCCCCAGACAAAGAGATATTTCACGGCAACATGCGTTTTCTTACAGTCTTCGGCATGGAACACCCATCCGTAATTAATGGCACAGTTTACAATGCCTCCTACCACGGAACCCGTGAATGTGGCATAAAGATAAAAAACAGCAAAAGCCTTTACCAGAAGGATAGTCACCAGAAAATCGACAAAGCTTGCGAATTGCGCAGAAATCTGGGCCTTGAAGAAGATCCAGACAGAATGGCGCCACGACACACCTTTGCCATTTGATTTCAACTGATTATCCATCTTGCCACAATCAAAATTATAAATCCGTAGACTCCAGACAGAATATCGTCCATCATTACCCCGATTCCACCCGGCAGACTTTCCATACGGCGAATGCCCAAGGGCTTGAATATATCAAACAAGCGGAACAAGACAAATGCTCCCAATGCATACCATACATGTCCGGCGGGCGCCGCAAGCAAAGCAATCCACACACCGACCATTTCATCGACCACCACGCGCGAAGGGTCTTCGCCCCAAGATACCTCCAGGCGGTTGGCAGCCCAGATACCGGCAAGTGTAAATACCAAAATCAATGCTACTGTCAGCCACAAAAGGCAGACACTTGAAACCAGATAAGACAACCCGAACCAGATAAGCGTAGCCAGCAAAGCTCCCGCAGTGCCGGGTGCAAAAGGAGAAAAGCCCGAGCCAAAGCCCGTACCGATAATGACTGGGAGGAGGGAGGGTTTCTTCATCAAAAAAGTAATGAGGTGATAAATGCGATAAAAACGGTAAAGTGATAAATGCAATAAAGTAATAAAAGTGATAAAGTGGTAAAGTGCTATCACTCTATCACCTTACCACCTTATTTTTATCACCTTATCACTGTTTTTTTAATCCAGATAACTCGGTGCTGTCTCACCCACCATATTGCGGAGAGTCTCTTTCACCATACGCCATTGCTGGAACAAATCGTGTACCGGCTCATGCTCGAAATCGTGCATCGGGCTCTTGCAGAAGAAGGACAGCCACGTCTGGATGCCGCACATACCTGCACGCAATGCCAAATCACTGAAAATAACCAAGTCGAGCGCGATGGGAGCAGCAAGAATGGAGTCACGGCACAGGAAGTTAACCTTGATTTCCATCGGATAGCCCATCCAGCCGAAAATATCGATGTTGTCCCATGCTTCCTTGTTATCCTTACGAGGAGGATAGTAGTTAATGCGTACCTTATGATAAACATCACCGTACAAGTCAGGATATTTCTCCGGTTCGAAGATATTGTCGATAACAGACAGCTTGCTGACCTCTTTTGTCTTGAAGTTCTCCGGTTGGTCGAGTACCTCGCCGTCACGGTTACCCAGAATATTCGTAGAGAACCAGCCGCTTACACCCAACATACGGGTCTTGAACATCGGAGCAAGCACCGTCTTCATCAAAGTCTGGCCACTCTTGAAGTCCTTACCGGAAATGGGCACATTCATTTTCTTGGAGAATTCCCACATGGCTGGAGTATCCACACATAGATTAGGAGCACCCATAATAAACGGAGCGCCTTCTGCAATGGCAGCGTATGCATAGCACATACTCGGAGAGATGACTTCAGTATTGTTTTCCTTCATTGCCTGTTCCAAAGCAGCGAGAGATTCGTGCTCTTTGGACAGCGGAATATATATTTCGGTACTTGCAGCCCACAGCACAGCAATACGCTCGCAGTTATTGGCTGCCTTGAAGTTACGGATATCCTCACGCAACTGCTCTGTCATTTCCCAGCGAGTAGCAGCCTTCTTAATATGCGTACCGTTCAAACGTTTTGCAAAATTGTGGTCGAATGCAGCAGGCATCGGCTTGATGGCTTGCAGTTCGTCTTTTACCAAATTCAAGTCTTTCTCTTTCAAAACCTCGGCATACATAGCAGCTTCGTAGGCGTTGTCCGGGAAAATGTCCCAACCGCCGAAAACGATATCATTCAAATCAGCCAAAGGCACTATGTCTTTGATAAGTTTTTCTTTGCCATCCTGCATGCGCATAGCAGCCATTTGTGTGATTGAGCCTATAGCTTTTGCCAAGCCCTTGCGAGCAGCTAATGTACCGGTAATCATGGTGGTTGCAACCGCACCACCTACTCCGACTACCAGCACGCCCAAGCGTCCGGTTGCCGGCTTAATGTTTTCTTTCATTGCCATTGTATTATTTAGAGTTTAAAAAATTGCTCAAATTTAGGGTATTTTACTCAATTGGGATTAGTCATTTTATCCGATTTAATGTCCTATTAGTAAGATTTAAGTTAAAATGTCATGTGTAGACTGATTCTGAGCCCGGATTTGTCTACATCCGGTAAATTTCGGTAAGTCAGACGCCATACATAATCGACACGCAACACCTTGAAAATATTTTCAATGCCTACACCTGCCTCTACGTATGGCGTATGTCCCATGGTGGTACTTCCAGCAGGAAAACGGAACAAATCCTGCTGAAAAGCCGGATTATTCTTATCACTCAAATTCCCATACAAGCCGCGGCAGGAAAGTACTTCACGCCATTTCAACTTTTTCAACAAAGGAATACGGTTGAAGAGCCAGCCGTTCAAGTAATAGGTCACATCCCAGGAAGCGTATTCATCGTTCATGAATTCCATGGCATTCATCAGTGAATAGGACTCGGGCTGTATGGTATAGGACAAGTTCGCGTTGGGAATGACGAGCAAAGGAAAAGGAACCTTATTCCAGACTTTTCCGGCTTTCAGGATAACGTCCGTATAACCGAATGCCGAGAACCAGAAACGCTTTTGAAAACCCGCTTCCGTATAGTGATAGGTATAGTCTCCTCCCAGTACCCCTTTGGCAGCCATGGTATGTGTAAGCGAAAAGACCGGAGCATCCAGCGAAACGGGGAAGCGGTTCCATTGGGTCTGGAAGAATTTCTCGTTGGGAGCATAGCGCAGCTTCAATTCCAGTTCACTGGTCGAAATACTTTTTACATACGTATTATGGTCGTCCTGCTTGACGAAAGGAATCAGATGGGATGATTCATCTTTACGCAGACGCGTCGTCATCTGCACGGAAAAGCCGGAATGGAACTCATTGGTATAGGTCAGTTCCGCCTTCCGCTGATAACCGATACGGTCATCCTTCTGACGTTTCAAGGCAAGAAAAACATTATCCTGACTGGTATAAAGATAGTGTTGTCCATATTGATTGACGTCTGACAAGTAACGGAGCTTCAACGAATGTATAGGAAATTCATTGGCATATTCCTTCTTCCTATGAAAAGAATATTCCAGTTCGGCGAGTCCCTTTACACGATGGTCGCGAAAACCGTATGCCATATAGCCCCTGCCGAACAAATGCGGATTGAGCCATGCCGTCGTCATACCGCCGGCACGCAAGCGCACCCCTTCCAGTGTATTTCCGCTGATAGTGGTATTCATCATACCGATATAGAACAAAGGTTCTTTTTCCTTCGGAGCGGGAATATACCCCGTGAACAGCACCTTCAACACTTTCTCCGTCCAGAAATAAACGGGATAGCTGCGCAACTGGGCCATCATCTTGTCCACCGAAGTCTCTTTCTTGCTGACCTCCACCTGGCGGTTGGCATCCCAATATGCTTCCGAATAGCCGGAAGCCGATGTCTCTTCAATCACCTTTTCCGCTTTTCGGAAAGCCTGCAGAGCCTTGTCATCCGGTTCATACTGATAATTTCTGTAATACACATCCCGCTTGGCATAAATACCGTCACTATTGTCCACCAACTTGAACTCCGTAGTGATACTCTCATTGAGCAACTGCCTCGTACCGTCCTCCGCGCGGTCAAAATTCTGTTCAATCTTCATGTAGTCCACAAAGTTCAGATTTATTTTCTGAGGAAAGTTCATGACGGCACGCTTTACAAAATAGGTACTGTCCAGCATGACGTATAAATGTCCCGTAAAACCGAACGACTCGGAGTTGAAAGGGACAAATGTCAAGTCAACACAAGGCTTTCCGGCAACGGTAAGCGTATCCATCAGATAATATTTGTAGAAAGACGGCCCAAGGGAGGATAGCGGACTGACAAACTTATTGGTGAACAAGGTGATGTTGTTCTCATAAAGGTCTACATCGGTCATGGTGACACTGATAGCCTGTTCCATACCCTGCTGCGAAAGCATTTCGTCCACTCCTGCCTGCCTGCGGGCGGTGACCCACTGTTTCCGGCTATGCGGAGATTTGCGGTAATAGTCTGTGGCAAGCAACTCACGGTTGGAGATGGCCAGTACCGGCCTGCCGGTAACGGCAGAGGTATCGACATAATCCGTCAGGAACTTGAACTTACGGTAAAGCCACTTCTGTTGCTTCAAGCTGTCGAAGTTATTGATGGCAAAAGTCATCTTTTCATAGCGGTCACGTTTCCAGAAGTCGCGTTCGTCGGGCGAGTAGTCATCCCGATGCTCTATCATCTTGCGTACAAACTCCACTGCGGGATTATCCTTTTTCTTATACCGTTCACGTTTCGGCTTCACCACCACCTCATCCAGTGCATAAGTGGCTGGCGAAAGGGCTATATTGAACTTAGAAGACTTTGCAGGATGAATCAGCCGGACATATTCATTATATCCCACGGCCGAAATGACCAGCGTGGCCTCCGGGCGATAGGTCTTGAAGGAAAAACGGCCGTTATTGTCCGTCATCCCTCCCTCCGTAGTTCCTTTCAGATAAACTGACGTATAAGGCAACGGCTCCTTCGTCAACGAATCGGTGACAACGCCTTGCACCATATATTGTGCTCTCAATGGAAGAGTAACCAGCTGGATAAGCAGAAATACCCTAAAAAACAACTTCATACCTTGTTTTACCTAATTTGGATGGCAAAGGTACGGAAGAAAACTTTTTCTTAAAGTTCGGTTTTACGGAATAAATGTTCTAAAAAACTCCTTTTGTATAAAACACTTCCCGTTAAAAGCCGTTGTATAGCGAAACGACGCTCCAGAAAGCATCGGAACAACCAATATATAACCTAAACAACTTGATTATGGAATGGATTTTCAACCAGCTCAGGGAACGCCCCGAACTTGCCATTTTCCTCACTATATTCCTGGGATTCTGGCTGGGGAAACTGCGTATCGGTAAGTTTACGCTGGGCACAGTGACCAGTGTACTGCTTGTAGGCGTACTGGTAGGGCAACTGAATATAGCCGTACCGGGTCCGATAAAGTCGGTATTTTTTCTGCTTTTCCTTTTTGCCGTGGGCTATAAAGTGGGTCCCCAGTTCTTCCGCGGACTGAAAAAGGACGGATTACCCCAAGTGGGCTTTGCCGTACTGATGTGTATATCCGTACTGTTAGTGACCTGGCTGCTGGCCCTGATGATGGGCTACAATGCCGGTGAAGCTGCCGGACTGCTGGCCGGTTCGCAAACCATCTCCGCCGTCATCGGAGTGGCAGAAGACACCATGGCCAATATGGGACTGGACGAGGCCCAACGACAAAGTTACGTCAACATCATTCCCGTATCCTACGCCGTCACCTACATTTTCGGTACGGCAGGCTCGGCATGGGTCCTATCATCCATCGGTCCCAAGATGCTGGGCGGGCTGGAAAAGGTGAAAGCCGCCTGCAAGGAGCTGGAGGCGAAGATGGGCAGCTCTCTGGCTGACGAACCGGGATTCATGCCGGCGGCACGCCCCGTCACTTTCCGTGCCTACCGGGTCGAAAACGAGTGGTTCAAGAATGGAAAGCGGGTGATTGACCTGGAAGTCTACTTCCGGCAGCACGACAAACGTCTATTTGTGGAACGCCTCCGCAAATCCGGAGTTGTGGTGGAAGTCAGCATGAACATACAGATAGAGCCGGGAGACGAAGTAGTGCTAAGCGGACGCCGCGAATACATCATAGGCGAAGAAAGCTGGATAGGGCCGGAAGTACAAGATGCCCAGCTCCTGGATTTTCCTGCCGAAAAGTTACCGGTTACAATCACACGCAAGACGGTTGCCGGCAAGACGGTTGCAGTTATCCGAAGGGAAAAGTTCATGCACGGTGTCAGTATCCGGAGTATCAAGCGCGCCGGAATATCCATTCCCGTGCTGGCACAAACGGTAGTAGATGCCGGCGACGTCATCGAAGTGGTAGGTACCAGGCAGGAAGTGGAAGCAGCAGCCAAACGTCTGGGGTATATAGACCGTCCTACCAACCAGACGGATATGATATTCGTAGGCCTGGGTATCCTTGTCGGAGGTTTGTTCGGAGCACTTTCCGTCCATATCGGCGGTATCCCCATCAGCTTGAGCACAAGCGGCGGCGCATTGATTGCGGGCTTGTTCTTCGGCTGGCTCCGCAGTAAGCACCCCACCTTCGGGCGCATTCCCGAACCTTCACAATGGGTGTTGAACAATGTCGGTCTGAACATGTTCATCGCGGTAGTGGGCATTTCGGCAGGTCCCAGTTTCGTGCAGGGCTTCCACGACGTAGGTATCAGCCTGTTTCTGGTGGGAGCAGCAGCCACCACCCTGCCGCTGATTATCGGCTTGCTGCTGGCAAGGTATGTTTTCAAGTTCCATCCGGCACTGGCTTTGGGCGTCTGCGCAGGGGCACGTACCACTACGGCCGCTTTAGGCGCAGTGCAGGATGCCGTTGAGAGTGAGACACCTGCTCTGGGATACACCGTGACCTATGCCGTGGGCAATACCTTATTAATAATATGGGGTGTAGTCATCGTTTTGCTAATATAAGACGATTCTGTACCAATGCTTACTAATCCGGAGCATTCAAAGAATTATTGCCGGAAATGCAAGCGACTATATACCCATTCACTAATAGCTATTCGTCCGACAGCTGTCGGACGATAATTCAACAGTTGTCGGACGATGATTCAACAACTGTCGGACGAAAAGGAAACATATATCGGACGATTAATTTCAAGCAAGGAAAGAAATAGTCCGCCACATGAACAGAGATTATTCACCGAATGACTGAAAACAATAAATAACGAACCTAAACTTGAGCTTATGGATACAAAACTTTTAGAAAAGAAAATGGAATCTATCAGTCCTTTCGAACTGAAGAACCGCCTGATAGACATGGCAGACGAGAGTCTGAAGAAAACCGCCCGTACCATGCTGAACGCAGGGCGCGGCAACCCCAACTGGATTGCAACCGCTCCACGCGAAGCCTTCTTCCTGTTGGGAAGCTTCGGCCTGGAAGAGTGCCGCCGCATCATGGATTTGCCCGAGGGAATTGCAGGCATCCCCGAAAAAAAAGGCATTGCCTCTCGCTTCGAAGCCTTCCTGAAAAAGAACAATAACGTACCGGGCGCCAAATTGCTGGAACAAACCTACAACTACCTGCTGATGCAGCATGCCGCCGACCCCGACAGCCTTGTACACGAATGGGCCGAAAGCATTGTAGGCGATCAGTATCCCGTGCCCGACCGCATCCTTCATTTTACGGAAATCCTTGTGCAAGATTACCTTTCGCAAGAGATGTGCGACAACCGTCCTCCCCGGGGTGCCTATGACCTGTTTGCCACCGAAGGTGGAACAGCCGCCATGTGCTACATCTTCGACTCCCTGCAGGAAAACTTCCTGCTGAACAAAGGGGACGGTATCGTCCTCATGGTTCCTGCCTTTACCCCCTATATTGAAATCCCACAACTCAGCCGCTACCAGTTTCGAGTGACCAAAATACATGCCAACCGCATGAATAGCGAAGGGATGCACCTCTGGCAGTACAGCGACGAAGACATAGACCGCTTGAAAAGCCCTAAAATCAAGGCCCTCTTTGTCACCAATCCCAGTAATCCGCCCAGCTACACACTCAGTCCGGATACAATGGCGCGCATCGTGAGCATCGTCAGGAATGACAACCCTAATCTGATGATTATTACAGACGACGTATACGGTACATTCAGTCCGCACTTCCGTTCGTTCATGGCAGAAATTCCCTACAATACGCTTTGCGTCTATTCATTCTCCAAATACTTCGGTGCCACCGGATGGCGCAATGCGGTCATTGCCCTGCACGAATTCAACCTGTTCGACAAGCTGATAGCCAAACTGCCGAAAGAGAAACGGGAGATTCTGCACCACCGCTACTCCACCCTCACTCTGGAACCTGAAAAACTGAAGTTTATCGACCGTATGGTTGCCGACAGCCGTCAGGTGGCACTGAACCATACCGCCGGACTGTCATTGCCACAACAGATGCAGATGGGCCTTTTCGCCGCCTTTGCCCTGCTGGACAAGGAAAACAAATACAAGCAAAAGATGCAGGAGATTATCCGCCGCCGATTGCATGCCCTTTGGGAAAATACCGGTTTCACGCTGACGGAAGACCCGTTGCGCGTAGGTTATTATACAGAAATCGACATGCTGGTTTGGGCAAAGAAGTTCTATGGGGACGACTTTGTAGAATATCTGAAACGTACCTACAGCCCGCTGAACGTAGTCTTCCGCCTTGCCAAAGAAACCTCTCTGGTGCTGCTGAACGGCGGTGGTTTTGACGGCCCCGAATGGAGCGTACGCGCCTCACTCGCCAATCTGGACGAGAAAGACTATGCAACCATCGGCCAAGGCATTAAAAAGATACTGGAGGAGTATGCAAAAGAATTCTTTAAAAATGGAAAGGCGAAAGATAAAAATTGAAAGGTGAAAGGTAAAACTTTCAAATTTCAATTAAATAGTATACGGAAGCGGGTCAATCCATCGTTGTAGGTACGTAGGGAGAACGTGCAACCATGACGGCTCAAAACTTCCCGGATAAACACCAGGCCAATTCCCTGCCCGTTCGGCTTGGTGGAAAAGAAGGGACTGAAGAGTTTAGCTTCGGTCTCTTTACTTATCCCCGGACCATTGTCAACGACTTCCACAGAAGCGGGGGCAGTGGTCCTTACTATTATCTCACCTTGCTGTCCGTTTTCTCCGGCGTCCCCCTCTATACTTTCGGCAGCATTCTTGATGATATTCACAAGCACCTGCTCAAAAAGAGAAGCATCCATACGCACCATTCCCACCTCCGGGTCGCATTCCAGACGTAGCCCTATATTGCGGTCATTGCACATTCCTTCCATGAAACGCTTGCACATGGACACCAACTCATTCAGTTGGACGGGCACCAGGGTAGGTTCAGGTATCTTTACCACATCTGCAAAACGGGTAATGAAACGGCTCATCGAGAAACAACGCTCCGTACAGACGCGCATCACGTCGCAGATGTCCTCCATATCATCTTCTGTAGAAAGTGCCTGCTCCACTGTATCGAGTGTGGAAGTGATGCCCGCAGTGGTATTGTTCACTTCATGAGCTATCATGCGGATTACCTTTTCATAGGCACGCTTCTCGGCACGCATCACTTCTTCTGTCATACGCTCTATCAAGAAAAAAGGATGTTTGAACCCTCTGTCAATAAAAGAAGAATGGGTGCATTTATAAATATTCGCATCATTGAGACGGACCACTGCCGTCTCGTCTTTGGGAATGGACGAAAGTTCGGCAGCCAACGGAGAATCCATCTGGTCCAGCCGCTTTGCCATCGCCTCCTCCATACGGACACCGAGCATCTTTACCGCCATCGGATTCAGTTGCGACACTTCATCGTCCATTGTCAGGATAACAACCCCCATTGGAGATGCCTGAATCAACAAATCCAAGAAGTGATTCTGCTCGCGCATGCGCAACCGTTCATTCTTGAGCTGCTCCATCATTCGGTTAAAGATATTCACAATGCGGTCTGCTTCGTACTGCCCTACCCGGCTGAGACGACTACTGAAATCCTGCTCGCGCAGCAACTCCATACCGCTGCCTATGGTGTTCATCGGCTTCACTATCTTATTATAGAATACTATCAGATAGATAAGGATAAACCCGATGAGCCCCTCCAATACGTACAGATACAAAAGCGGCTTCCCACTCAGCAAATATACCAGCATTCCACCCAGACCGAGCAGAAAAAGGACAAGTATGAAGAAAAAGAATTTTATGCGCACGGGACTTGAATATTATATTTTTCTAAACGTCTGTAAAGCGCAGCGCGGCTGATGCCTAATGACACTGCCACCTGACTGAGATTCCCTTTATGCTGTTCCAACGCCTGCAAGATAGTCTGCCGCTCTATTTCATCCAAGGTCATACCTGCAAAAGAAGTACCTTCGGCAGCTTTGGCCGGTTCGTCGTGACGCAGATATTGGGCATCGAAATCCGCGGCATCCAGCACCGGCTTGCCGCTGACCAGAATGGTACGCTCCACCAGATTCTTCAACTCACGAATGTTGCCCGGATAAGGCAGGCGGGAAAGGAAATTCAGAGCGTCGGCCGAGAAATCCGTACGCGGCAAGCCGTTCACCTCTGCCTGACGGTCGGCAAAGTGACGTGCCAGCAAAGGAATATCTTCACGGCGCTCCCGCAAGGAGGGCAGTTTTACGGTAATCAGGTTGATACGGTAAAAAAGGTCTTCACGGAAAGTACGTTCGGACACCATCTTGCGGAGGTCTGCATTAGTGGCGGACACAACGCGTACATCGACTTTGCGGGGACGGCTATCGCCCAGCACTTCGAATGTCTGGTCTTGAAGCACGCGCAGCAGTTTCACCTGGCAGGAAGGGTCGAGGTCACCAATCTCGTCGAGGAAGATAGTACCTTTATTTGCCATTTCAAAACGCCCTATACGGTCGGCGCTGGCATCGGTAAACGCCCCTTTCTTATGGCCGAACATCTCGCTCTCGAACAAGCTCTGCGAGATGCCACCAAGGTTCACCTTGACAAAAGGCTGCTTCACACGTTGGCTGTTGATATGGATGGCTTCGGCAATCAGCTCCTTGCCCGTTCCGCTTTCGCCCGTAATCAGCACCGAAGCATTGGTACGGGCTATGCGGGCCACTGTGTTCAACACTTCCATCAACCCTTTGGACTTACCTATAATATGGCTGCGATTCAATGCGGTAGTCTGTTCTTCCGGCACCTCTTTCGGGGCGGCCGTAAGCTCAAGGGCCGTCTCGATGCGCTGCAAAAGAGCAGCATTGTTCCAAGGCTTGGTTATGAAATCGAATGCGCCGGCCTGCATACCCTGCACGGCAAGCTGGATACTTCCCCATGCCGTCATCAAAATAACGGGCACATCGGGACGGAACACCTTTACCTGCTTCAATAAGGTAAGTCCCTCTTCTCCGGTAGTGGAAAGAGTGAAGTTCATATCCATCAAAATCAAGGCGGGAGCTTCGGCCCTCACTATGTCCATAGCTTCGCGAGGACTTGGAGCCGTTTTCACCTCATATCCGGCACGCTTCAGCATAAAGCTGAGGGAAGAGCGCACAGCACTATCGTCGTCTATTATCAGTATCATAAAAATTGTAGTTTGTTTCCCGCAAAAATAAGTAAAAAAGCAGAGTTATGAATGATAAGTTATAAGTTATTTACCTATAATATCGCATATACGGTACTTTTACCGGCAAATAACTCATAACTTATCACTTGCAACCCGTCGACTTATCCTCTTACCACCTCTTCAAAATCAGCTTCCAATTCCGTATCGCGTTCAAAATCCCAAAGGGTCAAGCTGCGGAGCTGATAGAAGTAATACCAATAGTAGTACAGCTCTGAAATATGCTTTTGACGGGCTTCGTCTTTAGAGTTCTGTGCATCGTTCAGGTCCAGGGTGCTGATTTTACCTATCATAAAGGTCTCTACACTGGTCTTGTAACGCTTCTCAGCAATGACATCCGCCTCTTCGGCTATGTCCAGCTGTTGCGCCTGGTTGTTGAAGTTAGCCACCAGCAAAAAGATGTCCTGATTAAAGTCCATCTGTTCCTGACGGATTCTGGACAAGACCACTTCACGGTTGCTCTTTGCCACCCTTACCTTGCCGCGGCGCTTGCCCCAGTCAAGGATAGGAATCTTGACGCCTACCTGCACAATCTGATTATCAAGCAAGTCCCGGTAGGCTGAAGAGAATTCATGGTTCTGCCCCGTATAGCCCACACTGGCAAAGAGGTCGATGCTGCGCAAGTTTCCGCGTGCCGTTGCCACTTCATAATCAGCTTCGAGCTGGCGGCGGCGAATGTTCTGTGCAAAGGAGTTGCGTTCTAGTGCCTTGTTCAGCACACGGTCATACTCCATCTTTATATCGGGAACAGTGGCGGGCAACACCGGATTCAGGCTTTCCTGCTCGGACACCCCGAGGAAAGAACGGAGCTGGAACATTTTTGCATTCAGGTTGCTCTCTGCCTCAGTCACGTCGGCCTTGCCCTGCAATGAATTCAGTTTAAGCTGCAACAAATCATTCTCGGATATCTGTCCCATTTTACGTTTGGCTATGGCCACTTCATAAAGGCGGTCGGCATTCGTCTTGTTCTGCATGGCGGTAGCGAGCGATTCTTTGGCCAGCAGCAACTCAAAGAAATAAGTGATGGTTTTCATCGTCACCTCTTCCGTAGCTGAAATGAACTCGGCCTTTGCCTCGGCATAGCGTACGGGCTCTATACGGCGGTTCCACTTCAAGGTATTCACTCCGAAGACCGGTTGCGTCAACTCCAGACTCACGGGGACTGACATGAACTGCTTCGCTCCTCCGGAACCCAGTTGTTTGAGATAATCCAGCGAAGAAGTCAGTGACAGCTTACCCCCCGTAAACCAAATGTTCTGGTCTACCGAAAGCTGTCCGGACAGCCCCAGTGTATTGTTGCGAACAAAGCTATAGGAGCCGTCGGAATTCTGGTAGGTACTGTAGGACTTGTTATAGTTGGGTAGTGTACCGGTGAAATTCACTTCCGGCAACAAGTCCGCACGGAATGTACGGTATTCCCAATACGCGGTTTTCAATTCATTCAATGCCACAGCAGCATCCACAGACTGCGTACGGGCCAGTACAATGGCCTCCGACAGCGTAATATTGCGTTCATGTCCCAAAGTATCATTCTGCGCCATGGTTGCCAACGGCATCAAAAAACAAACTGCAAGTAAAATATTCTTTTTCATGTTCAATCTTTAAAATTGTCGCAAACAGAAAAGCAAAGAGTGTGCCAAGTGGCCGGAAAGGTTTCATAGAGGGGTAAGTGTTCATTTTCGGACAGTGGGGATGTCCGTTAGCGGACGATATCAAGAAAACAACCGGTCTCTATCTAAAGTCTGAAAAAATCCTTCTAAAGTTCAATTAACCATTAATTAATTGATGAAAAATTTCTTTATTAAGGAAGAATTCTCTTTCTTTGTGCTGCTTTATACCTTTATTAAAAGGATACAATACTAACATTAATTTATATAGTTATGAAGATTTCACACATTGAGCATCTGGGCATTGCCGTTAAGAGCATTGAAGAAGCCCTTCCGTACTACGAAAACGTTTTAGGTTTGAAATGCTACAACATCGAAACCGTGGAAGATCAGAAAGTTAGAACCGCTTTCCTGAAAGTGGGCGATGTAAAGATCGAATTGTTGGAACCTACTTCTCCCGAAAGCACAATTGCCAAGTTCATCGAAAAGAACAACGGTAACGGTGGCATGCATCATCTCGCATTCGCCGTTGAAGACGGAGTGGCCGGTGCGCTTGCCGAAGTCGAAGAAAAAGGTATCCGCCTTATAGACAAAGCTCCCCGCAAAGGTGCAGAAGGTCTGAACATTGCATTCCTGCATCCGAAGTCAACTCTCGGTGTCCTGACCGAGCTTTGCGAGAAACCGGAATAAGCAAGACTGTAAAATCATCAAATCATAAATTGTATAAACACTTAAAGAATATAAATTCATGAGTAATCAACTTGAAAAGATTAAAGAGCTTATAGACCGCCGCGCTGCAGCACGTCTCGGTGGTGGTGAAAAAGCGATTGCAAAGCAACACGAGAAGGGTAAATATACAGCTCGTGAGCGTATAGCCATGCTTCTTGACGAAGGCAGTTTCGAAGAAATGGACATGTTCGTAGAACATAGATGCACCAACTTCGGCATGGAAAAGAAACACTACCCCGGTGACGGTGTAGTAACCGGTTGCGGTACAATCGAAGGCCGTCTGGTTTATATCTTCGCACAGGACTTCACAGTTTCTGCCGGTTCACTGTCCGAAACCATGTCTCTGAAAATCTGTAAGATTATGGACCAAGCCATGAAAATGGGTGCTCCGTGTATCGGTATCAACGACTCGGGCGGTGCACGTATTCAGGAAGGTATCAATGCCTTGGCTGGCTACGCTGAAATCTTCCAACGTAACATCCTTGCTTCCGGTGTCATCCCGCAGATTTCCGGTATTTTCGGTCCTTGTGCCGGTGGTGCCGTTTACTCTCCTGCATTGACAGACTTTACTTTGATGATGGAAGGTACATCCTACATGTTCCTTACCGGTCCGAAGGTAGTAAAGACTGTAACCGGAGAAGACGTAAGCCAGGAAAACCTGGGTGGCGCGAGCGTTCACTCCACCAAATCTGGTGTTACTCATTTTACTGCACAGACAGAAGAAGAAGGTTTGGCCCTTATCCGCAAACTGTTGAGCTACATTCCCCAGAACAACCTGGAAGAAGCTCCTTATGTAGACTGCACAGACCCTATCGACCGTCTGGAAGATTCCCTGAACGACATCATTCCTGATAACCCGAACAAACCGTACGATATGTACGAGGTAATTGGCGCTATCATAGATAATGGTGAGTTCCTCGAAATCCAAAAAGATTATTCAAAGAATATCATTATCGGTTTCGCACGTTTCAACGGACAGTCCGTAGGTATCGTTGCCAACCAGCCGAAGTATCTGGCAGGTGTGCTCGACAGCAACGCATCCCGCAAGGGCGCACGCTTCGTCCGTTTCTGCGACGCCTTCAATATTCCTATCGTATCATTGGTAGACGTACCGGGATTCCTTCCGGGAACCGGCCAGGAGTACAACGGCGTCATCCTGCACGGTGCCAAACTGCTGTATGCATACGGTGAAGCTACTGTACCCAAGGTTACCATTACACTGCGTAAGTCCTACGGTGGTTCGCACATCGTGATGAGCTGTAAGCAGCTGCGTGGCGACATGAATTATGCTTGGCCTACTGCTGAAATCGCTGTAATGGGTGGTGCAGGTGCTGTAGAAGTATTATATGCCCGCGAAGCCAAAGAGCAGGAAAATCCGGCTCAATTCCTGGCTGAAAAAGAGGCTGAATACACCAAGTTGTTTGCCAATCCTTATAATGCAGCTAAATATGGCTACATTGATGATGTTATCGAACCGCGTAACACACGTTTCCGCATCATTCGTGCCCTGCAACAGTTGCAAACCAAGAAATTGACTAACCCGGCTAAGAAGCATGGTAATATTCCCTTGTAATCAAGCTTTTCACACTAAAACAAGAACGATTATGAATAAAACAAAAATCGGAATATTCCTTTCATTGATGCTGGTGTTGGGCTTTTGCTCTTCTTGCAAAGAACAGAAATCGAACAACAAACTGCTGCTGAATGAAGTGCTGGTCAACAACGAGAGCAACTATCAGGATGACTACGGTGTGCACAGCGCATGGATTGAAATATTCAACAGATCATACGGCAGCGCCGACCTTGCAGGTTGCTATCTGAAATTCAGCAGCCAGCCGGGTGATACTGCCAGTTATTTCATTCCCAAAGGTGACGTTCTGACACTCATAAAACCACGTCAGCATGCACTTTTCTGGGCTGATGGAGAACCAAGACGCGGTACATTTCATACGAACTTCAAACTGGATGCCACAAATGCCAACTGGATTGGGTTGTATGATTCCGGCAAGAAATTGCTTGATCAAGTCATAGTGCCTGCCGGTACTTTAAAAGCCAACCAATCCTATGCCCGTGTCAGTGATGCAGCCGACCAATGGGAAGTAAAGGGTGGAAGCGAAGATAAATATGTCACTCCGAGTACCAACAACAAGACTATCGACAGCAATGCCAAAATGGAAAAATTCGAAGAGCATGACAGCGTAGGTATCGGTATGGCTATTTCTGCCATGAGCGTTGTATTCTGCGGGCTGATATTACTCTACATCTCCTTCAAGATTATAGGTAAAATATCAGTTAACCTCAGCAAACGCAATGCCATGAAAGCTAAAGGTATTACTGATAAACAAGAAGCAAAAGAGAAACAACTGGGGCAGGCTCCGGGAGAAGTTTTTGCTGCCATTTCAATGGCCATGCACGAATTCCAAAGCGATGTACACGATGTGGAAGACACGATACTTACCATTACCCGTGTAAAACGCAGTTACTCACCGTGGAGTTCAAAGATTTATACGTTGCGTGAGACTCCTCACAAAAAGTAAGTCACCCATAATAAAATAAAACGATGAAAGAATATAAATATAAAATTAACGGTAACGTATATAAAGTTGCCATTGGAGATATTGAAGACAACATCGCTCATGTAGAAGTGAACGGTACTCCCTACAAAGTTGAAATGGAAAAAGCACCGAAGGTAGTCGTTAAACCGGTAGCACGTCCGGCAGCCACATCCGCTCCTGCTGCTCCTGCTACTCCGGTAGTAAAACCGGCCGCTGCTTCTACCGGCAAGTCAGGTGTAAAATCTCCGCTTCCCGGTGTAATCCTCGATATCAAAGTAAATGTCGGCGATACAGTAAAGAAGGGACAAGTTATCATCATTCTGGAAGCCATGAAGATGGAAAACAATATCAATGCTGATAAAGACGGTAAGATTACAGCCATCAATGTAAACAAAGGGGACTCTGTTCTCGAAGGTACTGACCTCGTAATTATTGAATAATATGGGAGAATTTATCACATTTTTAGGAAACAACCTTGCCGACTTCTGGACTTATACAGGTTTTGCCAATGCAACGGTAGGACATGTGGTAATGCTTCTGGTAGGTTTGTTTTTCATATACTTGGCTGTAGCCAAGGAATTTGAGCCGATGCTATTAATTCCTATCGGTTTCGGTATGCTGATTGGTAATATACCTTTCAATATGGAAGCCGGATTAAAAGTCGGTATCTATGAAGAAGGTTCCGTACTTAATATTCTGTACCAGGGAGTAACCTCCGGTTGGTACCCGCCACTCATATTCCTGGGTATCGGTGCCATGACGGATTTCTCTGCTTTGATATCGAACCCCAAATTAATGTTGGTTGGTGCAGCAGCCCAATTCGGTATATTCGGTGCTTATATGATTGCCCTTGCCATAGGATTTGACCCGATGCAGGCTGGTGCAATCGGTATCATTGGTGGTGCCGATGGTCCGACTGCCATCTTCCTCTCTTCCAAACTGGCTCCTAACTTAATGGGTGCCATTGCGGTATCAGCCTATTCATATATGGCATTAGTACCGGTGATACAGCCGCCTATTATGCGTTGGCTGACCAGTAAAAATGAACGTCTTATCCGTATGAAACCTCCCCGTGTGGTTTCACATACGGAAAAAGTAATGTTCCCGATTATCGGTTTGTTACTAACCACATTCCTTGTACCATCCGGTCTGCCTTTGCTGGGTATGCTGTTCTTCGGTAATTTACTGAAAGAAAGTGGAGTTACACGTCGTCTGGCAAACACAGCCAGTGGTCCACTGATTGATACCATTACTATTCTGCTTGGTTTGACAGTAGGTGCTTCTACGCAAGCATCCGAGTTCTTAACCCTTGATTCAATCAAGATATTCGGTCTGGGCGCCTTATCATTTGTCATTGCCACAGCATCCGGCGTCATCTTCGTGAAGATTTTCAACCTCTTCCTGAAGAAGGGCAACAAGATTAATCCGTTGATCGGTAATGCCGGTGTATCTGCCGTACCCGACTCTGCACGTATCTCCCAAGTAGTAGGTCTGGAATACGATCCTACCAACTATCTGCTGATGCATGCCATGGGCCCGAACGTTGCCGGTGTAATCGGTTCCGCTGTAGCAGCAGGTATCCTGCTGGGATTCTTAATGTAATACATTTATTCATTCCGTTATCCGGATTGAATTCCGAACTATTTTAAAGCCCCTCCATCATTTTTGGAGGGGCTTTTTCGTTAATCTATCTAAAACAGATTACGATTATTTCGTAAATACATTCTTTTTAGTAACTTGCAGTCAGTTTAACCTCATATAAATGATATACTGTATGCGAAAGCTTTTTATCTCCTTATGTTTCAGTGCATGCTGTTCACTTCTGGCGGCACAGACCACAAACCCCATTCAAGAGGCGATGGCCAACTACGATTATGAAACAGCCTTGATGTTGATCGATCAAGAAACCCCGACCGTCCCCCTGCTCTACCAAAAAGGGAAAGCGCTGAAAGGACTGGGCAATAACCTTGAAGCTCTGAGCGTATTTCAAGAAGTCGTAGCTCAGGATTCTCTCAATCCCCGGGCATACATTGAAGCTGCCGAATGCTGCAAATCACTAGCCAAATATAGCGAGGCACTGGATTACTACCAGAATGCGCTCCACATAAATCCGGACAATAAATACGCACGCATCCAGTATATCAGTCTGCTGATGAACATGAAGAGATACCGTGAGTCTCTAAAGGAAAGTAACCTGCTGGCAGAAAGGGACAGTTCCGCCTATGTACTACACCTTAGAGCCGAAAGTATGGGGCAAGTCTATGACAACACAGAAATCATGCATGTGATAGATGCCTATCTGGACATACAGAAAAGATATCCCAATGATTACCTGTCTGCTGCCAAACTCGGCAACATCTATGTAGCAGGCCACCAGTATGAAGACGCCATAAGCATAACGGAGAAATACCGTTCCATAGACTCCACCAACGTCCTTGTGAACCGCATCAATGCCCAAGCCTATTGCCTGAACAAAGATTACCCCAAAGCAATAGAAAGATATGAACAACTGTTACAGGAAAAAGACAGTTCTTTCCAAACCTGCTTCTACGCCGGAATCAGTTATTATGCCCTCGAAGACTTCTACCCAGCACACGACCTGCTGGAAAGGGCTCTTAAAGATGACAATACCAACATCAACGTTCTCTATTATCTGGGACGCGCCTGCTCCAAGACATCATGGAAAGAGGATGGAGTGACTTATCTAGAAACTGCCGTAAGCCTCGCCATGCCCAGCGACAGTGTCATGTCCCGCCTATATGTGGGGCTTGCGGACTGCTACAAGATGGCATTTCAATACACCGACCAGGCGAATACCCTTCTGACGCAATACGAAAAATACGACCGGCAGAAACACAAACTGCTCTACGACGCAGCCTTTATCTATTATTACTATCTGAAAGATGCGTCCAAAGCAGAGAGATACCTAACGGCCTACCTGAAAACCCGTCCGAAAAACAGCAAGGACAAAGTGCAGGAAGTAGATGCGGACGGAGTTCCCATCATCGGAGAAGACAACCGATACAATGCCGCCGAAAACTGGCTGAAGGACATCAGAGAAAAGCGCAAGAAAGAGGACTTCTTCAAGGGAAAGGTCGATACCGCCAGCGTAACCCCCATCAAATAGCCCAATGAAAACGTTTGCATAATATAATAAGGTACAGTAACGGAGAAAGATTAACTTTCTCCGTTATTTGTTTTAAATTAGCGCAAAAATTAACCGTAAAGTTACTATCATGAAAAAAGTATTCTTAATCTTGGGAACACTCTTACTCTCCCTCAGTACGTATGCAGCTATGAATGTGAACAAAATCGACCCTCCGTTTTGGTACACCGGCATGCAGAACCCGGAACTCCAGCTGATGGTCTATGGCGAAGGCATCGGCAACGCGGCAGTATCCGTCAATTATCCTGGCGTCTCATTGAGCAGCACCGTCAAGCTGGAAAGCAACAACTACCTCCTGGTCTATCTGAAACTGGACAAGGATGTAAAACCCGGCAAATTCAACCTCACCTTCACTGAAGGAAAAAAGAAACTCGTAAAGGAATATGAACTGAAGGCACGCAACAAGAAAGGTTGCGAACATAAAGGTTTCGACGCCTCCGACGCACTGTACCTGCTGATGCCCGACCGCTTTGCCAATGGCAACCCAGACAATGACCAGATTGCGAGCATGGCCGAGTACAAGGTAGACCGCAATGACCCCAATGCACGCCACGGCGGTGACCTTGCCGGCATAGAACAACACCTGGACTACTTCTCCGACCTCGGCGTCACAGCCCTCTGGTTTACTCCGGTACTGGAAAACAACATGACCGGCGGTTCCTATCACGGCTATGCCACCACAGACTACTACAAGGTGGACCCGCGCTTCGGTACCAACGAAGAATACAAGCAACTGATTGAAAAAGCCCATGCACGCGGCATCAAAATCGTAATGGACATGATTTTCAACCACTGCGGCGTAGAGCATGTATGGATTAAGGACATGCCCTCCAAAGATTGGTTCAACAACCCCGACCACGAAAACAACTTCGTGCAGACCTCCTTCAAACTGACCCCGCACGTAGACCCTTATACTTCCCAGTACGATGCCGACCAGATGAACGACGGCTGGTTTGTACCTTCCATGCCCGACCTCAACCAGAAGAATCCTCACGTTTACCGCTACCTGGTACAGAACAGTTTCTGGTGGATTGAATTCGCCAACATCGACGGCATCCGCATGGACACTTACCCGTATGCCGACTATGATGCCATGAGCAACTGGATGAAAGAGCTCAACGAAGAATATCCCAACTACAACACCGTGGGCGAGACCTGGGTTACCGAACCCGCCTACACCGCCTGGTGGCAGAAGGATTCCAAGCTATCAGCCCCCAAGAACAGTAACCTCAAGACCGTTATGGACTTCAGCTTCTTCGACAAGATAAATACCGCCAAGAATGAACAGACCGAAACTTGGTTCAAGGGACTAGACCGCATATACAATAACTTCGTATACGACTTCCTCTACCCCAACCCCGCTTCCGTACTGGCATTCATCGAAAACCACGACACCGACCGCTTCCTGGGCGAAGGCGACAACCTTCCGATGCTGAAGCAAGCCTCTACCCTGCTGCTTACCACCCGCCGCATTCCGCAACTCTACTACGGAACGGAAGTTATGATGAATGGCGTGAAGAGCAAGAGCGACGGCTATGTCCGCAAGGACTTCCCCGGTGGATGGACCGGTGACGCAACAAACGCACTGACCCCAGCCGGACGTACCAAAATACAGAACGAGTGCTACGACTTCTACAAGACCATCCTGAACTGGCGCAAAGGAAACGATGTGATTGCCAAAGGCAGCATGGTGCAGTTCATGGTACAGAATGGTGTTTATGCCTACGCACGCCAGTACGAAGGCAAGACGATATTCGTGATGCTGAACGGTACAGATGCAGAGACCACCGTTCCTTTGAAATTCTACAAGGAAATCCTGAAAAACAGCAAGCAGGGAAAAGATATTCTTAGCGGCAAGGCCATCACCTTCGGTGAAGAGCTGAAGATGGGCCCCAGAGAATCATTAGTGATAGAATTATAACGCGTACTCCACACAGAGAGCTCATTCTTGCAAATCTCCCTTGCAGATAGCTGGCAGACACTTCTCCTGCCAGCCATCTGCAAGGGATTTTTAGTATGGAATAGGTGTCACGGGGATATGCTTTTCACCGGTCTCAAATATAGCTAATCTGTTAGTTCATAACGGTGAACACTTTGTTCCAGTATAGAGAAACAAAGTGTTCAGATATGTAGAAACAAAGTGTTCTTACGTATTGGAACGAAGTGTTTTTGCATATTGGAACAAAGTGTTCTCTTTATTGAAACAAACTGTTCAGTTAAGGGAAACAGACTGTTTTGTTAAAGGAAACAGACTGTTGTACACGTTGAAACATCCGCTTCTGAAATAAGCGGCGAACTTAACCATCCCACAACACCGGCCTATATACAACAAGTCAGCCCTTGCAACATCAATATTGCAAGGGCTGACGCTATATTCGGATTATCTTTCGATTAGTCCAGTTGAGCCAATTTGTTCTCTGAACCAAGCACGTTGATGATTTTATGCTTGTACAGTTTTTCCATATTGTCACGAGCCGGACCCAGATACTTACGCGGGTCGAATTCTGCCGGTTTTTCAGCAAATGTCTTGCGGATAGCAGCTGTCATAGCCAGACGTGAGTCAGAGTCGATGTTGATTTTGCAAACAGCAGACTTGGCAGCCTTACGCAACTGCTCTTCGGGGATACCGATAGCAGCTTCCAGCTTACCACCATACTTGTTGATAGTATCAACTTCTTCCTGAGGAACTGAAGAAGAACCGTGAAGAACGATGGGGAATCCCGGAAGTTTCTCCATTACAGCATCCAGAACGGCAAATTCCAAAGGAGGAGGAACCAGACGACCGGTAGCAGGGTCAACGTGGCATTGTTCGGGTTTGAACTTGTATGCACCATGAGAAGTACCGATTGAGATAGCCAGTGAATCGCAACCTGTACGGGTAGCGAAGTCAATAACTTCTTCAGGATTAGTATATGTATGGTGTTCTGCAGAAACTTCATCTTCTACACCGGCCAATACACCGAGTTCGCCTTCTACAGTTACGTCGAACTGATGGGCATAGTCAACTACCTTCTTAGTCAGTGCAACGTTTTCTTCGTACGGAAGGTGTGAACCGTCAATCATTACTGAAGAGAAACCGGAGTCGATACAGCTCTTGCAAGTTTCGAATGTATCTCCGTGGTCAAGGTGAAGAACAATTTCAGGATGTTTGCAACCCAATTCCTTAGCGTACTCAACAGCACCCTGAGCCATGTAACGCAACAGCGTAGCGTTGGCATACTGACGGGCACCCTTAGATACCTGAAGAATAACCGGAGACTTTGTTTCAACTGCAGCCTTGATGATAGCCTGCATCTGTTCCATATTGTTGAAGTTGAATGCCGGAATAGCATATCCACCTTTGATAGCCTTAGCAAACATCTCTCTTGTGTTTACCAGTCCTAAATCTTTGTAATTAACCATTTTGTTTAAATTTTATTGTTAGTGAATTAAAATTCTACGCAAAAGTAATCATTATCCTTTAAAGTAAAGAACTTGAGAGGAATAAAATATCCGGCTCATCCTACCAAATCCATTCTATTTTAAAGCTATTGGCTTCATTTAACAGATTATTGTAATCTCTATATTACAAACTCTTTGCATTTATCTCTGCCAGCCATACTTTTGCCATCTATACTTCTATCAACAAAAAAGCCGGAGAACATGTTTGCTCTCCGGCATCTGTTTACACATTATTATGTAATACTAATTTTTCAGATAGATGATGGTCGGCAAATGGTCACTGTAACCGTTCAGCCAAGTCCTGCCTCCATGCGTACGCAAGGGGGAACCTTTGTATTTGCCATCCTGCTGAATCAGATAATCGCGGATGAAAACTTCATTGTGATCATAGCGCAACCCTTTCTTAGCCTTCAGCAACGGTTTCGAAATGACAATCTGGTCAAACAAGTTCCACTTGCCCCGATAGAGCAATGTCCCCACTCCCTTGTCTTCCAGTGTCTCCCACCAGGGATTGTAGAATTCGCCTTTCTTCACCTGCTTCGGATATTTGCGTGCACCCAGCACCTTCATGCTTTCATCCATCGGGTCGTCATTCATATCCCCCATCACGATGAGTTTCAGCTTCTTGTCGCTACGCATCAGAGAGTCCTTCAAGGCCTTTACCTGCCTGGCTGCATGCACACGCACCGGTGACTTTGCCCCACGGGAGGGCCAGTGGTTCACTATCACGCAGACACGCTCTCCCGCCAGTTGCCCGTCCACAATCAGGAAGCCGCGCGTCAAGTGCAGCGTATCCCCCTCAAAAGGAGTAGAAAGCACCAACTTTGAGTGGGTAACGCTAAACTGCTTCGGGTCGTACAGCAAGGCACAGTCTATACCCCGTCTGTCCGGTCCTTCATAATGCACGAACTCATAATTGGAAATGGCCGGCTGCTTCACGAGGTCTTCCAGCACCCGGCTGTTCTCCGCCTCTGCCACACCGATGAATGCCGGACCTTCCGGCACTAAATCACGCGAAAGGGAACCCAACACTTTGGAAAGGTTCTGCAGCTTGGACTCATACTTCTTTGCCGTCCATTGGTAACTGCCGTCGGGCAGGAACTCATAGTCATTCTTACCTGCATCATGAATCGTATCAAACAAGTTCTCAAGATTGTAGAACGCAACACTATACAGTTTCCGTTCCGCATTTTGTGCCCCCAACGTTGCCACGCACAGCCAGAAAGAGCATAAGACAAGTAGTTTCCTCATAAATTCACAAGATTAAGTCCTGCAAAAATCAGAAATAAAATGCGATAAACCTACTAAATAAAAATAAATCTGAATTTATTTTGTAGAGTCTCCAACTTGCACTATCTTTGCGCTCTGAAAAGAAGACCATTACACTATTTATTACCAAAATAGTAACAGAATATAAATTTTTAAAAGAAAATATCAAAATGAAAAAAGGTATTCATCCTGAAAATTACCGTCCGGTAGTATTTAAAGATATGTCAAATGGTGATGTATTCTTGTCTCGTTCCACTTGCAACACGAAAGAGACTATCGAATTCGAAGGTGAAACTTATCCGCTGGTAAAGCTGGAAATCTCCAGCACTTCTCACCCGTTCTACACAGGTAAGTCTAAGCTGGTTGACACTGCCGGTCGTGTTGATAAGTTCATGAGCCGTTACGGTAACCGTAAGAAATAATCAGTTTCAAGCAAACTGAAAAAAGGGAGTCTTTCACTGAAAGGTTCCCTTTTTTGTTTCCGCCTCCCACTGCAGGACCGATAAATAGGGAATCTCCTATCACAGAATAGGGAAAAAAACGAGAAAGGAGAAAAACACTTCCCTATTTTTGTATCATCAAAACCGAAAACATATACTAATCATGAAACGACTCGCCACCCTATTCATCCTGACAATCCTTGTCGCAACGGCAGGATTTGCCAAGCCCAAAAAGTACAAAGATTTAAGCGGAAACATCGCTGTCAAAGGAGAATTGACAAAAGAGTACCGGCAATCTCCCGCCGGTACACCGGTCATTATCCGCCGGGTTGTCAAAATGAAGAATCCCGGTGAAAGCAGCAACAACATTTGCTATGCTGTCGAAATGAACGGCATACAAGAGACCATTCCTTTGAATGAGATGGGGCACATTGCCATATCCGCTCCGCAAACCGACCGGGAATTCTGGCAGCAGATATACTTGAAAAACCATCTTTACGAATATTTCAGCGACCGCGGCTACAAGCACAAACTGCGCCAGGAAATCGACGAAGAGTGCCTGGAGTATCTCGACAAACTGAATGAGATAGCCTATCAGGAAGATTACATCGTTTCGTACGTGCAGGGAGTGTTCTCCAAGTTGAACGCCACCACCATTGACAGCAATCGCGGGGAGAGTCTGAACATACGTATCATCCAGTCGCCCGAACCAGATGCCTTCATGCTTCCCAACGGCTCCATGGTTATCAGTACGGGCCTCCTCTGCACTCTTGATTCCGAAGACGAACTGGCCGCCGTCATCGCATGTGAGCTGGGACATTTCGTCCTCGACCATCAGGTAAACAACATTTACCGTGCCGAGCGGCGTGCCAAGCGTGCAGCTTTTTGGGCAGATGTCTTTGCCACTACCGCCAGTGCAGCCCTCGATGTGGCCTACTGGGACGATAATGAAGATGCTTATGCCGTCAGTCTGGTGGCAGATATCGGAGCCATCGCTTCCCTTTTGAGCATTCCGGCAACGGACCGGTTGGGGATGAAATACAAAACTTCCCAGGAAATCTCTTCAGACCGCCTTGCGCGCCAACTTCTGGCATTCAAGGGATATAATCCCGACGGAATCGCATCGGCCCTCGGTAAAATTATAGGGTATTACAACCTGCACCAACGCAACAAGGACATTCCTCGCTACGGCAGCATCGGCAACCTGCAAAAGCGTATAGAAAAGGCCGGTGAATCCCATAGCCTGAGTGCCCGCCCCTACCTACGGACCACCAGCGATGTCGTTTCTTTCAACGCAAGTATGAACTACGCCAACAAGCGCTATAAGGAAACTGCCCGGCTGATACGCAAGAACATTGACAACAGACTAGCCACAGACAATGACTACATCATCCTGGTAAAAGCGGAAATGGCACTGTCTAATACGGAAGAAGTGAACAACCGCTGCCTCGCCATGCTTGATAAAGCCCAGGAGATGGCAGGAACAAGCCCCAATCTGGACATATATAAACAAAAAATACTATTATTGATGCGCATGAACAAACAAGCCCAAGCCGCCGATATACTGAAAGAATATATCACCTTGCTTTCGGCCTACGAAGGCCAGGGCATAGAAGGAACCGAAAAGGAATGGACCAATAAAGAGATAGGTTGGGCAAACCAAATGCTGGACAGGATAAGCAGAATATAGAGAAAGGAATAACTAAGAATGAAGAATTTGACTGCGCGATGATGCCGCATGACAAATTCTTCATTCTTCTTATTTTAGTTATTCATTCAAATTACTGTTTGCGGAACGGCGGCTTCACAACCACAGCTTTCAGCTTACGTCCCCGCATGTCAATGCAGATTTCCGTACCGACTTTGCTGTACTCGGGTCTGATATACCCCATTCCGATACCAATCTTGCGGGTAGGCGACATAGTTCCGGAGGTAACCACACCGATGGCAGTACCGTCTGTACTATACAGCTCGTAACCATGACGGGGGATACCGCGGTCTATCATTTCAAATCCCACCAACTTACGGGTAGTGCCTTCCGCTTTCTGTTTTTCCAGCATCGGGCGATTGGTGAAGTTCTTTCCCTCCACAAACTTGGTAATCCATCCTAAACCCGCTTCAATGGGCGAAGTGGTGTCATCCAAATCATTGCCATACAAACAGAATCCCATTTCCAGACGAAGCGTATCGCGCGCACCCAGACCAACTGGCTTAATGCCGAACTCCGCGCCTGCCTCAAACACGGCATCCCAAATCTTCATGGCAGCCTCCGGATAGAAGTAAAGTTCAAAACCACCCGCACCGGTATATCCGGTATTGGAGATAATGACATCCTTTTCTCCGGCAAACTCACCGTGGGTAAAAGTATAGTAAGGAAGGTCGGAAAGATTAATGGAAGTCAGCTTCTGCAAAGCCTGAATAGCCTTCGGTCCTTGCACAGCAAGCTGTGCCATGTGCTCGGAAGCATTTTCCAATTCTGCGCCTTCCGTGTTATGAGACACACACCAGTTCCAGTCTTTCTCAATGTTCGACGCATTCACGACAAGCAGGTATTTCTCCGGCTCATAATGATAGACCAGAAGGTCGTCCACAATACCTCCATTTTCATTTGGGAAGCAGGTATACTGTACTTTCCCCGGTGTGAGGGCAGCTACGTTATTGGAAGTCACTTTCTGCAGAAAGTCCAAAGCATGGGGACCTTTCACCCAGAATTCTCCCATGTGTGAGACGTCGAATACACCGACACCCTGACATACTGTAAGATGTTCGTCAATGATGCCGGAATACTCGATAGGCATATTATATCCCGCAAACTCGTGCATCTTGGCACCCAGCGAGATGTGTTTTTCGGTAAACGGAGTGGTTTTCATGGAACTATTAGAGTTATGAGTTATGAGTTATGAATTATCTATTTGCTGGCTACGAGCTCGGCAATCTTGACGATGACGTTCATGGCTTTCTCCATGTTCTGGATAGGCACGAACTCATAGCGGCCGTGGAAGTTCAAGCCACCGGCAAAGATATTGGGACAAGGCAGGCCCTTGAAAGAGAGCTGGGCACCGTCCGTACCTCCGCGAATGGCTTTTACACGAGGCTCTACACCTACCGCCTTCATGGCGGCAAAAGCGGTGTCGATGATATGCATCACCGGTTCAATCTGCTCGCGCATATTATAGTATTGGTCGCGAAGTTCCAGAGTAGCGGTACCCGGACCGTATTCTTCATTGATTTTTGCCACAAGACGTTCCATCTCCTTCTTGCGCTCTTCGAAGCGGGTGCGGTCGTGGTCACGGATAATGTAAGAGACTGTTGTCTGCTCCACCTCGCCGGTAATGCCTATCAGATGATAGAAACCTTCGTAACCTTCGGTATGCTCCGGAGCCTCGTCAGCCGGAAGCATGGACATGAAACGGTTGGCAACGCGGATAGAGTTAATCATCTTATTCTTGGCATAGCCCGGATGCACATTCCGTCCCTTGAAGCTTATCTTGGCAGAGGCCGCATTGAAGTTCTCGAATTCAAGTTCACCCACTTCTCCGCCATCCATGGTATAGGCCCATTCGCAACCGAACTGCGCTACATTGAACTTATGGGCGCCCAAACCGATTTCCTCATCCGGATTAAAGCCGATACGAATTTTACCGTGCTTGATTTCGGGGTGCTCCTTCAGATATACCACCGCCGATACAATTTCGGCAATACCGGCTTTATCATCGGCACCAAGCAAGGTCTTGCCGTCGGTCACAATCAAATCTTCCCCTTGATGGTCGAGCAGTTCGGGGAACTGGGCAGGAGAAAGAACCACATTCTCTTCGGCGCAAAGAACAATGTCCTTACCGTCATAATTCTGCACGATACGCGGAGAAACATTCTTGCCACTCATATCGGGGCTTGTATCCATGTGGGCAATAAAGCCGATGACGGGCAACGGCTTGTCTGTATTGGCAGGAAGAGTGGCGAACAGATAACCATTTTCGTCCAACGTGATTTCTTCCAGACCCAAAGATTCCAATTCTTCTTTCAGATACCGGGCAAACACCATTTGCCCCGGAGTACTCGGAGTAATCTCAGTCTCTTCACTGGACTGAGTATCGAAGCTTACGTACTTTAAAAAACGTTCTACTAAAGTCATGATGAATAATGATTAGTGATTAATGGTTAGTGATTAATGGTCAGTGATTAGTAATTGGCGAAAAGCATTATCCGAATGGCATTAATCATTAATCACTAATCATTAACCACTATTTTGTGCTGTAAAGATAAAAAAAGGGGCGTGAACTGCCAAGCAATTCACGCCCCTTTTTTATTCCTTAAGGACAAAATGTCAATCAAAAATGGCTGCTACCATCAAAACAATGCGTACATATCTTACACTTAGGCAATCCGATAGCTTCAACCAGAGTTTCCAACGTATTGAACTTCAAGGATGAAAGTCCGAAACGCTCGCGGATAACGTCCACCATCTTTTCGTATTCGGGTGAGCCGGTAGTGGCATACTTATCGAGATTCTTATTCTCGTCACCCTCCAGCTCCTTGATGACACGACGGGTAATCAGCTCCATGTCGCTTTTGGAAGCCGTGAATCCTACAAACGGGCAGCTATATATCAATGGAGGACAAGCAATCCGGATATGCACCTCCTTGGCACCATACTCATACAGCACCTTCACATTGTCGTGCAACTGAGTCCCCCGGACAATAGAGTCATCACAGAACAGCAGACGCTTACCCTCGAGCATGGCACGATTGGGAATCAGCTTCATCTTTGCCACCAGCGAACGCAATTCTTGCTTGCTGGGAGTAAAACTACGAGGCCAAGTCGGAGTATATTTGGAAATGGCACGATGATAAGGAACTCCTTTACCTTCGGCATACCCAAGCGCCATACCTACACCCGAATCAGGAATGCCGCAGGCACAATCCACCTCTGACTTATCTGTCTGTGCCATCTTGAAACCGGAGGCAAAACGCACTTCCTCCACATTCTTACCTTCGTAGCAGGAAGTGGGAAAACCGTAATATACCCATAGGAAGGAACAAATCTGCATTCCCTCATCAGGCTTGCGCATCTGTTCCACACCATTGGCACGCAGGCGAACAATCTCTCCGGGTCCCAAATAACGGTCTATCTCATAACCAAGATTCGGAAAGCTGCTCGACTCACTTGTGGCGGCATACGCTCCGTCTTTCTTGCCAATCACAATCGGAGTACGTCCCCAGCGGTCGCGAGCGGCAATGATGCCGTCTTCCGTCAATAACAGCATGGAGCAGGAACCTTTGATATGCTTATACACATTTTCAATTCCTTCGACAAATGTCTTTCCTTGTATAATAAGGAGGGCGATAAGTTCCGTCTGATTGGTTTTGCCCGAACTGAGTTCGGCGAAGTGCATGTTTTGGGCCAACAGTTTTGTTTCCAGTTCTTGCAGATTTACTATTTTGGCTACCGTTACAATGGCAAAGCGACCAAGGTGGGAGTTGAGGATAAGGGGTTGAGGGTCTGTATCGCTGATGATTCCTATTCCGGAATTTCCTTTGAACTTGTCCAGTTCATCCTCAAACTTCGTGCGGAAATAAGTGCTTTCCAGATTGTGAATGGAACGGGTAAACTGCTCCGTTTCTGCATCGTATGTAGCCAACCCACCACGTTTTGTCCCTAAATGTGAATTATAATCTGTGCCGTAAAACAAATCCGCCACACAGCTTGTTGCCTTGGCGACTGTTCCGAAAAAACCTCCCATAAGTTCTGTTTTGTTATTGGTTTCTAAAATTAACGGATGCAAAGGTATGAAGAATTTGCGAAATTCGGGCAGATTTGAAATGAATAAAAAAGGCAATATATTTCTTGCCCACAATAGAAGTTATATTATTGGAAACATATACTTTTGTGATCGAAACCAAACAACTGTATAATGGGAGAAACCGCAAATATTATAATAGCCGATACTCTTCAAGGTCTGGGGACGGACGCATACAGTGGCTATCTTGCACACGCCCTCTGTCTGTCAGGAATCTGCCGATTGAAGTACAATGGAGAGGAACGCGAGCTACGTGCCGGCGACCTGATGATTGTCCGCAAAGGAAAACTGGTAGAGAAAATTCAACCTTCAGAAGATTTTCGCGTAAAGGTCATCTATATCGCATCGGGCTTTGTGGTGCTGAGTACACCACAGAACAACTACGGCATGAAAGGGCAACTTTCCCTATTTCTCAATCCTATCATGTCCCTGACTACCGAACAGCAAGAGCTATGTCTCCGGGATTTTGAACAAGTGGAATACAGACTCCGGAATACAGACCATCATTTCCATCGCGATATGCTTATCGCCTCCACACAGATGTTGATACTCGACTTCTTCGATTTCCACTCCCATCTATATGGCGAGGACAATATCTCTGTACAAAATGCTTCCATCATGAGCCGTTTCCTCAACATGCTGGAGAACGGAACTTTCCGCGAGCATCGTGAAGTGACCTATTATGCCGACTGCCTATGTGTCACCTCCAAATATCTTTCGGAAGTTTCCAAGAAAGTAAGCGGTTATACAGCAAACTACTGGATAAACCGTTATACCACACTCGACATCTCGCGTTTGCTGCGCGACAAATCACTAACGTTCGTCCGTATTTCCGATATGTTCGGTTTTTCCTCTCCTGCTTATTTTAGCCGTTACGTACAACAACATCTGGGTGTAAATCCGACAAAATACAGAGGTTAATGATTATAGTTTTTGATTGTTTGCCCGTTTCAGATCTATTAGCGAAATATGCTCATTACGATAGCGGGCATTGGGGTTCTTCTCCGTTCCGTCAGGAAAAGAGCCATCTTCCTGCTTTATGAACTGAATAGCCTTCTGCGGACAATTCTGTATGCAGGCAAAACAGAACTCGCAGTCACCGGACGTCTTCACTCCTCTCGACGTCAACTCATAGTTGCCGCGCGGACAAACGTAGGTACAGATGCCACAGTCAATACAAACATCGGTCACGGTAAAGAACTTCTCGCTTTTTATCAGGAAGCCCACCTCGGGGTTGAGTCCACTCCGCTGCATAAAACCTTGGTGCTGTTGCCGTTCCTCCTCCGTCACCGGTTCGTGCCAATGCTGCCGACTGTTGATATCTGCCGTTATCTTCTGCAAGTTCTCGGGGATGTGCTTGTCTATCTTGAGTTGCTCGTTCATGTCGAAGTTGGGTAGCCAGTTATCCACCATGATGATAGTGCTGATATAGTCGAACGCATTGTCGGCTTTACGGGATATACGGTCCCAAATCTCTACCGCATCGCACTTCCTTGCACCATAGGTGAGGACAGCAAACTTGTATTCTGCCTTCAGTTTTGCTTTCTGAATGAACTGCCGTACCATATAGGGAGGCATATGACCGTAGATGGGATAAACGATGCCGATTTCATCTGCCTCAAATTCATACTTCCCCCGTTTCACCATCTGAGGGATACTCAACAATTCTGCGTTCTCTCCAGCCAACTGACGGGCGATGTAAAGACTGTTACCCGTTCCGGTAAAATAAAAGATGATACGCTTACTCCTTTTTGTTTCGCAGGATGCCAACGAGAGTAGGCCGGAAGATGCGATAGCACCGCTCATCACGGCAAATCCCATACGCTTTAAAGCCTCCCGACGACTGATTTTCTTATCCGTATTCATATCTCTGATTTTTAATGATTATGCAATCTGTTATCTGAGTGCAAAAATAAAGGTTTCCCCAAAGAACGGACTTACCAAAAACTCGGGTCTTGATGCTATTTTTACGGTATAAGAATGAGCTTACCCTAACACAAAAAAAGCCCCGCAAAGATTGGACTTCTGCGGGGCCTCACTAATGCCTAATAAAAACTCTTTCTACCCTAAATTATCTCCACTTCTTCACAGCTTTCTTGTCAGCCGGAGTCGCTTCAATCAAGCTCAATGCAAAACCACCGCTACGCGCTTCCTTCACGGACATTTTGGTCTTGCTGGTTACGATACCCTTCTTTATCTGATAAGAAGTAGGGTTCTCCTTGTAATCAGCATCTTTACCGTCGGCATAGAGAGTGGCTACGTATTGCTTGCCCGGTTCAAGGAAGTCGAGCGTAAAGTTGGCTGTACGTGCATTCTCGTCTGTAATACCTCCAACAAACCAGTTGCCGGTTCCTTTTGCCTTACGGGCCACGGTAATGTAATCACCCGGTTCTGCTTCAATGTACTTGCTGTCGTCCCAGTCTACTGCCACATCCTTGATGAATTGGAAAGCATCCATGTGCTTTTCGTAGTTCTCAACCAAGTCGGCAGCCATCTGCAACGGGCTGTATAAAGTTACATACAGAGCGAGTTGCTTGGCAAGTGTAGTCTGCACTTGTCCGTGGGGCAAATCGCCCATAAAGTCAAGTTTGGTATCGAAGATACCCGGTGTATAATCCATCGGACCGCCAATCAAGCGGTTGAATGGAAGCAATGTGGTATGGAACGGTTTGCTACCGCCGAATGCCTCATATTCAGTTCCTCGTGCAGATTCGTTGCCAATCAAGTTAGGATAAGTACGGCACAAACCGGTAGGGCGTACAGCTTCGTGCGCATTTACACAAATTTTGTAGTCGGCTGCCTTCTTCACGGCATAGAGGTAGTGGTTGTTCAGCCATTGCCCATAATGATGTTCACCACGGGGAATCATATTACCTACATATCCGCTCTTCACGGCATTGTAGCCATTATCCACCATAAACTGATAGGCCTTGTCCATGTGACGTTCGTAGTTGCGCACCGAACCGGATGTCTCATGATGCATCATCAGCTTCACGCCTTTGCTCTTGGCATATTCATTCAGCATCTTCACGTCGAAATCGGGATAAGGGGTCACAAAATCGAATACATAATCCTTGGATTTGCCAAACCAGTCTTCCCAGCCTTCATTCCAGCCTTCTACCAATACTTGGTCCAGACCGTGCTCGGCTGCGAAGTCGATGTACTTTTTTACATTTTCGTTAGTGGCACCGTGACGGCCGTTGGGCTTCATTTTGGAGTAGTCCACTTCACCCAGTTTGATGGAGGGAAGGTCGTCTGTATATGCCCAGGTGCTCTTACCTGCAATCATTTCCCACCATACACCTACGTATTTCACGGGCTTAATCCAGGAAACGTCCTCGTAAGCACAAGGTTCGTTCAAGTTCAGCGTGATTTTAGAGGCAAGGATGTCACGAGCATCGTCGCTTACGATAACCGTACGCCACGGTGACGTGCAGGGAGCTTGCAGATAACCTTTATCGCCTACTGCATCGGGAGTAAGCCAAGATTCAAAAACAAAATTCTTATCATCCAGATTCAAGTGCATGCAAGAGTAATCCACCAAAGCAGCCTCGTGCAAGTTGATGTACAAACCATCAGCAGTCTTCATCTGCAAAGAAGTCTGAACACCGGTGGGCGAAAACGGGGTTTGCGAAGAGTTAGGCGTAATGGCCCCTTTCATCAGCCCGCGGATTTCAGAAAGTTTGGATTCTGTGTAGTCATATTCCTGCGTATCGTAGTCGCCCGGAATCCAGAAGGCAGTGTGGTCGCCAGTCATGGCAAACTGAGTACGCTCCTCTTTAATCACGAAATAGTTCAGGTTCTTCTGTAAAGGGAATTCATAGCGGAAGCCCATACCATCGTCGAACAAACGGAAGCGGATAATGATGTTCCTATCCTGCGCCTTTTGGTTGAGCGTCACAGCCAGCTCATTATAGTGGTTACGGATTTGCTTTACTTCACCCCATACCGGTTCCCAAGTCTCGTCGAAAGTGGAAGTCTTTGCATCCTCCATCGTGAAGCCATTCATCAGACCGGGGTCGTTCTTCAGTTCGAGTCCTAATTTGGAAGGGTTAATCACCGGCTTTCCTTTGTAAGAAAGTTCGTAAACGGGTTCGCCTTGCGCATTTACCGAAAAATTCAATTGAAGTTGTCCGTTGGGAGAGGTAATACTCTCTGCCATTGCTACGCCGCTCACCAACAAAACGAGCAGGAAGCAGGCTAATTTTGTACAGATTGCTTTCATGTTTCTCATGCTATATTTATAAAATTATGTTCCAGATGCAAATATAGGCAGGAAAGAAATACACTCTGACGCAATTAAACTAAAATGATAGATGATTTGTCGGCAAACGTTTGCATGAAAACCAACTTCCCTTGAACAATATCCTGCCTACAAACAAAATAGAAGGAGAAGTATCGCTACGAAAACTTCGCCCTCCATATTTTTACAACTTTAATCGTGCACTGGAATTATCCCAAAGGATTTTCACCTTGGTCCCCGTCATTGCCTCCCGAAGGATTGGAGTTATCCCCTCCACCATTGCTACTTCCATCCGTATAGTCCGTATCGGGAACCACCATCTTGGTGACGCTCATATTGCCCAACATTTGACTAAAAGCTTTCCCCGGAAAAAACAGAATACGTTTACGGACAATGTTACTGGCCGAAACGCCAGCCTCCGTATCAGCACTCTTCCCTACAAAAGAAGGGCGGAACAATCCGAAATCACCTAAACGAACAGTCTTTCCATCGTCTATTTCTTCCGACATGATGTCCACCAGTCCTGTAGCCACTAAGTCCACCGTCTTTCTGTGAATACCAAGAATACGGCTCACTTTGGCACACAACTTATCAAAATCCAATTCACCCGCTCCTACGGATTTAGCTACATACTTTACATTTTTGTCCTTGTCAAAACCAAAGATTCTCTTTGCCACTACATACTGAAGTCCCATAATTTTTAATGTTTTAGAAAGTTAATATAATAATGTAATAAATAGGCCGAAGCCTTTTCCTCTCTTTCAAGAAGTGGAGATCCATCGTGAGGCCTCAACGATAAACTTTCATTCTCTTGAATTCGATGTTGCAAAGTTAGGGTGTGAATGACGGGAATACAAGGAAATGACATCTACAACCAATTTCGTTAAAACTCTAAAAAACAACAAATTAAGAACAACCCTTCTCTACGAGTGAAGAAAGAAAGGCAGGAAGAGAATGAGAAGGAATGGATACAATCTCTACAGCCAATGAAAATAAATCGCTGATTATCAAGACAAGGTTCTAGAGAGGTCTCTACAATATGGCATTTGAACGGTTAAGACCTCAATTTCAAGAGTGGCTCAAGTTTCACTAGTTATTACCGTATCCAAAAATACAGACAAACCAGTCATCCTTCCAAAGCCCCTTCTACTCGTTTACTAAAATCTCCCGGACATTTTACTAAATCTCCGGCAACGATTTACTAAATCTTCCTCCAAGATTTAGTAAATCGCTTCTGCCCCATCACGAACTATCCGGAACCAAGATTGGCAATCACTCATATCAAATATCAAAATTATATACATCCCACCAATAACTACTTCCCCCAGTACAGAATCGCTTTATGAAATTTCGGGCTATGATTTACTGAAATTCCTTTGTCTTCACTACCTTTGCAGCCAAAACCAACCCCAGAAAACCTATGACTAGATTACTGATAGCTATATTCCTTGGCGGCGGTACCGGCAGCGTACTGCGCTACTGCGTGCAGATGATGCTCCACGAGCGCATAGTCCCCTACTCTTTCCCATGGGCTACATTCACAGTCAATATCCTCGGAAGTTTCCTCATCGGGCTATTCTATACCTTATCCGCCCGTTTCAACCTTTCTACTGAGGTACGGCTGTTGCTGACTACCGGTCTGTGCGGAGGATTCACCACCTTCTCCACTTTCAGCAATGACGGACTGATTCTGATAAAGCAAGAATTCTACGGAATGTTTGCCTTATATACCTTATTAAGTATCACATTAGGAGTCCTGGCAGCCTTCGCCGGCGGCGCCTTCGGACGCTGTATATAACCCAAACACCCCTATGAAACCCAGCAAGCCTTTTGTCATGCCTCCCGTACGCATCATCCCTCCTACCTTAGAGGGACAAAGTGAAAGTTCCAAATCATTGGAAGAATGGCTGAATACGGAAGAAACTGTCAGAGACCTTCACTTCGGTAAACGGACAGAGGAACACATGGAGTATTCCTACAAAAGCATCACCAACTGTACTTTCAGTCATATCCAATTCAGCGCCTGCAAACTGAAATCCTGCCATTTCACTGATGTACGTTTTGAACATTGCGACCTTTCCAACATCTCATTTGCCGAAAGTTCTCTGTTCAGAGTGGAATTCATATCCTGCAAACTGGTGGGAACCAATCTGCCGGAAACAATATTGAACCATCTGACAATGAAGGACTGCAATGCCAGATACCTCAATCTTTCCATGAGTAAAATCAATCAAGCCCGCTTCACCTCTTGTGACTTGCGCAACAGCGACGTCAACGACTGCAAACTTGCCTCCATCGCCTTTGAAAACTGTGAGCTGGTAGAATCCGAGTTTTCACACACCCCTCTAAGAGGAATCGACTTGAGCGACTCGCACATAGGAGGTATACGCCTCAACCTGCCCGACATACGGGGAGCCATCGTCAATACTTCCCAAGCCATGGAGTTGACTACTCTTTTAGGCATTACAATAAAGGATTAAAAACGAAAAACAATTCCTTGTTTTCATTTGTTAGTAAGATAGTTTATAATTAAAATTGACTGAATATGAAAATAGAGAAGATTATCGGACGTGAAATCCTCGATTCAAGAGGTAACCCAACTGTAGAAGTAGACGTAACCTTGGAATCCGGCTTCATAGGCCGTGCATCTGTCCCGTCAGGAGCATCCACGGGAGAACACGAAGCATTGGAACTGCGTGACGGTGACAAAAAACGTTACGGAGGCAAAGGTGTCCTGAAAGCCGTGGACAATATCAATAATATCATTGCTCCCAAGCTCATCGGTATGTCCGCCCTCAACCAGATGGGTATCGACCATGCCATGCTTGCACTGGACGGAACCAAAACGAAAGCCAATCTGGGTGCCAATGCCATCCTCGGCGTATCTCTTGCTGTAGCCAAGGCTGCCGCCGCTTACCTTGACATCCCACTCTACCGATATATCGGTGGTACAAATACCTATGTGATGCCTGTACCGATGATGAACATCATCAACGGCGGTTCGCATAGTGACGCTCCCATTGCTTTCCAGGAATTCATGATACGCCCCGTAGGTGCCACTTCCTTCCGCGAAGGTTTGCGTATGGGTGCCGAAGTGTTCCACGCACTGAAGAAAGTCCTGAAAGACCGTGGCCTCAGCACAGCAGTAGGCGATGAAGGAGGTTTTGCTCCTAATCTGGAGGGTACAGAAGATGCCTTGAACTCCATCATTGCCGCCATCAAGGCTGCCGGATACGAACCGGGCAAAGATGTAATGATTGCCATGGACTGCGCTTCTTCCGAGTTCTACCATGATGGCATCTACGATTATACCAAATTCGAAGGTGAAAAAGGCAAGAAACGTACTGCCGACGAACAGATTGACTATCTGGAAGAGTTAATCAACAAGTATCCCATCGACTCTATCGAAGACGGCATGAGCGAGAACGACTGGGACGGCTGGAAAAAACTGACCGACCGTATCGGCAACCGTTGCCAGTTGGTAGGAGACGATTTGTTCGTCACCAATGTGGACTTCCTTGCAATGGGCATCGAAAAAGGCTGTGCCAACTCCATATTGATTAAAGTAAACCAGATAGGTTCGCTGACCGAAACACTGAATGCCATCGAAATGGCACACCGCCACGGATATACTACCGTAACTTCCCATCGTTCCGGTGAAACGGAAGATGCGACTATCGCAGACATAGCCGTAGCTACCAACAGCGGACAAATCAAGACCGGTTCGCTGAGCCGCTCAGACCGTATGGCAAAGTACAACCAACTGCTTCGCATCGAAGAAGAACTGGGAAGCAATGCGGTGTATGGATATAAGAAAGTTATAAGTTATAAGTAATAAGTGATGAGTTATTTGCCGGAAGGCGGGGCTTATAAAGAAGAAAGCAGAAGGGGCGAACCGTCACGGTCCGCCCCTTCTCTTTTTAACCTTAAATCAACAATCAATCTACTACCTTAAAGAAAACTTCTTCTCCACTTTGGCTATCCGGTGCCACCCAAAGAGCAAAGTCTCCGGCTTCCACCGTCTTCACCATATCTATATTCCAGAAAGCAAGTTCACTTATCGGAAGTTCAAACGATACATTTTTCTTCTCACCCGGCTTCAATGTGACGCGAGCAAAGCGTTTCAGCTCTTTCACCGGACGGGTCACCGAAGCAAACTTGTCCTGCACGTAAAGCTGGGCTACCTCGGTACCTTCATACTTTCCGGTATTCTCAAGGTCGAAAGTCACAGTCAGCACATCTTCCTTCTTCAGATTGGCAGACGAGAGTTTCACATTATCATATTTGAACGTCGTATACGACAGACCGTAGCCAAACGGATACAGCGGATCGAAACCTGCATCCATATAGAAAGAAGTACATCCCAACGAAGTCTGCCCCGCTTCCAACGGAATGTCATTCAGCAAAACCTCATTCCGCGTAGCCGGACGTCCGGAATTGTTATGAGCATAATAAACCGGTATTTGTCCTACCATCTTCGGGAAAGTCACCGGAGTCTTGCCGCTTGGCACTGCCTTGCCCCACAGCAGGTCGGCCAATGCCGGTCCTCCCATCGTTCCGGGATGGAACGAATAAAGCACGGCAGACGAGAGTTCGACTTCTTTTCCTATAGTCAGCGGACGTCCTGCCATTACAACGGTAACCACCGGTTTGCCCGTTTTTGCCAAAGCTGCAACCAGCTCGCTTTGTGCACCCTGCAAGTTCAGGTCGGCCAGGCAATGCGCCTCTCCGGAAAGAATGGCTTCCTCACCCACAAATGCCAGAATGACATCAGCACGTACTGCGGCGGCGGCAGCTTTGGCCACGCCGGCCATATTCTTGTCACGGCTATAAGTCAGGCCCGGTTCGTATATCACTTGTACTTTGTCTCCCACCAATTCCTTGATGGCAGTCAGCGGTGTCACAGTCTTTGTCTTGTCGCCATCAAATACCCAGGTACCCAATTGGTCGTATGGCGCATTCGCCATCGGGCCTACCACGGCAACTGTCTTTACCGAAGATTGCAGAGGCAATGTCTCCTTTTCGTTCTTCAGCAAGATGGCCGATTCCACAGCAGCTTGCTTGGCAGCCTCCAGATGAGCAGGAGCATAAAGTTCCTCTATACGTTTCTCATCTACATAAGGGTTATCAAACAACCCCAAGCGGTACTTGATGCGCAGAATATTCCGCACTGCATCATCTATGGCAGATTCCTTGACTTTTCCTTCTTTTATCAACTCCGGCAGTTCCTTGACAAACGTATAGCTGACCATCTCCATATCCACACCGGCATTCACTGCTTTCATCGCTGCCTCTTTGGAATCGGGCGCAAAGCCATGCGCTATCATTTCGGCTACCGAAGCCCAGTCTGAAACCACCACTCCATCAAATCCCCATTCACCGCGAAGCACGTCTTTCAGAATAAAAGTGTTCCCGGTAGACGGCACTCCGTCATTGTCATTGAACGAAGTCATGAAAGTGGCCGCCCCAGCCTTGGCAGCAGCCTCGAATGGAGGAAGATAGACATTGCGCAGGCGACGCTCCGGAATAAAAGTTGAGTTATAGTCGCGTCCTCCTTCTGCCGCCCCATACCCTACAAAATGTTTGGGACATGCTGCAATAGAGGTCGGATTATTCAAAGAATCCCCCTGAAAGCCTTTTACCATGGCAGCCCCCATCACCGAAGTGAGGTATGTATCTTCTCCACATCCCTCGGCCATACGACCCCAACGGGGATCGCGCGCCACATCTATCATCGGTGCGAATGTCCAGCGAATACCCACAGCAGAAGCTTCGACAGCCGCCACCCGTGCACCGTCCTCGGCCACCTGAGGATTAAAAGAGGCCGCCTGCCCCAGAGGGATAGGGAATATGGTCTTGAAGCCATGAATGACATCACGCGCCATCAGCAAGGGAATGCCCAAGCGGGACTCCTCCATAGCCACGCGCTGCAAGGCATTGACGCGCACCGGGTCCACCTCATTCAGAATAGACCCGACCTCACCTTTCTTTATCAGTCCGCTCATGTCCTCTATATTGCCATAAGAAGAAATCTGGTTCATCTGCCCAATCTTTTCTTCCAGTGTCATACGGGACAACAGAGCTTCTATTTTCTGCTCGATGGCGGCATCACCTTTTCCGTTCTGCACTCGGGTACAAGATGTAAAGGAAAGCAATAATAAATAAGCAATAATAAATTTCAGCATTCTTACTTCACATGTTTTTAATTATAATATGATATATCAACTCGTGTTGTTCCATGCTTTTCATACGGTCCATCATTCTGAGTTCCTAAACTTTTGGAAAAATAAGCATCATAAATATACGTTCCTGCTGGTAGAAAGACTTTCCAAGTATGAGTAACTACATCAGTAGTCAAAGGCCCTACCATATATTCTTCCATCCAAAATTGAACAGTAACAAATGGCCAATGACCATAGGATGTAATAACACCTCCTGTTTCCTTTGGATGTCTGTATATATCAATCCACTCATTAAATGCTCTTTTAACAGTACAAGTCACTGTTACAATCGTATTCTGCTCTATTGTCATGTATTGATTACCATTTGGATGATCTGAAGAAAATTCAGTTACACTTACATAGCCATTACCGCTACGCCATTTAGGATATAGCATTGTATCATCCTTTATATACGTTCCATACCTACATTCATCCGTCAATCCGTAGTCATAGTACCAGCCCCCAAATTGTTTACTATCTGGAATCACATCAGGTATATGATACCAAGACAATTGCACGCTATCCCCTTTATAGAAAGATGCAGAATTTTTATTACCATAGAATGAAAGAGTACACCTAATAGGCCATAGTTCCTTCAAGGCAACCGCATCATAAAAGGGCATACCATTCCAGTTTAAGCCACAAGTATTTGAATTCATATAAGAGACTTGATCTATCTCAGGAGTATTAGGAATCTTAACCATTCCATAAGAACCATTTCCTTCACCCTTCATAAAGCAATCTGTGTGCCGCAATCCAAGATTATGCCCTAATTCATGCATCAATAAGAATATCTTTTGCTTCAAAGTCAAATAAGTATCTATATTAGTATAAAAACTACTATTAATAAAGATTTCTTTTCCAGGCTTTTTTGAAGATGAAGGAAAAACGCCCATTGCACATACATCCGTTCCTGAAATGTTCTTTTTAGTAATCTTCACATCTGGATTATATTCACTATAGCTGATAGTAAGACCAGTATAATCATTATATAGCCTAACAACTTCCTTTACAGCTTCCCTCCAATTTGTGCTTTGAGCAATTGTATTATCAACGCCTATTGTTAGCGACTGTAAATTGTCTACGTAATTATTAGTTCTATATTGTCTCGTTGAAACAATATTGAGACTATCTTTACATATCAATATGTCTTCCTCAACGATATAATAATTATCCCATTCTGTCACAAAGGCAGAATCAAACCCCATAGCATAAATAGCCAATTTAGCTTGTTCCAATTCCAGCGCAGAATTTTCAAAAGGTTTCTCTGGTATTACCAGCTCATCCTCTTGACTACAAGAAAAGAAAAAAGATAAAACTATTAATATCAAAAAAAGGTATTTACTCTTCATATTCTAATTCTATTAATTAAATAATTTCATTTTTTCTGAAACACGCGTACATAGTCCACCTTCATCGTCACCGGCAGGGCAGACTCGTCCACACCGTTCATTCCACCCCAGTCACCTCCCCATGCCAGGTTCAGAATGGGATAGAAAGCATAATGGAACGGCCACTGATTATGCCCGGAACCCAGTTGTTGCTTGGTGACCGCCAACTGTACCTTGCCATCCACGTAGGTAGTGATGGCATCTTCCGTCCACTCCAAGGCGTAGACATGATATTCTCCTTCTGCCCGGTCTATGGTCATGGCGTGTGTCTTCTGCGTACCTTTAGTATGATTATAGTCTTGCGTATGGATAGACGAAGAGACTTCGTTGGGTACTACGCCCACTTCCTCCATGATGTCTATCTCGCCACACATGGGCCAAGGGTTGGTATTCCAGTCGTTCCCTACCGGCATCATCCAGAAAGCAGGCCAAGTACCTTTGCCTTTCGGCAAGAGAATACGCGCCTCAAAATAACCATACTTCCAACCGGTATTCACCTTGGCATACACACGACCGGAATAAATCTTACCGTCGCTGCCTTTGAAGCAGTTGATGTTCAGCTTACCGTCAGCAAGTTCCGTCACACGCTTTCCGTATACCTCTCCGTTCACGTAGTTCTGCAGTTCATTGTTCACCCAACCGGATTTCTGGACTTCGTGAGTCCAGTCGTCACCCAGTGTAGTGCCTTCATTGAATTCATCCTGCCATACCAATGAATACCCTTCAGGAACATAGTTTTCTATTGCACCTTTGCTTTGTTTCAACAGATACTCTTGCTTATAATTTGTTCCAGAAGTAAAAGAAAGGATAGCCGAACGTTCCTTTTCTTCGCTATTTTTCAAAGCAGTTATCTTCACTACGGATTCGCCGACATATCCGGAATTTGCCGATAATGAATACCATGTCTGCCCATCATCTTTCAACGCCCATGCAGCAGCAGCCTTTATTCTTATCGTTTTTTCTTCTCCGGCAGCAGCAAACTGCAAATCAGCAGGAGATACTTCTATTATATTATCTACGAGGGGATTATTTGCAGCCTGCCCATCACTACCACATCCCATCAATGGTATCAAGGTCACTATCCAAAGGCCAATCATTGTTTTCATCGATAAAAAGGATTAAAAAGGCGGTTGCCCAGAGGGTAACCGCCTCTACTATCATTCAGAAACCAGTATTATTCTCCAAAATAGAAATCATCAAAAAAGAAGATACCCGGAGCAGCATGTCCTTCTGCACCAAACTGAATTACAATCTTATCGTAATCCTTACGATCTTTCACTTCACTGAAATCAAATTCAAGTTCAATCCATTGATCTGTAGTCAGATTTGTTTTTACTATTTCAGTTTGAGTCTCCCATGCACTTCCACCGGCAGCACTGTTCTGCAATTTGACAGCAACTTGTTTCTGCAACTGGTTGACAGCAATCCAATCACCGGCTACATCGGCAACTGTCGTATAATCATTGTACGAAGGCACAAAAACTTTCATACGAACTTTGTTTGCCTTTGTCAAATCAAACTTATAATCAGGTGCCGTATATGAGATATTGGAATAGAAACCGATACTCTTTTCATACAGATAAACCTTTTTTGAAGTATTTACCGGAACAGGTGCCGGATTCGAATAGATAAAATCCAATTCGCCCATATCTTCACGGGCAAAATCAACGGACAGTTTATCTGCTTCAAAGTCTTCGCTCAACTTCACTGCCTTCACAGCTACTTCCGGCTTCACATTTTTTTCTTTAGGAACAAAACGATACCACCAGCCATTACCAGATTCGACATTGCTCACAACTTCCAAATAAAGTTCATCTTCCGTCAGACTACGAATAAAATAAGTAGACGAACCGGTATAATGTCCCATAAATGCACCGTCACTCAATGTCAACGTATTGTTGATTTCGTCCAAAGTATAAGTATAGCTTTCTTTAGGAGTATATTCTACATCAAAGTCACCGGCACCCGGAACGGTGGCAGCCCCACCCAAGTCATTCTTACCCGCTTCGTTCGTATAGATTTTGCCATTGTTTTTCCATATCATCTTGACACCTACTTGCACAAATGTAAACTCTTGTGTGTAAAGACTACTTTCCAGTTTTCCATTGGCAGGACAAGACCACCATTTGGGAGTACCGTCATAATCTCCACCACCTTTCGCTGGTCCCACACCAAAATGTCCATCGTGATATTGGTCAAACACCCATGTTTTTCCTCCAAGATTCGCAGCACCACCAGTCAAAGCATTATACATAGGGGTGTCGAGCAAAGCCATATCATCATCTGCAATAGAAATTACCTTGCTGATAGTAGCTGAGCCACCGGTTGTATACAGAGTCATAGCCACAGTATACTCACCCTTGAAAGGATATTGTGCTTTCACACTTTCCCCTTTTGCCGTGCCTCCATTACCTAAATCCCACAAAACGACACCTTCAACTGTTGATTCGTTTTTAAACTCTACAATGTTTGCTTTGCCAGCGGTGGGAGTAGCAGAAAATGCCAACTGATTTTCTTGCGGTTCTGCACCCAAAGAATGGTCATCACTGTCAACGGGGTCACAAGAAGCCAACCCGACAATAGCCATGCTCAATGCAAAAAAGCCATATAATAAATTCTTTTTCATACTATTTTCTTACTTAATTAATAACCATCATTTTGTTTCAGTTCAAACTCAGTACCCTTAGTTGCGTCAATATCGCCCTGAGGAATAGCCACATATTTATTGTGAGCCTGCCAAGTACGCGGTGCATTTACCCCCGGCACATTAGCTACAGTCAACACGTCTGTGATACCCCAACGAATCACATCGTAGTAACGATGTCCTTCACCCACAAATTCATAATGGTTTTCGTCGATTATGCTCTGTCTGCTGAGAGCAACACGATGGCTATCATCTCCAAAAGCACGATCGCGAACCATATCCAAGCACTGTTGCGCAGAAATACCTTTCTGTTCAGCAACACCTTCCACACCAACCAGTTCAGCGTATGCCAGCAAAGTTTCCGCATAACGGAAAATACGCACGTTGTTGCAGTAGTTCAAGGCTATGTCGCCCGTTGGCTTGTGGTAGCCTTTGCGAGCTGCATATTTACCTAACCAGAAACCCGTATCCTGAAAACGGATAACATAAGTACCACCGGATGCGATTTCCACTTTGTCGCCGATGTTGCCACCTGTACCGTTGCCACGATAATCGCGAATAGAAACGTCACGACGAGTATCGCCTTCGGCAAACATCTGATAAGCTTCCGTACGTACCGGGCCGAATCCCCAACCGTCTTCATAAGTATTGGTAGGATCGCTTAAGGTACTCGGTGAAACGTATGCGGGAAGATTAGTACCACCTGTAGCCCATGAATTTCCCCAAGTTTTTCCTTCACCAATATGGTTTGCCTCAAAAATGGACTCCTTGTTGAATTCACCTTCATCCACCCAAATATCAGCAAATTTAGGAGTCAATACAAACTCTCCACTGGCAATAATCTCAGCCAACCCTTCAGCAGCTTCCGTATATTTAGCCTTATCTTTCTGATACATTACTGTACGTGCTTTCAGCATCAGAGCAGCAGCAAGGCTTGCGCGTCCGTTGTTCACACCATCATTGGTAGAATACTTCGACTTAGCATCCTTAAAGCTGGCTATAGAAGCATCGACATCCTTGATAATCTGGGCATATATCTCATCCGGACTCAACTGTGGTCCAACGTAAGGAGGCTCATACAATGTTTCTTGAAATGGAACTGATCCAAAACTTCTCCACAACATATAAAGGAAATAAGCACGCAAGAAATGCCCTTCACCACGATACTGTGCAATGAGTTTCAGCTCTGCCGGATTGGCGGTTACAGCGGTGGCACAAAGCCCCAATGCACTATTTACGCGCGTAATCCCGGAAGTATAGATATTCCAAGTCCCATTCAGCGTACTATTTCCTGTCGTGGAAAACATTGCCACATTCAAGTTCATGCCAGCCATGCCATCTTGAGCATCACCACCACCTTTCCACAAGTCATCACTCTGGATGTCACCGATATAAACAGAAGACTCATAAGAACCACCTGCATACGAATCAAGTAAAAGAATCTGGTAGGCTGCAGCCAAACCGGAGTTAATATTCATGGGGTCGCCCGCTGCTCCAGCAGCACCTTTTGAAGCAGGGTCCGAATTCAAGAAACTATCGCCGCAAGAGGACAAAGCCATGCTTGATGCCAAAACGGCTGCCACTGTATAAAATTTAAATTTATTCATTGTCTGATTGATTTTAAAGTTTAGAATGTGATGTTAGCACCCAGAGTAATGGTACGGGATTGCGGATAGATACCCTTATCAACACCCAATGTCGTATAACCACCGGACGCCAGTTCCGGATCAAATCCTTCGTAACCAGTAATGGTTATCAGATTCTCTGCACCTACATAGAAACGCAAACGTTGAATGGAAATCTTGCGAGTAAGAGTGGCCGGCAGTGTATAACCAAGCTGTGCATTCTTCAAGCGAAGGTAAGAACCATCGTGAATGTAAAGGTCTGAAGAAGTCCAGTTACCGTTGGGGTTGGCAGAAGTCATACGAGGAATACGGTTAGAAGTACCTTCACCTACCCAACGATCCAAAATCCAAGAAGGACGGTTCATGGCCGGGATGTCACCGCGTTGCGCAAAGTCAAACACGTCGTTGCCCAATGTACCTTGGAAAGACAAACTCAAATCGAAGCCTTTCCACTCGGCACCAAGAGAGAAACCGAAAGTCCAGTCGGGCATACCCTTACCAATTTTGGTACGGTCTTGGTCATTGATTACACCATCACTAGTAACATCTACAAAACGAACATCGCCCGGTTGAGCATTGGGTTGCAAAAGTTCACCCTTCTCATTTACGTAATTGTTCACTTCATCCCAATTCTGGAAGATGCCGTTAGTCTTACGTCCATAAAAATAAGGCCAGACCTCGCCATTCTTGGCATGTACATAGTCACCTACACCGGAAGCACCTGCGCTTTCATAATTCTGTTCACCGGAAGCGTTGCCCAAGTCCAAGAGTTTGTTTTGGGAATAAGACCAGTTGGTGTTGAACCAATAAGAGAAATCTTCAATGCTATCTTTCCAGCCAAGTTCAAACTCAAGTCCCCAGTTTTCCATAGAACCGAGATTACCCCAAGGTTTGCTTTGTCCGATATAAGTAGGCACAGGCATTTCGGCCAGCATATCTGTTGTCTTCTTATAATAATAGTCAAATGTGAAACTCAAACGTTGGTTAAAGAAACGCATATCCACACCAAGGTCAGTTTGAGTGGAAGTTTCCCACTTAATATCAGGATTGGCGGCTGCTGCGGGAGAAGTACCGTAAATCATGGAGCCACCATTTTCACCAGGTTTTGTATAATCATTCAGGTTGGGCTTGTAACTGCCGCCAAAGTAATAATTCTGACCACCATTCATCAAGGCAAGATAACGGAAATCTCCGATAGACTCGTTACCATTCTGTCCCCATGAGAAACGGAATTTTAATACGTCAAACCAGCTCGGTTTGATTTTTTCCAGATAAGGTTCATTCCAGACATTCCAACCCAAAGAGAACGAAGGGAATACGCCCCACTTATTATTGGCACCAAAATGTGAAGAGCCATCGCGGCGAACCGTGAACTGCACCATGTAACGTTCTGCAAAGTTATAGTCGAGACGACCGAAATAGGAAGCAATGGAAGTATGGGTTGCATCACCGATTCCACCCCACAAAACAGATTCTGTCTCGGCAGCTGTAGCAGAGCCAAAATTGGCATGAATAGGATTCAAGTCAAACAAATCGAAGTCCTTACCGCCAATATTGCGTGAACGATAACGAGCTGCCGATTGCCCCAACACTACAGAAAGATTATGCCTTTCTGCAAAAGTCTGGTTATAAGAGAAATAATTTTCAGTTTGCCAACGCATACCGCGATTCATCTCGCTTTGAACCCAGCTGGCATCCGTATGTGTCATTGTACCCAGATAATCAGCATAACCATAGCCATCATATCCCCAGAAAGCCAAGTCCACACCATAACTGGAACGGAACTTCAAACCAGGCAAGATATTCAATTCAGCATAGAACGTACCTACAATTTTATCGGAATTGTTACGTCCCAATGTCGGTCTGTTCAGCTGTGCCACCGGATTTGTCAATTCCTGGAAACCGGAAGGAGGCAAAGAAAGCACTTTACCATCCTTTACGATAGCATTAGGATGCTCGGCCAGGATTGCGGCACCTTCTTGTTCAGAAGCATACACCGGAACCAACGGTGAGAACGCAATAGCACTACCAAGAATAGAACCATACTCAGAGTTTGTTTCAATACCGGTAGAATGATCACGAGTATAGCCCAAGTTTACTCCTACCGTGACTGCATTCAAGAACTTTCGATTCTCTACTTCAAACACTTTATAAGTAGAATTACTACGAACAGACAAACGTTCATAATTGGAACGTCCATAATTACCACCAACGATACCTTCCTGATTGAAATAGCCCAAAGAAAGGAAATAAGTCATTTTATCATTACCGCCATTAATGCTCAACTGATGTTGCTGAACTGGTGCATCATAATTAAAGACTTCATCCTGCCAGTCTGTATCAATCGTATTATTGGCAATTTCTTCTGCAGAATAACGAGGAGCATTGCCATCATTAATCTGCATTTCATTCATGATTGTCATATATTCCTTGGCATTCAAAACAGCTTTCTTCTTCCAAGGATTCTGCCAACCATAACTGAAATCATAGTTTACAGTCGTTTTTCCCTTGCTGCCCGCCTTGGTAGTCACCAAAACCACACCGTTGGCTGCACGGGCACCATAAATAGCAGCCGAAGCAGCATCTTTCAGGATTTCAATAGAAGCAATATCCGTCGGGTTCAAATAGTTGATACCACCGCCCACCGGCATACCATCGACAATGTACAAGGGGTCGGAACCATTTACAGAACCGATACCACGAATACGAACCTTAGAATCAGAATTAGGCTGACCGGAAGACTGTGTAATCTGTACGCCGGAAACTTTACCTTTCAAAGCATCTTCCACACGGGAAGGCTTCATCAGGTTCAATTCATCCGCATTTACTTTGCTGATAGCCGCTGTCACTACACTTTTTTTCTGAACACCGTAACCTACAACCACCACTTCGTCCAACGCCTCTGCATCCTCTATCAATGCTACTTTAAGAGAAGTTCTTCCATTTATAGCCACTTCTTGTGGCTTAAATCCTATATAAGTAAAGGAAAGCGTTGCATCGGCAGGAGCCGACAATGTGAAATTGCCATCCAGGTCAGTAATTCCACCATTGGTAGTACCTTTAACTACCACATTTACTCCGGGCAGCGGTTCATTGTCCGTACCACTGACCACTGTACCTTTTACCTGTATATTTTGGGCATATACAGAAGCCAAGGTAAAGCTTAACAGAAATAAAACTGATAATAACTTTTTCATAAGTTTTACTAAATTAAGATTAACGTTTCTCATTTTTGTTCTCAATCGAACAATGCAAACATAGATAAAAGTAGGTAAAACGAATAAGGAACAACCATTCTTTAATACGTCAAATCAAATTTCAGAATACGTTATTAATACGTCATAAGAAAACAAATCATTAATAATCAATCAATAATATATACTTTTAACCATTACGTCACAATATGTTATATAGCACAAGAGGGAGGAATTTAACATTCCTCCCTCTCATACGCTTCCTATTTCTAAAGGAAGTTAATATCTAAAGGCTACAGTTTATTGCTTAGATAATCCGTCAAACTATCCTCTCTCTCTAAAGCGAACTTTTTGCGGAGACGGTAACGGATTGTTTCAACTCCACGGACTGAAATGTTCAGCAGAGGTGCTATTTCTTTGGTGGAAAGGTTCATCTTCAAATAAGCGCACATCATACGTTCGTTGTGAGAAAGCTCCGGATGCTTGGTATGAAGACGTTTCATGAAATTGTTATGTATCAAGTCAAACTGGTCTTCAATACGCTTCAAGACTTCATCACTCTGTATATTACCGTCTATTTTATTATTGATAAGTATAAGTTGTTGTTTCCCTTCACGGGCTCCCTCACCTTTCAGCAGTGCGGATACTTTAAGTATCTCCGACTTGATTTCGGTCAGCATTTCATTCTTGCGGACAAAATTTATCATCAGATTGGCCATTTCCTGACTCTTATGCTGCAAATCGTATTCCAGTTTTTCTTTCTCCAACTGCATAATCTGCTTTTCCTGACGAGCCTTCTCCTCTTCGTACTCCCTTTCCATATCGTGCAACTCTTTGTCCTTTTCGACCACCGCCTGCTGTTTTTTCCGCTTCACACGGACATCATCCCAACGATAAACATACCACAAGGCGAACAAAGCCAAGACAATATAACAAACATATGCGGCAGCACTGCGATACCACGGTGGAAGTATACGAAAGGCAATTGTATCCAATGATGTTGTACCGTCAGGAAAGACCGCCTTGACTTCAAACGTATATTCGCCTTCCGACAGGTTGCTATACTCTTTGGTACGTACCGTGGTAAAGTCGGACCAACTCCCCTTATTCAAGCGATACTGAAAGCGGATATCGTCTCCTACCGCAAAGAAAGAAAGAGCATAGTCAAAACGAACAGAATTCATGGAATAAGCTATCACCGGAACCGGCTTCTCTCCTAAAAAGTTGGCAGTATACGCCAATGAATCTTTGGGGTAAGACAAATACATATTCCTTATATACAAGGAATGGCTACGATCCTGACGCTCTCTTATGGCCGGAATACTGAACAAGGCAAACCCTCCTTCATTAGGAACCACCATCAGCGAATCCGAAAGAGGAATAATAGTCTCAAAACCGGGAACCAGCTCTATCAACGATTGCTGGATAGGGTTAATGCTTGTATTCGCCCCCCGCTTATAGGTACCCAGATTGGCAATACAGATTTCGTGAGGGCTCAAACTAATCAACTTATCGTGATACTCCAAGATACGCGAATAGGCCGCGGTGCCATTCAAAAGGTTGTTCATATCCGGACAAGGCTCCATGACATCTTTATGAGGATTATGCTTATAGATTCCCCGGGGAGTGGCAAAATACACCCGGTCTTCTATCTTCGCTATATACATATCACGTCCTACCGGAAAACCATCCTTCGCGCTATATTCCTTTATACGGACAGCTTTTGTCAAATCATTATCCAAATCCACACGGGTAACATGATCTGTATTGTACACCCAAATCACCTTATCGCTTTCCTGCTCAAAAAGACGGCAAGAATCGTTCATACCCTCAATCTTGCCAACCACCTGCCATTCTCCATTCTTTTTCCCAACCAAATAAATACCGTTATATACCCCGACATACATAAGGTCCGTACGTCCTGCCACAAGTTGGCAACACCAGGCGCCGGCAATATCCGTCACGCGTTTTACGGAAGTGCCATTGATAAGGAAAATACCACGGTCGTGCAGACAGAAGAGTTCATCACCTATACGGCAAAGGTTCCAGACCTGTCCGCTGGATTGGGGCATCGGACGGATATCCGGCAAATCACCGTTCATCTGTACCGGATAAGAGGTGTAATACAAACCCCGATTGGTACCTAAATAAAGATAGCCGCCTTCTACAGCCGCCGTATATCCCGTGCCGTAGGAATAGGGATAGGAATAGAGATTCGTAAAAGGAGAACTCAGACAGACGTAGTCAATGCCGCTATCCAGACCGGCCCAGAGGTTTCCGGTCGTATCGAAGGAGACAGAAAGCACCGTATTGTTACGCAAGCCGTTGTTCTCATTGAAATATTTTAGTTGCATGGTGCTGCAATCCACCAGTACCAATCCTTTATGAATGGTTCCCAAGGCAATCTTATCATCCTTTTTGGCCACGCAAAAGACTTCATTCTCACGCATAAACTCTTCGGCACCGGTGATAAACGGTTCCATCGTACGCCCGTCACAATAGTAAAGTCCGTTGTATGCAGTCACCACCAGAACACCTTTCTTATAAGGTATAATGCCACGAATACGTTTGGAAGCCAACGCATCAGCACCCTGAAGAGGAAAAAAAGTGTTTCCAACCAAAAGCCATACGCCCCTGTCCGTACCGATATAAAGAATACCATTGACCATATTGGAACAGTCTATCTTGGCATTCATTTCAATGGCGGTATATTTTCCGTTCAGGTACTTCACCACGCACCCGTCTCCTTGGAAATACAAGATATTGTCAGTCTCATGGATGCCCCACACGTTTCCAAGAAAACGAACGGAACTCTCCAAAGTATCGGACATGCAATGATAGGCCAAAGAACCGTCCGCATCCGGTTCATAATAGCCGAACTCATTGATGCCCCCCACATAAATTCTTTTTTGGGTGGCAGAAGCCAGAACGGAACGCACATCGGAAGCATTGTTCAATGGAAACACATTCCAGACATTGCCATCAAATTGCACCATACCGTTCTTGTTGGCGAAATATACCCACTTGTCATCATAGGGTGCTATCTGCCAAGTCTGGGTCCCCTTGCCATAAACACTTTTATCAAAATTGACGATAAAGCTATTCCAACCGGCAATTGCTTCGACCAAAGGGAGAAAAAGAAAAAGGCAGAAAAAAAGGTAAAATGACAATATGTGTTTGTTCATGCGTATAATGACTATATAGTTAGTTGTACAAAAATAATGTTTATTTTCAAGGTAGCGCACAATAGCCTATCAGTTTTTTCGTCCCCGACTATTATTTTCTTCTCGAATGGCAATCTTTTGCATTACTATACTTTAGATTCCGGTATACTAAGAAGTATTCGTCCGACAGTTGTTGAATTATCGTCCGACAGCTGTCGGACGATAATTCAACAACTGTCGGACGATAAGGTTACACATATCGGACGAATACTTTTTAGTAAAAGGAATATTTGTCCATCGTAATGCCGGAAAGAATCCGTACCTCCCCTCCAAAGTATCTGTATAAGGAGCCGTGAAGAGGGATAGAATAGAGAATCTAAAAAAACAAATAAAAAAATCGCCGCAAGCTATTGCAGATTTCAAAATAATGCCTACCTTTGCAACCGCAAAACGAAAACGGGTAAGTCCTATACGGCCAGCTCCCTTCGAATCCTCCAGGGCTTGATCGCAGCAAAGGTAGTTGGTTGTAGCGGCGCGATATAGCAAGCTTACCCACCCGCCTCTTTAGCTCAGTTGGCCAGAGCACGTGATTTGTAATCTCGGGGTCGTTGGTTCGAATCCGACAAGAGGCTCGAAAGAAAAGCAGATGATACGAAAGTGTTACCTGCTTTTTTCTTTTTGCCCCGCAAAGAATCCTCTAATTTATTTAAAATCTACACATCGGCTTGCCCTTGAATCCAACTATATTTGTACCTTTGCACATTATTTCTAAGAAAGATGGCAGAAAATAGAGGTTACATGCAACGATACGCAATGCTGTTCGGTACCTATATGGGAGGTTTTTGGATATTGAAGTTCATACTCTTTCCTGTGGGGCTGTCGGTTCCTTTTTTACTTTTCCTTTTCATGGGACTCACGCTATGCGTACCTTTTATGGGATATTATTATGCACGGATGTATCGTAATCAGGTATGCGGAGGCGGCATCAGCTTCCTGCATGCATGGGTATTCACCGTTTTCATGTATATGTTTGCCGCGCTGCTTGCCGCCGTGGCACACTACATCTACTTCAGATTCATAGACCACGGATATGTGATAAACACGTGCGAAACGATGGTAGACACGCTTGCCCAAAGCAACATGCCGGGAATGGATTCGTACATCGCCACCTATCAGGAAGCTCTGGAAACAGCCCGACTGCTCAGCCCTATCGACATTACGCTACAGATGATATCGTCCAATGTGTTTTGGGGTTCGATACTGGCTTTCCCCACCGCCTTGTTCGTGATGAGACGCAAGAAAGACGACGCTCCGGCAGAGTGACGGAACAGCAAAAAGAAATGTTATTTCAATTGTAAAATAGAAAAATCATACATCAATGGATATTTCAGTTGTCGTACCACTATATAATGAAGAAGAATCACTCCCCGAATTGTTCGCATGGATTGAGCGGGTGATGAATGCCAACGGCTTTTCATACGAAGTGATTTTCGTTAACGACGGAAGTACCGACCGTTCGTGGCAGGTTATCGAGCAATTGCAGGCACAAGCTCCGGACAAGGTACGGGGCATTAAGTTCCGCCGAAACTACGGGAAGTCGCCGGCATTGTTCTGTGGTTTCGAACAAGCACAAGGCGACGTCGTGATAACCATGGACGCCGACCTGCAGGACAGTCCCGACGAAATACCCGAACTCTACCGCATGATTACCCAGGAGGGCTACGACCTCGTATCGGGCTGGAAGCAGAAACGTTACGACCCGTTGTCGAAGACCCTCCCCACCAAATTGTTCAATGCCACCGCCCGCAAAGTATCGGGCATCAAAAACCTGCACGACTTTAATTGCGGACTGAAGGCATATCGCAAAGAGGTTGTCAAGAATATAGAGGTATACGGCGAAATGCACCGCTACATCCCCTACCTGGCCAAGAACGCCGGCTTCAAGAAAATCGGCGAGAAAGTGGTGCACCACCAGGCACGCAAATACGGAAAGACCAAGTTCGGGCTGAACCGATTTGTAAACGGGTATCTGGACTTGCTTTCCCTTTGGTTCCTTTCCCGGTTCGGCATCAAGCCCATGCACTTTTTCGGATTGCTGGGTTCGCTGATGTTCATCTTCGGCTTCATAGCCGTGGTCATAGTGGGTGTCAGCAAGTTGTACTACATGCACCATGGCATGCCCTACCGCCTTGTGACGGACTCTCCCTACTTCTACCTCTCGTTGACCTCCATGATTATCGGCACACAACTATTCGTGGCAGGATTCCTCGGAGAGCTGATTTCACGTAATGCCCCGGAACGAAACAAATATCAAATAGAGAAAACCATTTAACGATGAAAAAATTAGTCAGACTTGTCATACTCGGAGCTATCCTTTGCCCGATAATAAGCATAGCTATCTCCTGCTCGGAGGAGGCAGATTGCTCCATGACGGCACGCCCCATGGTGAATTGCATTCTTTATAGAGTAGACCCCGAAACCCAATACGTGGAGAACGACACGCTCGACTCGCTCACCGTGACAGCATACGGCACCGACTCCATCATCATCAACAACCAGAAGAAGGTACACGACATCTCCCTGCCACTGCGCTATACGGAGGATTCCACCAAGCTGATATTCAAGTACAGCCGGACCAAGAGTGACACGATGGTGATACGCCACACCAACACCCCCTATTTCCTATCAATGGATTGCGGCTATCAGATGAAGCAGGCCATCACAGACGTAACGTGCACCCGCATCTCTCTGGACTCGATATACATCAAAGACAATGAAGCAGGCATCTATGGAAAGGAAAATCTTAAGTTATTCTATTAGTCTGGCACTCTGCCTGCTGATGTTCCTCCCCCTACGGGCGCAGAACGGGAATCCTACCGTCCCCCCCCAGGGAGCACCTCCCAAGAAGGAGAAGAAGGACGCGAAAGAAGAAGTGCACTATCCGTTATACAACGGCATGTCCGTCGGCTTGGACTTGTGGGGAATCGGAAGTTCCGTATTTGGAGGAGATTTTCTGAGTTCCGAAGTGGCCGTGGACGTAAACCTCAAGAATCGCTTCTTCCCTATTGCCGAACTGGGATATGGCTCCACGGACACCTGGAGTGACAAAGGCATACACTACAAAAGCAACGCCCCCTACTTCCGCATAGGAATGGACTATAACACGCTATACAAGAAGCAGCACGGACACATGCTACTCGTAGGCTTGCGTTACGGTGTAAGTAGCTTCAAGTATGATGTAGACGCCTTGGGACTGGACGACCCGATATATGGTGGCATCGTAGGCAATCCGAATCTGGACGACGAGATATGGGGAGGCAGCCTGCCCTATAACCATAAAGGAATGAAAGGCTCCATGCAATGGGCGGAATTTTGTGTCGGTATCCGGGCGCACGTCTGGAAGGCATTGTACATGGGCTGGTCACTACGCTTCAAGTTCAAATTGTCTGCCTCGGCCGATGAATACGGTGACCCGTGGTATGTGCCCGGTTTCGGGAAATATGGCTCCAACACGATGGGAGTAACCTATACGATAACTTATAAACTACCTCTTTAAGCGACTTATGACAGGGTTAGAGATTTGGCTACTGGCCGTAGGACTTGCGATGGATTGTTTCGCCGTTTCTATAGCCAGCGGAATTATATTGAAACGCGCCCGGCTGCGCCCTATGCTGGTGATGGCCATCAGCTTCGGCTTTTTCCAGGCTTTGATGCCTCTGCTGGGATGGATAGGCGCCAGTTTTTTCAGCCACCTGATAGAAAGTATTGACCATTGGATTGCATTCGGTATCCTTGCCTTCCTGGGCGGACGCATGATAATGGAATCCTTCAAGGACGAAGATTGCAAGCACGAGTATGACCCTACCAGCCTGAAGGTGGTGCTCGCTCTGGCCGTGGCAACCAGCATCGATGCATTGGCGGTAGGTGTTTCGTTTGCATTCCTCGGTATCAAGCAATTCTCGGCTATTCTTTCCCCCATCGGCATTATCGGTTTTGTATCATTCGCCTTGTCGATGGTCGGCCTGATGTTCGGCATCCGTTTCGGATGTGGCATAGCCCGCAGACTGCGCGCCGAACTTTGGGGAGGGATTATCCTCGTCATCATCGGTACCAAGATATTGGTAGAGCATCTCTTCTTTTAATTAAAAAGTAAAAACTCAGATAGGATATGGAAAAGAAAGTACAACGGAATTTTTTATGGATTGCCCTACTGGTACTGGGAACCATCTGGATACTTGCCCGCCACAACCAAGTCACTCCTTATCAGACGGATAACGGACTGATATTCGGTACGGTATATAAAGTGACTTATCAATGTGACCAAAATCTGAAGGCGGAGATAGAAGCGGAACTCAAACGTTTCGACGGTTCCTTGTCCCCTTTCAATGACACGGCGACCATTACGCGCATCAACCGCAACGAGGACATTGTGCCCGACACATTCTTTACCAACGTCTTCCGACGTAGCATGGAAATCTCCCGGGAGACCGATGGTGCCTTCGATATCACCGTTGCCCCTCTTGCCAATGCCTGGGGATTTGGCTTCAAGAAGGGTAACTTCCCCGACTCTGCCATGATAGACAGCCTGCTGGAGATGACAGGATACGAAAAAGTAAAATTGTCCGATGAAGGGAAAGTGGTGAAAACAGACTCGCGTATAATGCTCTCGTGCAGCGCTGTGGCAAAAGGATATGCAGTAGATGTCATAGCCCAACTTCTGAAGAAGAAAGGTATCCGCAACTTCATGGTCGATATAGGCGGAGAAGTAGTTGTTCACGGGCAAAACCCTCAAAATGGACTTTGGCGCATCGGTTTGAACAAGCCGATAGACGACTCACTGGCAGTGAACCAAGAATTGCAAGCAGTGCTGCAAGTCACAGATTTAGGCATGGCTACATCGGGCAATTATCGCAACTACTACTATAAAGACGGAAAGAAATATGCGCATACCATCGACCCGCGTACCGGCTATCCGGTACAGCACAGCATCTTGTCCGCCACCGTCATCGCCAAAGATTGCATGAGTGCAGACGCCTATGCCACGGCATTCATGGTGATGGGGCTGGAAGAAGCAGAACGCGTGGCGGATGCACATCCGGATATCGACGCCTGTTTCATTTATACGGATGAAGAAGGAAAGCTTCAAACGTTCTTAACAAAAGGAATGGAGAAGTATATGAAATAATGTGCAAATGCGATTAACCCATCATTTATAAAATACAAAATATACCGCCAGTACCAGACATACAAAAGCGGCAAAATGATTCCAATGCAGCGTTTCCCCCTTGAAAAGAACCGTTGTAAACACCGTAAAGATTATCAAAGTGATTACTTCCTGAATCACTTTGAGTTGCATCAATGAGAACGGGCCTCCATTGCCTAAAAAGCCTATCCGATTGGCCGGAACCTGACAAGAATACTCAGCCAGAGCTATTACCCAAGAAAACAGCACCACGGCATACAACGGCCAGTTGGAGATGACTTTTGTCTCTTGTAGCTTCAGATGCCCATACCAGGCAAACGTCATGAAAATATTAGATACAATCAATAGCAAAATGGTATAAAATGCTTTCATATAGTGATTAATGATTAGTGATTAATGATTAATGATTGCAGGCAGCAATTCCTCTTGCACATTCGTCATACTCCCCCATAGACTATAGCGTGCCTCAGGATTCATTTCCTCCAACTGTTTCAGAATGCCTTTCATTGTACTACGGCTGGATTGTGACTCATACGGACAATTCTTCACCTGCTTACGATACCCCCTCACTTGCGCCAACTCCATCAAATCCGCCTCATGTACCAGACACATCGGACGGATAATCGTCATATCAAACTTCTTCATTACCAGCCGAGGAGGCATGGAGCTGAACGCTCCCTGATAGGTGATATTCATCAGCAAGGTCTCCAGAATATCATCCATGTGATGGCCTAACGCGATTTTATTGCATCCCTGCTCCTTGGCTACGGTAAACAATGCCTTCCGTCTATTCCAAGAGCAAAGAAAACAAGGAGACTTGCGGGTATCTGTCGTGGCATCAAACTCCGTTTCAAAGAGAACAAAAGGCACTCCCCACGACTCTACGTACTCCCTCAGATAGTCCACATCACTTTGATAAGGTATATTCTTCATCACTACATGTACGGCGACAACGGAAAAACGGGGTTTATAGACACGGGCACGCCGTGCCAACAATTCCACCAGCGCCAAAGAGTCCTTGCCTCCCGAAAGCCCGATGAGAATCTTATCGCCGTCCTCTATCAGCCCATATTCCACCACACCTTTGCTAAACCGCTTGTCTATGCGGCGCAACATCTTTTCTTCTTCAGTAAATCGTGCCATTGATACGAGTTATGAGTTATAAGTTATGAATTATAGCTCTTCCGGTTGCAAAAGTAAGGCAAAAGAACGATTTAAAGAAGAATTAACAAAATAGAATTACGGAAACCAGCTTTATTCACGATAAATTTGTATTTTTGACCTTCTGAACAAATCAGCATGTATCAATATGAATAAAAAATATATCCTTTTCTTTCTATTCGGCCTTTTGAGCATAACAATTTCCGCACAAAGCCTGGCAGAAGCCAAAGCCTTGTACGAGAAGGGAGAATACGAAGAAGCCAAGCCCGCCTTCAAAAAACTCGTCAAGACACAATCTGGCAATGGAAATTACAACCTATGGTACGGTGTATGTTGCCTGGAAACCGGCGAACCCGCAGAAGCCTTGAAACACCTGGAAAGCGCCGTCAAGAGACGCGTCCCCAGCGGGCAACTCTATTTGGCCCGGGCATACAATGATTTATATCGGTTCGAAGAAGCCATCGAGACTTATGAGACCTACATTTCCGACCTGAGAAAGAGAAAACGCTCCACCGAAGAGGCCGAACAATTATTGGAAAAAAGCAAATCCAACTTGCGCATGCTGAAAGGTGTGGAAGAGGTCTGCTTCATCGACAGCTTTGTGGTAGACAAGGAAAAATTCCTGGATGCATACAAAATCAGCCCCGAATCGGGCAAGCTGTTCATGTACGACACCTACTTCAATGATTCCGGTAAGGAAGGCGGAACGGTATACGAAACGGAGCTGGGCAATAAACTATATTATAGCGAAATGCAACCGGACAGCACCCTCAGTATCCTTTCGCGCAACAAGTTGCTGGACAAATGGAGTGATGGCAGCTTGTTGCCCGGAAGCATCAATGAGGCCATGAATGCAGACTATCCCTATGTACTTACGGACGGTATCACTATCTACTATGCTTCGGATGGCCCTGGCTCGATGGGAGGATATGACATTTTCGTCACCCGTTACAATACGAATACCGACTCCTATCTGATGCCGGAAAATGTGGGCATGCCGTTCAATTCGCCCTACAACGACTATATGTACGTCATTGACGAATTCAACGACTTGGGATGGTTTGCCTCCGACCGCTACCAGCCCGAAGGCAAAGTGTGCATCTATGTATTCATTCCCAACTCATCCAAGCAAGTGTACAACTACGAAGGGATGGACCCGGACAAGATGATATCATTGGCGCAACTTCACTCTATCAAGGACACATGGACGGACACCGATGCGGTAAAGGCCGCCCGAGAAAGGCTTCGGACCGCTGCCAACGCAAAGCCGCGGACCACTAAGAAGCACGATTTCCAATTCGTCATTGATGACCACTCCACCTATTACCAGCTGGACGATTTCCGTTCCCCGCAGGCCAAAGCCTTGTATGGCAAATACAATCAGCTGGAGCAGAGCCACAAACAACTGCAGGAGAAACTGGAAGATATGCGTTCGGAATACTCCCGAGCCAACAAGCAGGAAAAGGACAAGATGTCCGCCGCCATCCTCGACCTGGAGCAACGTGTACGGCAATTGTCCACTGAGATGGAGCAAACTGCCATTCAAGTGCGCAACCTGGAAAAACAAGCCACCAAATAAAGACAACTATGGATATACTCATTATCGCCTCATTGATTATAGGAGCAGTAATCTTGTTCTTAGTGGAATTATTCGTAATTCCGGGCATCAGCGTTGCCGGTTTTCTGGCAGGAGGTTGCATCATCTTTGCCAACTACTATGCCTTTGCCTATATGGGCACCACGGCAGGTGTCATTACGCTTATCATATCTGCCCTGGCTTGTATCGGCTCGTTGGTATGGTTCATGCGCTCCAAGACACTCGACAAAATTGCATTGAAAAAAAACATCACCTCCAAAGTAGACCGTAGTGCCGAGGAAAAAGTCAAGGTAGGCGATATAGGCGTAACCACTACCCGCCTGGCTCTTATCGGCTATGCCGAAATCAACGGAGACATCGTGGAAGTGAAGTCATCAGATGGCTTCATGAACGAAAAGACTCCGATTATCGTAGAGCGTATTGCCGACGGAGTCCTCTTAGTGGAACGGCTCAAGCAGTGAAATTTCAGAAATCAACCTATTTATAACTAACAATTAATATTTAATCTCATGGATCCAAGCACAATGTATTTAACCGCCTTCCTCATTATAGGAGGCATTATCTTCCTGGTACTTTTCTTCCATTATGTACCGTTCTTCTTGTGGCTGTCCGCCAAAGTATCGGGAGTAAACATCTCGCTGGTACAACTTTTCCTGATGCGCATCCGTAATGTTCCTCCTTATATCATTGTGCCCGGCATGATTGAAGCTCATAAAGCAGGATTGCAAAACATCACGCGCGACGAACTGGAAGCGCACTACCTTGCCGGAGGTCACGTAGAGCGGGTGGTACACGCACTGGTATCCGCCTCTAAAGCCAATATCGAGCTGCCGTTCCAGATGGCAACCGCCATCGACCTTGCCGGCCGTGACGTGTTCGAAGCCGTACAGATGTCCGTTAACCCCAAAGTAATCGATACCCCTCCCGTGACGGCTGTTGCCAAAGACGGTATCCAGTTGATTGCCAAGGCCCGTGTAACGGTGCGCGCCAATATCCGCCAATTGGTGGGAGGTGCCGGAGAAGACACGATTCTGGCCCGTGTAGGCGAAGGTATTGTCTCCTCCATCGGTTCGTCAGAGAATCATAAATCGGTATTGGAGAATCCAGATTCTATCTCCAAACTGGTATTGCGCAAGGGGTTGGATGCAGGAACAGCATTCGAAATTCTGTCCATTGACATTGCTGATATTGACATAGGTAAGAATATCGGTGCCGCCCTGCAGATAGACCAAGCCAATGCCGACAAGAACATTGCTCAAGCCAAGGCAGAGGAACGCCGCGCCATGGCCGTAGCCACAGAGCAGGAAATGAAGGCAAAGGCCCAGGAAGCCCGTGCCAAAGTTATCGAGGCAGAAGCGGAAGTACCCAAGGCCATGGCCGAAGCATTCCGCAACGGCAATCTGGGTATCATGGACTATTACCGGATGAAGAATATAGAAGCCGACACTTCCATGCGCGAAAACATTGCCAAACCGACGACGGGCAATACCAGCCAGCCGTTGAGCAAATAACTCGAAAAGTAACTGACAGAAACGCCGGAACCGGTGAACAAGAATCGGTTCCCGGCGTTTCTATTTATAAACAAAAGATTAAAAGCTCAATCAAATGAAAAAATATTTCGCCTCTTCCGAACTGATCATCAATGAAGACGGTTCTGTATTTCATCTTCACGTAAAGCCCGAATGGCTGGCAGACAAAGTCATCTTGGTAGGTGACCCCGGACGGGTGGCACTGGTTGCCTCCCATTTCGAGAACAAGGAATGTGAAGTGGAAAGCCGCGAGTTCAAGACTATCACCGGTACTTACCAGGGGAAACGTATTACGGTGGTTTCCACCGGTATCGGATGTGACAACATCGATATCGTGATGAACGAACTGGATGCCCTGGCAAACATCGACTTCGAGACGCGCGAAGAAAAGCCCCGCCTACGTAGCCTTGAGCTGGTACGTATCGGCACCTGCGGCGGCTTGCAACCCTACACTCCGGTGGGTACATTTGTATGTTCTGAAAAATCCATCGGTTTCGACGGTCTGCTCAACTTCTATGCCGGACGCAACTCCGTGTGCGACCTACCCATGGAGCGTGCCTTCCTCAACCATATGGGATGGTCCGGCAACATGTGTGCCCCTGCCCCCTACGTCATTGATGCAAGCACTGAACTGATAGACCGCATCGCACAAAACGACATGGTACGTGGCGTAACGATTGCCGCCGGGGGCTTCTTCGGACCTCAAGGACGCGAGTTACGCGTGCCGCTTGCCGACCCGCATCAGAACGAGAAGATTGAAAAATTTGAATACAACGGCTACCATATCACCAACTTCGAGATGGAAAGTTCTGCCTTGGCAGGCTTGAGCCGTCTGATGGGACACAAGGCCATGACGGTATGCATGGTCATTGCCAACCGCCTGATAAAAGAAGCGAACACGGGATACAAAAATACGATAGATACTCTTATCAAAACAGTACTCGACCGTATCTAAGTATCCTTCAAGAAATGCTCCTCCCTTTCCTTCAGCCAATCCTAGGAGTAAGGTTTAGTAATGACTTCATCACATCCTGCCTGACGTGCCCGTTGCTGGTCTGTATAGTGTAGCAATGTCCTGCTATACCCACAATGGGCACAGAGGCGGATTAGGCTTTATAAGCATCTATCCATTATCGATTTGCACAAAGTTACGATAAAAGCCCATAAGTTGAATCACCATCTCTCTTTTTTGTAAAGAAACCATTATCTTTGCTGAATAAAAATAAGCCGGATAAAATGAACCAAGATACCATTTGTGCCATAGCCACCGCCCAAGGGGGAGCCATAGGATGCATCCGTGTCTCCGGACCGGATGCCATAGAGATAACATCCCGCATATTTACCCCTGCCCGGAAGGGGAAGAAGCTGAAGGATGCCAAGCCATACACACTTACCTTCGGTCATATCCATGAAGAAGAAAACATCATAGACGAAGTACTTGTAAGCTTATTCCGTGCCCCCCACTCGTACACGGGCGAGGATAGCACGGAAATCATGTGCCACGGTTCGAGCTATATTCTTCAGAAGGTGTTGCAACTGCTCATCGGTAATGGTTGCCGCCTGGCCGCTCCCGGTGAGTACACGCAACGGGCCTTCTTGGGTGGCAAAATGGACCTAAGCCAGGCCGAAGCCGTGGCCGACCTCATCGCCTCCACCTCTGCCGCCACTCACCGCCTCGCCATGAGCCAAATGCGCGGTGGGTTCAGTAAAGAGCTGGCCTCACTACGCGACCAATTGCTGCACTTCACATCACTCATAGAACTGGAGCTGGACTTCAGCGACCACGAAGAACTGGAATTTGCCGACCGCTCCGAGCTATGTCTCCTAGCAGACGGCATAGAGCAGGTAATTTCCCGTTTAGTACAATCCTTCAGTGTAGGCAATGCCATCAAGAACGGCGTGCCCGTAGCCATCATCGGCGAAACGAACGCTGGTAAATCCACCCTGTTGAATGCACTACTAAACGAGGAACGAGCCATTGTAAGCGACATACACGGGACAACCCGCGATGTGATAGAAGACACAGTCAATCTTGGCGGGATAACTTTCCGATTTATTGATACGGCAGGCATACGCGAAACGAACGACACCATCGAGAACCTAGGAATTGAGCGAACCTTCCAGAAATTGGAGCAGGCGGAAATCGTGCTCTGGATAGTTGATGCCACGAATGCCGTCTCACGGATACCACAACTAACTACCCAGATACTTCCCCGTTGCGAAGGGAAACGGCTCATTCTCGTATTCAACAAGACCGATCTGGTGCAAGATGCCTCAACCATCCCCAACTCCAGTTTCACCGTGGCCGCTACTAATGTGCAATGCATCTCCATCTCTGCCAAAGGACGTACCAACCTCGACAAGCTTCAGCAAATGCTAATCTCTGCCGCTAACCTGCCCACGGTTACCCAAAACGATGTCATTGTCACGAATATACGCCACTACGAGGCTTTGACCCATGCCTTGGAAGCCATCCACCGGGTCCAACAAGGACTAGCAGAAAATCTATCCGGAGATTTTGTTTCACAAGATATCCGCGAATGCATTTTCCATCTAAGCGATATTGCAGGGGAAGTTACGAACGATATGGTACTTGGGAATATTTTCGAACATTTTTGCGTCGGGAAATAGGTAGCGATTACCAACGATTAGCATAGATTACTATTGATTAATAAGGCGTTGAAATTCAACGCCTTTCTTTTTGCTCGTATGGACGATGGTTATCGTTTATACTTGTTTTTTAGCTCATTTTTGTACCGTATTTGGGTCTCGGAGGTTTGCAACTGAAAACCGATTGGAAAGGTCGTAGATAGAGTTTACAATGGTTGACAACAGTTTACGATGGTTGACATAAATTGGGAGAAATAAAGCGAAGTAAACATTAAAAAATGAGCAAAAATGGCAAGTAGTAGCATCAGAATCAAAAAGGTATGCGAGTGGTGCGGAGAAGTTTTCTATGCACAGAAGACAACAACTCGATACTGTTCACATCGTTGCAATAGCAGGGCTTATAAAGAAGATGCACGCAACAAACGCATTCAGAGAACTGAAACAGAAACAGAGGTACTTATCCGCCAACAACCCATACAGGCTGTAAAGGATAAGGAGTTTCTATCTTTTGCAGAGGTAGGTATCCTGCTCGGCATAACAAGGCAAGCTGTCTATAAGATGGTTACTCAGGGACATTTGAAAGCATCAAAGATTAGTAGTAGGCTCTCTTTTATCAAGAGAAGTGATATTGAGAATATGCTTGAGAATAAACCCTATGAAAAACAGCAAAACAAAGAAGCCGTCCCTATCACCGAGTTCTACACCACAGCCGAAGTCAAAGAGAAATACAATGTAGTCGATTCGTGGATATTCGTTGTCGCCAAGAAACACAATATTCCCCGGACCTTCAATCGTGGTAAAACTTATTGGAGCAAAAAGCATATCGACAATTATTTCTCGAAGAAAGCCGCTAACCCGGAAATCACTGAGTGGTACACCGTGCAGGAAATTCAGGAGAAGTTTAATATGACTTTGGCAGCCATCTATGTGCTTGCCTCGAAGAATGCTATTCCCAAAAAGAAAGAAGGTGTCATGGTTAGCTACTCCAAAAAACATTTCGACATAGCCAAAGGCATAGTCCAAGCTGACGAACCACAATATTATACGGTAGCAGAAGCAATGGCAAAGTTCAATCTCACACGAGATCAACTCTATCATTACGCCAAATACCACAACATTCCCAGAGTGAAAGTTGGCAAATACGTTAAGATCTCCCGACCGGAGCTTGACCATCTTTTGGGTGGTCCCAAAATAGAGTAAGTTATTCTGTGGTGATAGGAGTCACCATCCTATCACCACTTTTCTTTGCATTCAAAAAACAAGTATAAACATTTTAATAACAATTGTATGACGCACACATGTACCAAAGTTACCGTTCGCCAAAGAGCTATTCGTAACGACAAAATCTCTCTCTACCTTGATTATTATCCAGCCGTTCGCCATCCTGAAACCATGATTATGAGCCGTCGGGAGTATCTAGGTATCTACATCTACGCCCACCCAAAGAACGAGATGGAGCGTGAGTTCAACAATGATATGCTGAACAAAGCCGAAGCCATCCGCTGCATCCGGGTACAATCACTAATCAATGAGGAATTCGGTTTCTTAGACAAGCACAAAATGAAAGCCGATTTCCTTGCCTACTTCGCCAAAATGATGCGCACCAAAGATCAGAAATGGAAAGTAGTCTACGCCCATTTCTCAAACTTCGTACAGGGTAAATGTACCTTTGGTGAAGTGAATGTCGATCTTTGTAAACGATTCCGGGCTTACCTATTGAATGCTAAGCAACTCAAACACACCGAACATAAAGTATCGCTCAATTCGGCAGCAGGCTACTACTCCACGTTCAGAGGTCTGCTGAAAATCGCCTATCGTGATAAACTACTCCGTGAGAACATCAACGACTTCTTAGAGAAGATCGAATATGAGGACGTAAAGAAAGAGTATCTGACATTAGACGAGGTGAAGCAATTAGCTGCTACGCCTTGTGATATCCCCGTTCTCAAAGCTGCTTCTCTGTTCTCCTGCTTGACAGGGCTTCGTATCAGCGACATAATGAACCTGCAATGGTCGGACTTTGGCATCGCTCCCGATCAAGGCTACTGCATTCGCATCCGTACCCAGAAGACCAAAACAGAGGCCACGCTCCCCATCAGCCATGAAGCTTTTGAACTTTGCGGAGAAGTGAGAACAGGCAAAGTATTTAAAGGACTCAGTCGAAGCATGATAAATTATCCTCTGAAAAATTGGCTTAAGAAAGCTAAGATACAGAAGCACATTACGTTCCATTGCTTTCGGCACTCGTATGCAACCCTCCAAATTGCCGCTGGTACAGATATTTACACGGTCAGCAAGATGCTCACTCACCGCAATGTGTCAACAACACAAATATATGCGGAGCTGGTGAGCGAAAAGAAACGTGAGTCGGCAAATAAGATTTCTTTGAAATAAAATATATTTCATCAACATATCATATAATGAACAAATAGCATTATATTTGCATATTATATGATATGTTACAACTATGGCAAAGAATACAATGGGCACTAAGTTGCCTCGAAAACTAGAGCAAAAAATGGAGATTGTAGGTGAGCAGATTAAGTTAGCACGCCTACGTCGCAATTTGAGTGTGGCACAGGTGGCTGAACGAGCTACCTGCTCTCCCCTCACGGTATCACGCATCGAAAAGGGTGTATCTACCGTTGCCATAGGTATCTATCTTCGTGTGCTTTATGCTCTTCAACTGGATGAAGATATTCTCTGGCTTGCCAGAGAGGACAAACTAGGGAAATCACTGCAAGATTTGGCACTAAAAAGTCGTGAGCGTGCATCTAAAAAGGAATAAACAATGAAAAAACTATTGGTATATGCTGATTTTGATTGGCTAAAAGAGATTGAACTCATTGGAGAGCTAAGCTATGAATCCCTTCGTGGTTCAGACAGTTTCGCCTTTCAGTTTAATGATGAATGGCTGAAGCGATATGGCAACTTATATATTAGCGCAGACCTGAATAATTACAAAGGACTGCAATACACACAACCGGAGAAAGATATTTTCGGATGCTTCTCCGATGCCTTACCCGATCGATGGGGACGTACGCTGCTCAACCGCAGAGAACAAATTTTGGCTACCGAAGAGAAACGTCCTGTCCGTCGGTTATCTTCATTTGATTATCTGTTGGGGATTGATGATTCATCTCGCATGGGTGGATTTCGCTTCAAAGAGACACCCGATGGAGACTTTATCAACTCAAGCAACACCCTACGCATCCCACCATTAACCAGTATCCGTGAGTTGATTCATGCCAGTGGAGAAATTGAAAAAAGCGAAGAAGAAAACAAACTACCCGATAAAAAGTGGCTCACTCAATTAGTACAACCCGGCTCTTCATTGGGTGGAGCCAGGCCGAAAGCCAGCGTAATTGATACGGACAAAGTACTGTATGTTGCCAAATTCCCCTCTCGCAAAGATGATTACAACACAGGGCTTTGGGAACACTTCTGCCACCTACTGGCAACGAAAGCAGGAATCAATGCGGCTTCTACGCAAGTAATTTCAACAAGCGATAAGTATCACACACTCTTATCACGTCGTTTTGACAGAACCGACGACGGCAGACGAATACATTTTGCTTCTGCGATGACGTTGCTCGGATTCTCGGATGGAGCAAACGCAAGCACCGGAAATGGGTACTTGGATATTGTAGACTTCATACTTCAAAATTGTACGGAGGTAAACAAGAATCTTCAAGAGCTATACCGTCGTGTAGCTTTTAATATTTGCATCGGCAACTCCGACGACCACTTCCGCAACCACGGGTTTCTACTCACGACTAAAGGTTGGACGCTGTCTCCGGCTTACGATATGAATCCAACACTAAATGAATATCAGAGCCTACTTATTTCCAACTCTTCCAGCAAAGCAGACTTAGCAATTCTATTAGATGCTTGTGAATACTATCTACTACCTCAAGACGTAGCCACAAAGATTATCTCAGAGGTAGTAGCAGCCGTAAAAGACTGGAAAGCATTGGCAACTAAATTAGGAATAGCGAACAGCGAAATGGAATTATTCGGGAATACCTTTAATGGTAGAATTAAAGAATACATCTAATTCTCTGGCAAAACAGATAGCCATTTACCTTATAGGGGAGACAAACGCAGCCATATCAACGCCAAATGCGGACAATTGCACAAACATTTTGGAATCAATAAGTTATTAGTATATATTTGCGCACAAATGATAACTATTGATTAATATGACAGCTAAGAAAATCGACTACATTATTATATATTCTTTCTTATGTGCATCAATATTGAGTATTGCTGTGCTAGCCCGTATGTTTGCAGTAACAGAACTCAAAATGGATGAGTTCTCAGGTCTTATGGTCTTTTTCGTGACTTGCCTTTTGCTTGGTGGCTTCTATTTTAGTTTCCAATCCATATTGAACGATTGTCTTTTGCCTGTAGTAGAGCGAATTTTCAGAAAGAAACATTCACAATTAGAGCCTGAAATTGTAATAGAACCGCTTGTGGAAGCTCCACAAGAACAAGAGCAGAATGAGCCTACCGTGCTTTACTACGGAGAATATAAACAAGCCGCGCAACATAAATTTGCGCAAGAGCAGGCACAAACTTTGGAACGGGTGCTCTCCTATACAGGGCAAGAGATGGCATTATATATGAGCGAGAAGGATTTGCAAGAGCTTTGCGAGCATATCCGCTTTTTCCAATCCGCTACAGAACAGGATTGCGAACAGATAAAAACGCCCGTTACCGTTGATGCCAAACTAAAATCCATTGACCTGATGCACTTTGGTTGGAATATCGGAAACCAATTTAAGAAATCGGGTATTGAGACAGCAACTTTCATCAAGCACGTTTTCGCCAAAGATCTACATGATAGCGTAATTTCCACCATCAAGCGGAAACTCAGAGTCGAAGGCACTTGCATTATTAAAATCAAAGAGGAGCTATAAATTATATTTCTTAGTCTATATCAAGCGATCACTTTTGCGTGGTCGCTTTTTTTATGCCGTAACCTGCTGGCATATAGCAACAATCACCACTGATAAGTTATTATCCAGTTATAGCTTGGTGACTAATTTCACCGTAAAATCACCTGTTTTCTTTGCACACGAACTATTAAAATCAAGAGTTTATGTAGCTAACACTTGAAAAGGGACCCGGGTAGCATTTGAAA
>NZ_QTLY01000012.1:0-21940 GCF_003602895.1 Bacteroides sp. AF29-11
ACGTCTTGTAAGGACTATGATGACGACATCAAGGACTTGCAAGGACAACTGGACAAAAAAGCTTCACTTGATGACCTGAATGCAAAAGTTGCTACTTTGCAGACAGCCGTAGATGAAGCCAAAACTGCCGCAAACGAAGCCAAAGCCAAAGCTCAAGAAGCTCTGGATAAGGCTGGTTCAAGTGAAGGTGGAGTATCTGAAGCTGATTTAGAGAAATTGCAAGATGCTTTGGAAAAAGAAATGGAAAAACTGGCATCTTTAGAGGTTGTTGACACTAAGATCAAAGAACTGAAGGAGAGTCTGGCAAGTGAGTTTATTTCTGAAGCTGATTTGAAGAAATTGGCTACGGAAGTCGAAACTCTGAGTGTTAAAGTTATGGCTTTGATTGGTCACCGATTGACCAGCCTTACGCTGATTCCAACTACGCACATCAACGGCATTCCTTCAATTGAACTGCTGACACTGACGTATACACCGCAGGTTTATGCTGCTGTAACAGGTCATCAAAATGATGCGAACCCGAAGAACCATGCCACTCGTCCCGTTTTGGACCACGTTTCTGTAAGTGGAGCCAAGGCACTCAGCATTTCTACCGAAAAGAATGAGGTAAGCTACAAGATTAGCCCGAGCATCGGTGTAATGAAAGAAGATGTTAAGCTTCCTATGTTTGAATGCTTTACCTCTCAGAACGTAACGAAGGCTGCTCCTGAACTTTCTCAGAACAAGCCTCTCGAAGTTGTAGACTACGATGTAAAAGACGGTGTAATGACTGTTCTTTATAAGAAGAATGCAGATTATGTAGGCAAGAGCATCGGCACAACCGGTAGCGCTCACGGTGATGGTAAACTTGAAAAGTTCTGGATGGCTTCTCTGAAGACTCCTATTGCTGACAAGAACCTGACAGATGCTGAGAAAGAGGCTGGTAAAGACGTATTTGTAAATTCTGAATACAGCCGTATCGAAGAATCTACTGTATATCCTTATTTGGCTAACAAGAAGATTGACTTCACGAAGAACTTCACGACTGATTTTGCAGACGAAATGCAGGATGGTAAATACGTTCACTATCATGACTCCCTCTGCTTGTATAAATCAGGCAACGAACAATTGGTTGATGTTAAGCAGTCATATGACAGCCCACTCGACTTGAGAACACTGGTTACTGTATGCTATACTTATACTGACAAACAACACGCTTCTCACAAGGAATTGACGAACTATGCCGACTATGGTCTGGAGTTCCGTTTTGCTTTGGCAAAAGCCAAGTATCTGCAGGGTGACCGTAAGACAGACGAGCAGGAATTCGGTCGTATCTTGTCTGATGGTTATACGCTGAAGTCTGAAGTTTACGACGTAGAGTTGGGAGATACAGAATATTCCAAGACTTCCATCGGTCGCGAACCTATCATTCGTGCTGAATTGTGGGACAAGAACAATGGTAACATGATTGCAGTTCGCTACATCAAGATCCGTTGGACTGGTGAAAAGGATCAGACTATTGCTGCTGTCACATTCCCGAACGACACTGTAACTTGTCATGACATGTTCCAGCAGCTATTCTCTAAGGAAATGAATGAGAAGATTTACCACATGGTTAAGTTCGATGGTGGACAGAGTATGAGTAAGACTCAGTTCCATAGCATCTACAAAAACATCGAAATCCTTGAACTTAGAAAAGATGGTAAGAAGATTGAACTCAGCACAAAGTGGTCTACCAATGCTGAGAAAGATTGGGAAGAAGGAGCAAATAAAGTTGGTAAAGACGGCGGTGAAGCCATCAAGAATACCCAAGAACTTGTATTCGGTTTCTTGCAAGATGCTAAAGACAATACATCTTACAACTTAGTTTGGGCTATGAACCCGAAGACTGTTGGTACATTGGCTTACAATGAATCTACCAAGACTTATGCTTCTACATTCGAAATCGACGTTAAGTACATTGACGAAGCTGGTTTGAATGGTGATATCAAGCAGACATTCAAACAGACAATCGTTGTTCCTGCACAGAAGTTTGCATACCAAGGTACATTCTGGAAGAATGGTAAGGGCGAAGGTGTCTTCAATGTGAATCCGATTGTTTACACTACTGCAAATGACGGTGGAACACAGAAAGACCCGCATGTATATCCGGGTATTACTGACGGTTGTGCGCTGAAAGACTATAGCCACATCGAAGCTGACTTGGTTAATGGCTTCGTATACGAACCGACCAAAGAAAAACCGGCCAACTTGGCTCAATTCATCCAGTATATTCGTGAGTGTGCAGAGGTTAAGTTTATCTTTGACGAAACACGCATGAAAGACTTGACTACTTATCCGCATTTGAAAGACTTTGTCACAAGCGATGACAAAACTCAATTGTGGTATAAGACTGAAGGTACAGCAGAAGACAAAGACAAGAGTGACAACAACAACATCGGTAGAACGGATGCAGATATTATGGATTACAAACAATCTAATGATTTGGCTGCCACTATCAATAACCTGATGGGTGCTGATGCTACAGAAAACAAGAAGAACTTGCCTTGGAATTATGATGAAACATTAGGTAATAACGTAAATGAATGCTCCAGTATCATCCGTCTCCACGAAAAAGATAACTGGAACGGTACTGATGCCGCCCTCAAGTTGATTGGCAAGGAAGTTCCTGTACAGCTAGTTGTTGCATACAATGACTTCAATGTTATTCCAGTTCAAGAATTTGAGGTACACTTCATCAACCCGTTGACTATTGACGGTTCTATCAGCGACAACTTCGTTGATGCTGAAATTGACGGTAGCTTCTTGAGCGTTGCCAAGAACTTCACATTCACTGACTGGAATAATAAGCCGGTAGCTGCTGCTGTAGCTGACAAGGCCACTGGTGATGAAGTTTATGCACATGCTTTGTATGACTACTATGCTGTGCGTGAAGTTAAGTTCTTGACTGATAAGACCACTACCAGCTTGGCTTGGAATGCTGCAACCAGCACTTATGAGCATAAGGAGGGTACTACTGACGGTAAGTTGCCGACCAATGCTTCATTGAAGATGATGAACTGGGATGAGACAAAAGCTAAGTCTACTGCTACAGAAGCTAAAGCTGACCCGACTCACTTGGCATACTTCAACAACCATGGTACTCCGGTTAACGTTGACTACAACATGTTCCTGACTGTAAATGTCAACTACAAGTGGGGTGTATTGAGCAAGGATAACCTGAAAGTCATCGTTAAGAAGGCTGCCGGTACACCGAGTGCCAAATAATTAAGAAGAGATTCTTGATATAATTTAATAAAAGGGACGTCCTCTTGCAGGGCGTCCTTTTTTTCAATCTTTCATTTATAAATATCAGATATGAAGAAAATACTATTCATTTTGACTGTGTCAGTTTCACTCATCTGCTTTTCTTCATGTAAGAAGTCAGCAGCTACACATCCTTTTCCAGGCAAATTCGTTACTGAAACCGGTATCCAATTCGACCTTCGAGCCGACTCCACCACCCTGATTCAATATGATGATTCCAGTTCGTACGAGGGTACATGGAAAGTCTATAATCAAGGAGATACACTAAAGTATGCCACTATTGAGTTTGCCGGTTACTTTAACTATTATTATCTGCGTAATGGTAAACTCTATCGCAATGAACATAATATGATACGTCAAGCTCTTGGTGAAGAAATTGAATATCAAGATTAAAACAGAAAATGGCTATTACTATTCCTCTATTCTTTGGATGAGGAAAAGAATAGCCATTTCATATGATAGTCAACCACACATTTCCAATAATAATCGTTTTATGATTATCATCTTATGATTATCGTAATATTTTCCTTATATTTGCGTGTAAACTCAATAATCATATGAAAAATCCATTTGTTACGAACGGCTATGTATCACCGGAATATTTCTGTGACAGAGAGAAAGAAACGGCTAAAATTGTCTCACTTTTGACGAATGAGAACAACATTGCATTGATTTCCCCACGCAGATTAGGCAAAACAGACTTGCTGCGGCATTGTTTTGGACAGCCGGAAATCAAGGAGCATTACCACACTTTCATCATCGATATTTATGCCACAAGCTCTGTACGCGATTTTGTGAATGTTTTCGGCAAGGCTGTACTGGATGAACTACGTCCAAAAGGAAAATCCGTATGGGGTACCTTCTTGAATGTACTGGCCTCCCTTCGTTCCGAAATAACATTCGACATGAATGGACAGCCTACCTGGGGAATCGGTCTGGGAGCTATAACTAATCCCTCTGCAACATTGGATGAGATATTCTCCTATCTGAATAATGCCGGGAAGCCTTGCCTAATCGCCATTGATGAATTCCAGCAAATAACCAAATATGCAGACGATCCCAACATAGAAGCGGCACTACGGACACATATACAACGCTGTTCCAATGCCCACTTTGTCTTCTCCGGGTCCCATAGGCATCTGATGGGGGCAATGTTTACTTCTCCGGCACGTCCATTCTACCAATCGGTTACACTGATAAACCTGCCTCCCATTTCTGTTGATAAATACGCGGAGTTCTGCCTTAGGCACTTTGAGCGAGCAAGCAAACACTTGGATACATTAGTGGTAACAGAGCTATATGAGCGCTTCAATGGTATAACTTCGTATATGCAGAAGGTTATGAACATTTTATTTTCCATGACCGGAACTGGAGAAATATGTATTCCCTCAATGATAGATACTGCCATTAACGACCTTCTGGATTTTTCTGCCGATACCTATGATGCCTTATTATATCAGATGCCCGAAAAGCAACGTATTGTGTTTATGGCAATAGCAGCAGAGGGAAAAGCTAAGGCTATCTCAAGCGGTGACTTTGTACGTAAATACAAGTTGCAATCTGCCAGTTCTGTCTCTTCAGCTGTAAAAGGACTACTGGAAAAAGACTTTATTACGTATGATAAAGGCATTTACCAGGTATATGATCAGTTCTTCCAACTTTGGTTGCAAAGGAATAAGCTTTAATGGTTTCTTTCTTGAATCTTATATTCATTCTATAAACAATTTAGAAATGAGTAGAAATGCAGCAGGCTTTGCAAAATATAATTATAAGACTAAAGTAAATACCTTCAATATGGTTCCAACGGATAAAATGTTGTAGCAAATCATTGTTGTTTGAAGGATAATAACTATCTTTGTTCTAAAGACTCGAAATATGGATAGTAAAGTAACCTTATTGGATTGAGATGTCAGATTATGATTTGGAAACAGCGAATGCAATGCTGCTTACAGGCCGTTATCTCTATGTCGGTTCATGTGCCATCAAACAATAGAGAAAATTCTCAAAGCATATTGGACTAATTGCTTAATGGAAGTTCCTCTAAAGATACATTCACTATCCAGACTTGCGGAGAGAACGGGATTGGACAAGCAATTGTCGGAGGAGCAGTTAGACTTTATAGACAAGCTTGAACCTCTTAATATAGAAGCCCGTTACCCCTCTTATAAAGAAAGATTAATGAAGAGCTTAAATACTGTGCTGAACTTTTGAGCCAAACTAAAGAGTTGCAATTATGGATAAAGAACAAGCTATAAACCTTGCCAAACGCTATAAGGAAATGGTAGCGGAGAAGTTACCATTAAAGGCCCTTTATCTTTATGGTTCGTACAGTAAAGGAAATTATAGAGCAGACAGCGATATAGATATTGCTGTGATAGTAGAACGCCTGGATGACGATTATTTTAAAGATACTCCTCTATTGTGGAAACTTAGACGCAAGATAAGTAACCTTATAGAGCCAGTCCTACTTACAGAAGATATGGACAATCCTCTTTATTGTGATATTAGAAAAACTGGAATTCTAATACAATGAAGTCTTGTTTATCACATGCCATCTATTTCTATAATTTATATTCTTTTTTACTTCCAACGCATATTCTTCTCCTAAATCTTCGTACCATACCAAGTACTGCGAAATACATACCTGAGCGTTTTTCTCTTACTTATTCCCTTCTTCATCCAATCCCTATCATGACTTAAACATTTTTCTCTTGCAGCAATAATCACTTGATATTGCAAAAAATGAGGAATATGAAATCATTGTATTTGCAGCTATAATTGTATATACTTGTAAGATAAACCTTTTATAAATAAATTGGAAATGAATAGAAATGAAATTACCTTACAAGAGATGTTCTCCTCAGTCATCAAGGAACTCCGGGAAGGCGGCAGGTGGGGGACGGCACACATCTACCAGTCAGCGGTGAATGCATTATCGGCATTCACCAAATGGCAGCCGATGCCCATGCGCAAGTTGAGCCCGACCGTACTGAAGAGATTCGAAAACTTCCTCAGGCAGAGGAACTGCAGTTGGAACACCGTATCCACCTACATCAAGACGGTACGCTCGGTGTATCATCGGGCGGTGGACAGAAAGTACATACGGTATGTACCCAGACTGTTCGAGCATGTATATACCGGCACACGGGCGGACAGGAAGAAGGCGCTCGAGGCATCCGACATCAGCAGCCTGGTAAGGGAGACGGAAAGGAGCCTGCAAGGAGGGACGCTCCCAAACACACAGCAGAGAACAAGGATTTTCTTCGTACTCATGTTCATGCTCAGGGGCATACCCTTCGTGGACCTGGCGTACCTGCACAAAAGGGACCTGCAGGGAAATATACTATCGTACAGACGACGGAAGACGGGACGGGCGCTGACCGTATCACTCACACCCGAAGCCATGCAGATGGTGAGAATAATAGCAAACAAGGACAAGGACTCTCCTTATTTATTCCCCATATTACAAAGTGAGGAAGGGTCGGAAGCCGCATACCGGGAATACCAGTCGGCACTCAGGGCATTCAACCAGCGGCTGGCAGTACTCAGGCAGTGCTTGGGAATGCAGTCGGCACTCAGTAGTTATGCGGCGAGACATACTTGGGCCACAATGGCTTATCACTGCGAGATACATCCCGGAATCATATCGGAAGCCATGGGGCACTCCTCCATCACGGTGACGGAAACCTATCTGAAGCCTTTCAGCAACAGAAAGATTGACGAGGCCAACCAGAGGGTAATTTCTTTTGTAAGAAGCGGAGCGTGTACAGTATAAAAGACGTTACTTCTTTTGATAGGATAGAATAGATTTGTTGCGCATTTTCTGGAGTCTTCAAAATGAGTTTTGAGGAACGGAATGGTGTTGTCTTTACGGAGCTCCCATTGGTGCTATCAATGGACTGTCATTCAACCTTTTGAACTGAAAAATACATACTTTTATTCTTTGAGAGCCTCATTTCATCCCTTTCCCACTGTCATCTTTCTGGACTTCCAATCCTCTTTCCAATATCCCAACGGACTGTTTTTTACTATTCCAAACAAAACCGGTCTATTTTCTCCTTATTCCCTGATTATTAACGAAATTAACAAGATTTCATTACCTGCGAAGTAACGGAAAAAATCACATGACAGACAGCTATGTGGAAGGGATTCGAAATGAGAGATTATTCACTTTTTATTTTTTTAAATTTATAAATTTAAAGTTTTCAATTATGAACAAGAAGTTTCTAAGTGTGACCCTGTTCAGTGCCTTGATGTTGGGTACTGCAGGTACGTTCACGTCTTGTAAGGATTATGATGATGACATCAAGGACTTGCAGGAACAACTGGACAAGAAAGCTTCACTTGATGACCTGAATGCAAAAGTTACTACGTTGCAGACGGCTGTAGATGAAGCCAAAAGTGCCGCAAACGAGGCCAAGAACAAAGCTCAGGAAGCTTTGGACAAGGCTAATTCGACAGAAGGCGGAGTATCCGAGGCAGATTTGACTGCTTTGAAGAAAGAACTGGAAAAGCAAATTGAGAAGTTGGCTTCTTTGGAGGCAGTTGAGACTAAAATCAACGACTTGAAAGAAGAATTGGAAGGCGGCTTTGTTACAGACGAAAAACTAAAAGACTTGGCTGCTGAGGTTGATGCATTGAGCGCTCAAGTTATGTCTATTATCGGACATCGTTTGACTAGTCTGGCTGTAATTCCTACAAGTCATATCAATGGTATTGCTGCTATTACATTGACTACTCTACAGTATACTCCACAAGAGTACAAGGCAATGGCAAAACATACAGATGGTCCTCAAACTGACGAAGATTCTGAAGGAACGTTTACCGCACATTCCAAAACTCCTGTACTTGACCACGTTAATAAAGCTGGTGCTAATCCATACACGGTATCTACAGACAAAAATGAGGCTTACTTCCACGTTAGCCCCAATATGGGTGTACGTACAGAGGATATCTATATGCCTTCTTTCGATTGCATCAAATCTGAAAACATCCTCACCAAAGCTGGCGCAACGATTTCGGAGAACTCTCCTATCCAGCCAACTGGCTATAAAATAGAAGACAATGTATTGACAGTACAATTCAAGAAGACTGTTGCCGAATCCATCAATGAAGCAGGCGGTCATGCAAGTGGAAAAGAAACTTTCTACATGGCTTCTCTAAAGGCTCCTATCGCTAAGGAAAACTTGACTGCTGATGAAGCTAAAGCCCTTAAGGAAAATGGCACTCAAGTTTATGTAAACTCTGAATATGTTCGTCTGCACGAAACAAAAGTAGCTCCTTATATCGCTAATGCACGTACGAAGTACGGCGAAACTATGACCGGCAAATTTGCTGACGAAGTTCAGACCGATGGCGAAGGCAGATTCTACGTACACTACCACGACTCTATTTGTGCATACGAATCACAAGCTAACAACATGATTGACGTTTATGCACAGTATGACAAAGTCCTTGACCTGAAGAAATTGGTTGAGGTTTGTACAACGGAAATCGGTGCAGAAGACCATAAACAACATGCAGAGTTGAAGGCATACAAAGACTACGGTCTGACATTCCGTTTCTACAAGGCTACTGAAGAATATATCACTTTAGGTGGTCCGGAGAATAACAGCAACAAGACTGATCAGCAGAAATTTGCAGAAATCGACTCTCCTATGAATGGTCACATGACTTCAAAGGTCTATAGCCTTGACGGTGTATCTGCCACTGCAGTAGGCCGCGAACCGTTGGTACGTGTAGAGCTGGTGGATACTGTAAACAATGCTTTGGTAGCAATGCGTTACATCAAGGTGAAATGGGTGAAAGAAGAAGGTATGCGTGAAATCGGTTTCACATACGATGATACCATATTCAAATGTGGCAATTTCGCAGATAGAATTGGTACTGTAGCCATGAACGAAGTTATCTACAACGGTGCAAAAGAAGGTGGTATGACCAAACAGGAATTCCACGCCATTTACACTGACGAAGGTTTCGACGCACAAAATGGAGTAGATTATGGTACAGTTAAACTTATTAAGAATACAGAAGACGGCGTTGAATCTTACAACATTGAGTGGACTTTGACTCACGCTGACATCGTGAAGAAATATCCAGAATGGAAGAATCACGAAGATATGGTATTCACTAAAACATTCTTCTGGAAAGATCCGACAAAGGCATATCCTGCATTGAAGATTACATTGACACGTACTATCTACAAACCTACATTCGGTGGATATGGATATGACAATCGTTATTGGAAGAAAAACACCAACAACACTGTATTCAATGTGAACCCGGTAGTTTATGGTGCTGTGGAATGGAATCCTGCATGGAATGAAACCACTGGACACGTATTGACTGGCGATAAGACTAACAATAATCCGACCGTAAATATCTACACTGACTTAGTGAACGGTTTCTTGAACAAAGACGGTGTAAAACCTGCTACTGGTGCATGGGAATACCTGTACTTCCAGGATAAGAACGTTGCGAATGTGAAGAATCCTTATTCTCCTACATTTGAAGCAGAAGGTGTACGTTTTGAATTCGATGCTGAACAGTTGGCTGGTAAAACTTATAAGTACTTTGATGTTGCCAGCAAGACATTCAAGGATGGTGCTGTTACATTGAGTGCCGACAACACAAAATTGTACATTGCAGGTGAATTGGCTGCAACAATTGACAATTATAAGGACAACCTCTGTACAAATGCAAATAATCCTCTGAAAGGTCACAAGACTTATAACATCAAATTGCAAGAAGCTGATCCGGATGCAGCATCCAATTTCGGAAAAGACACCAAACCGACAGAAGCTGCCAAAGCTTTGGTAGGCCAGATTGTTCCTGTCAAATTGGTTGCAGACCTTTGCTATGGTGATGCAACTCCGGGACATCCGGCTGCCCATACTGAAGTTATCAAGGCTTATGATGCCAACATCATTGAACCGATGACTATCACAGTGAATAAGGAAGAAGGAGAAGTAACTGATGCTGTTGTTAACGGTAGCTCTGTAGATGTAACAGGTGCTTATACTTACACTTGCTGGAATGCAGACGAAAACGGTAATTTCTACACTGCTTCTGAGGCTCCCAATGCAACAGCTCTGCAAAAAGAACTGTTCAAATTCTACGAATGTACTCCGAGCAACTGGATGACTGATCAAGTTAAGACTAACCTGAAACTGGTAGACGGCAATTTGCAGCCTGTGGCTGGTTACAAGGAAGGTAGCCTTCCTGCCAACACAACTGTAGTTTACAACGTAGATGCAACAACTGGTAAGGAAACACTGACTTACTACAACCACAGTGGTACTCCTGTAAACTGGGATTATGAAATCTATGTTCCTATCAAGTTCGGTTATAAGTGGAAGACTTTCACTCAGGAATTCAAAATCCACGTAAATGAAAATGCCGGTACTCCCGCAGGAAGATAAGAGACAACTCTGAAAAGAGATGCCAATAAAGTAAACAGACAAGAGAGAGTGCTTCATCCGATTGAAGCACTCTTTTTTATAATATAACAACTAAAAATATGAAACAAACAGTCATTATAGGAATATTGTTGGGAATACTGCTACTAACCGGATGTGACAACAACGAAAAAGAACATGATTTTGTCGGTATATTCACTACTGCCAACGGCATAAAGTTTGAGCTTCGTCCAGATTCTACATCAATCATAACTTTCAAAGATTCTATGATTTACGAAAGTTCTTGGAAAATAAGCAAAGATCGTAACAATGAAACCTATGCCAACATAGAGTTTGCTGGTTATCAGAATTATTATTATTTGAAAAATGGTAAGCTTTATCGCAGTATACGCGAAATGAACCATGATGCCTTAGGTGAAGAGGTGAAGTATATAGAATGATTTCCGCGCCTCTCATCACTCTCTAGATTTTTTTCTCCCCACTTTGCTTCCACACTTCCACCCACCTCCTGCATCCCCCTATCCATCGGCACTTGAACTGCTGTGGAAGCAACAAAAAAAGGTGGAAGCAAATTTTGCTTCCACCTACTCAAAACGCTATAGTTTTACCGTAACCTACTCGTCTCTACCATAATACCCCGTGCAAGGTACATAAATCGGTTGGTTCAGTTTTCCTGCATTCTCGAGCTTGCCTTCGCTACGAAGCAGGCGAATATGAAGCTGTGCAGTAGAGCGCATCATTCCGCAGAGGCTCTGAAAATCACTGCGCGTAAGGAACTGATGCGTAGAGAAGTAGCCCGTCAGTCGCCTGTCAATCTCCTTGTCACTCAGCTTTTGGGAATGCTCATTCAGCCCCAGCGGTTTAACTTTGATGGCACCTATCTCATTCTTCAGCACCTGGTCGGCACGAAACTTGATGCCCTTCAGCTTAATCTTGGTGGTTTTTCGTTTGGTCGCAGCGGTCACCGGCTCCGTGCTCGTCAGTACGGGATGAAAATAGCCGATACCGTCCAGATGTACCTGCCGCCCCTCGGCGAGGTCTTCCCCCATGACGTGCGACAAGGCATCCAGTACCGCCGAGACATCAGTCTCCGTCAACGAGCTGCGTTCCTGAATTCTGCGACGCAGTTCGTCGGTAGTGGTAGAGCCGTTCAAGCGGATGCGTGGATGAAGTATCTTTTCTTCCCGCTGTTTGTCTTTTGGTTCCGGAAGCTCATACCAATCAAATAAAATTGCCATAGTTCAATGTCTTTTAAGTTGTTATATAATAAGTTTGCGCCCTATGCGGAATAGGTGCGGGGGGCGTACTTCATCCGTAAAAGCTATGGAAAGAGAGACGCCTAACGGCCATGAACAACTCTGCTTACGGTCGTCAAGCGATTGCTTCATGGCCGTAAGCAGAGTTGTTCATGGTCGTTAGGCGTCATCTATTCCCTATACAAAAGTAGACAAACAAAGGGAGAAAAGCAAAGGAATGCCTATGTTTTAAAAAAGAAATCCAAAGGTTTCCGACACCACGCTGTATAGTTTGTGGAAGCAGGCATTTATTTAATAATTATTCTGCTGAATACTTGTTTTCTGCCTTCTGATGTCGTATCTTTACGAGAATTATATTTACCCAAACAAGCTGACAAACAGAATGAAAATTACCTTGATTAGAGCAGAAAAAGGGAGCGGAAAGGAAGCCCTCAGCACCCTGGAAGCGGATGCACTGATTAAAAAACTGAAAACCGAAACCAAAGCCGGACATGTGTCGACCCTCCGGACCATCCTTCCTCAACTGGAGGGCACTTGTGCCCAATACGAACATATAGACAAGCTGCCCCGCATCTACCCTGCCGTGGAATATAGCCGTACACAAGAGGGGGAACGGCGGATGAAGAACTATAACGGACTCGTACAACTGGAAGTAAACCGTCTGTCGGGCATTGCCGAAGCGGAATATGTAAAGCAACAAGCCGCCCTGCTGCCACAGACCTTTGCCGCTTTCTGCGGTTCCAGCGGACGGAGTGCCAAGATATGGGTATTGTTTGCCCTGCCCGACGGCACGACGCCGAAGCGGGAGAGCGATGCCACCTTGTTTCATGCCCACGCCTACCGTATGGCGGTGAAGTGCTACCAGCCCTTGCTGCCGTTTGCCATTACATTGAAAGAACCTTCCCTTACCCAGAGTTGCCGCATGACTCTGGACGGATATCCTTACTACAATCCTGCCGCTGTGCCTTTCTGCCTGGAACAGCCCCTCAGCATGCCCGAAGAGGAGAACTTCCGGCAACGAAAACTCGCAGAAAAGAACCCGCTGTTGCGGCTGCATCCGGACAGTAAAGCCTCGGACACCTTCGCCATACTTTTCGAATCGGCCCTTGACCGTGCATTCCGCGAATTGGACGGCTGGAAACGAGACGGAGATTTACGGATACTGCTGGTGCCTCTGGCCGAACATTGTTTCAAGGCAGGCATCCCCGAAGAGGAAGTAGTCCGCCAGACATTGATGCACTATTACCGGGAAGCGGATGAATTCATTGTCCGTCAAACGATTCATAACCTATACCAAGAGCTTAAAGGCTTCGGGAAAAAGAGCAGTCTGACGCAAGAGCAGGAGAGCGCTTTCCGGCTGGAAGAGTTTATGGACCGCCGGTATGAGTTTCGCTATAACACCGTTCTGGATGATTTGGAATACCGTCAGCGCGACTCCGTCCATTTCTATTTCAAGCCTGCTGACCAGCGTGCCCGCAGTACGGTCTCCATGAATGCCCTGAAGGAGGGTATCCGCGTATGGGACCGCGACATCAACCGTTTCCTAACTTCAGACTATGTACCGCTCTATAATCCCGTCGAAGAATACCTTTACGACACCGGCCGCTGGGATGGGAAAGACCGCATCCGGGCATTGGCCGACCTCGTCCCGTGCCACAATCCTCATTGGCGGGAGCTGTTCTACCGCTGGTTCCTGGGCATGGTGGCACACTGGCGTGGAATGGACCGGCAACACGGAAACAATACTTCTCCTCTGCTTGTCGGTTCTCAAGGGTTCCGGAAATCCACCTTTTGCCGCATTTTGCTGCCACCGGAGCTGCGTTTCGGCTATACGGACAGCATCGACTTCAAGAGTAGGCAGGAAGCGGAGCGCAGCCTGGGACGCTTTCTGCTCGTCAACATCGATGAGTTCGATCAAATCAACATCAACCAGCAGGGCTTCCTGAAGCATCTGCTGCAGAAACCGGTTGCCAACCTGCGCAAACCCTACGGCAGCACCATCCGTGAGATGCGGCGGTATGCCTCCTTCATCGGCACCAGCAACCAGAAGGACTTGTTGTCCGACCCCAGTGGCAGCCGCCGTTTCATCTGCATTGAGGTCACCGGCCCCATCGATACGAATGTCACCATCACCTACCGCCAGCTCTATGCACAAGCTCTGAATGCCGTAGCCAAAGGTGAGCGCTACTGGCTGGATGATGCCGATGAAGCCATCTTGAAGCGGACGAACCGGGAATTTGAACAGCTCACCCCACTGGAACAACTCTTTCACAGCCATTTCCGTGCGGCAGAAAAGGATGAAGAGGGGCAATGGATGATGCCCATGCAGATTCTTTCCGCTTTACAGACAAAGACGCGTGACCGTCTGGCAATCAACAAGGTTGCCGTATTCGGGCGGACGCTCAAGAAGCTTGAAATACCGAACAAGAAGTCAAGGCAGGGGACACTGTATCATGTAATGCCGCTGGATTAAATGCTCTGCAGTAACCCCGCACAAGCATCTTCCAGAATGTCCAGCACATACTCAAAACCTTCGGAACCGCCGTAGTAGGGGTCCGGTACATGGTCGGCATGGGTAAACTTTGTACAGTATTCCGTCATGCGGTGTATCTTGCTCCATTCGGCGGTTGAAGGGGCACGATCTTTCAGGTCGTCGATGTTGCGGTCGTCCATACCGATAATCAGGTCGAAGTTGTAAAAATCCTCGGTACGTACGGGTCGCGAAAGATGCGTCAGATTGTATCCACGGCGGGCAGCATGGGCACGCATCCGGCTGTCCGGCAGTTCGCCCTGGTGATAGGACAGAATGCCTGCAGAATCGATTAAAAACTCATCCGCACGTCCGGCTTCTTCTATCAGATGTTTCATGACTCCCTCTGCCGAGGAGGAACGGCAAATGTTGCCGAGGCAAACGAAAAGTATCTTCTTCATATTTCTTTAGTTACGAGTTATTTACATCGGGTCTACATCATAATACACTATCAACGACTTGAAGCGGTCTTCCGCCACCATCTCCTTTTGCACCTGGACGAGCAGCTCGCGGGCACGTGCCATTGGGGCATTGGTTTCTATCTTCAAGATAATCTTTCGGATGAACAGGGTCTGTACGCGTGCTATGGGCGGCTTGTCCGGTCCCAGTACCCGGTTGCCGAAGACGGTGCGGAGCTTGGCGGCCATAGTCTGCGCCATGAGGTCGAGCAGGGTCTCGTTCCGGTTCTTCAGGTAGACATACACCAGGCGGTAGTAGGGCGGGTAGTGGAACATCTGGCGTTCGGCAAGCTGCCCGCCTACCATGGCTTCGTAGTCGTTGGCAATGACTTGCGGGATGATGGGATGGTCGATGCTTTTGGTTTGTAGCACCACCCTGCCGCGCTTGTTCTTCCGTCCGGCGCGTCCGGCAACCTGCGCCATCAGCTGGAAGGCGCGCTCGTAGGCGCGGAAGTCGGGATAGTTCAGCATGGTGTCGGCATTGAGTATGCCCACAATGCTGACGTGGTCGAAGTCCAGACCCTTGGACACCATTTGCGTGCCTATCAGGATGTCCGTCTTGCCTTGCTGGAAATCGGAGATGATGCGCTCGTAGGCGGTACGGGTGCGGGTGGTGTCCAAGTCCATACGGGCTACGCGGGCGTCGGGGAAGAGGGCTTTGATGTCATCTTCTATTTTTTCCGTGCCGAAGCCGCGGTTGCGCAGGTCAGTGCCCTCGCAGGCGGGGCAGATGCGGGGCAGTTGGTAGGTGTAGCCACAGTAGTGGCAGGTCAGTTGGTTCAGCCCCTTATGGTAGGTGAGGCTGACGTCGCAGTTCTTGCACTTGGGTACCCAGCCGCAGGTGTTGCACTCTATCATGGGGGCGAAGCCGCGGCGGTTCTGGAAGAGGATGACTTGTTCTTTCTGTTCCAGCGCTTCGCGGATGTATTGCAGGAGCAGCGGAGAGAAGGGACTGTTCATCATCTTCTTGCGGTGCAGCTCCTTGATGTCCACGGGGATAATCTCCGGCAGTTGTATCTCTTTATAGCGTTCTTTTAGTTCCACGAGGCCATACTTACCGGTAGTGGCGTTGTGCCAGGTCTCTACGGAAGGGGTTGCCGTGCCCAACAGAGTTTTGGCGCCATACATGGAGGCGAGTACAATGGCTGCATTGCGGGCATGATAGCGGGGAGCAGGGTCTTGCTGCTTATAGGTGTTTTCGTGCTCCTCGTCCACAATCACAAGACCGAGGTTGCGGAAAGGAAGAAAGACGGAGGAGCGGACGCCGAGAATAATGTCATAGTCTGCTTCCGACAGCTGCTTCTGCCAGATTTCTACCCGTTCGGCATCGGGGAACTTGGAGTGATAGATGCCCAGTCGGGAGCCGAATACGCGTTGCAGGCGCTCTGTGATTTGTGCAGTGAGGGCTATTTCGGGCAGGAGATAGAGCACTTGCTTTCCTTGCCGGATGGTTTCTTCTATCAGATGAATATAGACTTCTGTCTTGCCGCTTGCCGTGATGCCGTGCAGCAGGCAGACGTTCTTGCTTTGGAAATTCTCCAAGATGGCGTGATAGGCGCGTTGCTGGTGTTCGTTCAGCGGATTGACGGGGACGACTTCTTTGAGAAGCGCTTTATCTATGCGGCCTATTTCCTGCTGATAAACTTCGAATACACCACGGTCTATAAGACCGTTGAATACGGCAGGGGTGGCGGAGGTGCGTTGCAGCAGTTCGGCTTTGGAGACTTCTTTTATATCTCGTCCGCTGAGGTAGCCGGAGAGTTCCAGGTACTTCATCAGCAGGTCCAGTTGCTTGGGGGCACGGCGCTGCAACTCGTCGAAGAAGATGTGCAGGCGGTGTTCGTTGCGGGCGGCGGCGGTGAGGCGTACACGGGTTTCGGTCTTGGGCTTATAGGTACGGCGCAATTCTTCCTTTACGAAGATGGCCTCTTTGTCGAGCAGTGACTTGATGACAGAAAGTATGTTCTTGATGCCGGTCTCCTTCTCCAGTTTCGTCACGCATTGCTCCGGGTCGGCAGAGAGCATATCCAGTATCTTCTGCTCCTTCTCCGGCAGGCGGACGTCGCACTCGAAATCGGGGTTGTACTCTACGATTGTTTCGCTTTCCAGCTTCAAGCCAGAGGGTAAGGCGGCTTTGTAGACGTCTCCTTGCGTGCAGAGATAGTAATCAGAGAGCCATTCCCAGAACTTGAACTGCCGCGGAAGCAGTATCGGGCAGGCATCCAGCAAAGCAGACACTTCCTTTACTTCGTATCCGGTGGGGGCACAATAGTGCACGTTGCGCACGATGGCTGTATAATATTTCTTCCGCCCGAATGGTACTACCACCCGGCAACCGGTCTGCACTTCATCCGCCCACTCGTCGGGCAGGGAGTAGGTGAAGCAGCTGTGCAAGGGCAAAGGCAATATGACGTCGGCAAACTTTTTCATCGTGGGGACAAAGATAGTGGAAAGTGGAGGGAGAATGAAATGAACGGGGGCATTTTTTATGCTGAGAATAGGATAGCCGAATGAAAATGAAGGGGCAAATTTCAGAAGTGTAAAAAGGGGATATGCTGATTATCAACATATCCCCTTTTCAATTAGAGTACTTCTAGAAGTACAGTTTTCTCTATGTTAGAGAGTAGGCTTAACTTCTACATCGATTTCTTCTATCACACTACCCCATACGTAAACAACTTCAATAGGAATACGCAGGTAGAAGGAAGAGTGAACTTTCACATCCTTATTGTTGTAGGTCACAGTACCAAAGTTTGGAACTTCTGTAGGAACATTCTCGTATGTTTGTGATTCAGAATCAAATGTCAACAACGTTTCTGCACCAGTTTTACCAAATACTTCTTCGATAGGAACAAATGTTTCACTGTTATTCAAATTAGTCAGGATGTCTTTGTCTTCAGCTAACTTGATAGCTGTTACGTTGTAGTACTTGTAGTAATTCAAGTGCGTAGAGAACTCATTCAAACCATTGCTTACATCCAGACGCCAGTCTTTCAATACAACCAGGTCGCCTAAGTTCAATACACTCTTGCCTTCATTGTTGCCATCCTCGAAGTACTTGCCTTTATTTCCGGAGACATTAACCGGACGGATAAATTTGGCATTGAATGTACCATCGGTTACGGGAACATACTGGTCACAACCATTGTAATACTGCATATCAATAGTAGCATACAACATTTCATCCGTATCACGTGCAGCCCAGTTAAGTACAGCCTTGGCTACGGCATTGTTCTTGTAGGAAATCTTGATATTTTCAGCAGTCACATCATCCGATGCATCAGTATCAGTACCATTGTCATCAATTTCATCTCCGCTGAGAGTTGCAATTACATTTTCATCAGAAGCAAGAGTTGTGGTACCATTTGCCAATACTTCAAGAGCATGAATTTGAGTACCGTCGGCACTTACAAACAATTTATAATTCTTACCGTCATTACCCTTCACGACACGTCCGTTGTTTTCTGCAGAGAATACAAACTTAACAGTCATATTTTCATGAGCAAATGATGGATATTTTTCTTCTGCATCTTCCTTGTTATATACCAGAGCTACAGTACGTCCATAGAAATTGCTCAACAGGTCTTGTTCAATAACAGCCTTCGATGTTGTACCTGCATCATCCGGAGTTGCACAGTAAATGTCAATAGCCGATTTTCCCTTGAAGGTTGACCAGTATTCTGCAATCTTAGCACCTGCGGTGGATCCTTGTGGAGTATGAGCAGTAAAGTCGATATCTTTCACTTCAACAACATACTTGATAACCACATTTTCAGGATATGTACGGCTGTTGGCAACGGCATCCAGCTTAGTAGTTTCTGTTGTCTTGGTAAATACGGCATAGCCTACATAAGATTTCGCTTCAAGCGGAGTTGTTGTAAGCTTGAATGTTACTACTTGGTTAGCTTCATTATTCCCATCGTACTTAGTTGCAGTTATCGCCCATTTACCTACCTGTTCTTCAGCATATTCATTAGTAGCATCTTGATTAAATGCATAGATATGATGCCATTGCTGTTTGCTCAATGCTTCCAAGTTAGCATTGTTCTTGAAGTTATAAACCTGTGCACTCATGAACTCGTCTTCAGTCTCGTACGTCCAACCTGCACTGTTGCATCCCAGATTTGTCACCTCTTTCTTTTCTGCTACATAGTCGTCCTCAATTTCGGCAGGAACTTCACCTGCAACAATCAGCAGTTTAATCCATGCAGCTGCAACCAACTCGTTGTTGTTAGTTTTGTCTGTCAACTTAGCCAATACAATAGGAGACTTACCGATAGCGCTCTTGTCTACACCGCCATAATTCTTTGCATGGAAAATACCATCTTCCAAAGTCATATAATTTTCTTGCGGAGTATTGTTCACCTTATATTCCACTGCCTCAAATGTCAGTTCATATGTATCGGCATAATTGGCATAATTGAAGAATTTATGTTGAGAACCGGCAATATTACAAGTTGTAACCAAAGTCTTCAAATCAATACCTTGCTCAGAAACCGCATCATCATAAACAACATTTTGTACCAAATGATTGTTGTCAGCAGCAGGCTTATTGTCTACTCCAATCTTTGCTTTTTGTTCTTCGGCAGCAGCTAAATTCGTTGCAAAATGGCACTTATCATCCTTTGCATTTTCACTAGTTACCTCTTTATCAGCTAAAACAAGTTTCAATTCCTCTGTACGGTTTACAACACCTACATATTCTGTAGTAACCTTGTTTCCCGCTTTGGTTGTAAACTGAAGAGCTATTTCGTTCAGTTCGGGTTTTTCATTATCTTCAGTCAAACTAGAATTAGCAAACAAATTCGGGTTGGCTTCCAAAGTCACAGTAGCCAATCCTCCTTCAATAACAGTGTTTTTCCAAGTAACAAGACCCGCGTTCACACCTTTGGTCATTGTAACGGTCTTATCTAGTACATCTGTTTTAGTAATTTGTTCTTGTGTAGCAGAAGAAGGATTTACATGGAATTGAGGTGCTGCTTGATTCGGCAAATAATTTGTTTTTGCAAGTGCAACAACTACATCATTTTTAATTTCTACCGGTTTATAGCTATCCTTGTGGAATACAATTACGCGTTCACCCCAACCTTGCAGAATAGATTCTGGAATATATTCGAAGCTTGTGATAGGCAACACATCTGAAATTCGCAGATTGATAGGAGTAGCGCTACCATATTTTATAATATAACCCAATTTGACACCGTCTTCGTCCAAAATCTCCATAGTAAGAGTAGGAACTGTGGGCAAGTCAATCTTTCCACCAGTTTTTTCATCATCGTACAATATATTGCCATCCTTATCTATGGAGAGCAGAGTAGCATCAAACCCTTTAGGCATATCAATTTTTACATCTGACGTGCTACCGTCACTGCCCTTCAAAGAGATTGTAACTTCGTCCCCATCCTTAGAAACAGACAATGTATAGGTTACACCTGCCGGAATGTCATACGAATGTGGATTACCATTTTTGTCAACGACAACTAGTTTGCCGTTCTCAATTTTTGCATCCTTCACGTAAGTTAAGTTGTCGACTGTAGTACCTAAAGTCGTCAAATCGCCTTGTAGCTTTTTAACGTCTCCAGCCAAGCCGTCAACTTGTCCCTGCAAGTCCTTGATGTCGTCATCATAGTCCTTACAAGACGTGAACGTTCCTGCAGTGCCCACCATTAAGGCGCTGAACAGGATCACACTTAGAAACTTTTTGTTCATAATTGAAAACTTTAAATTTATAAATTTAAAAAAATAAAAAGTGAATAATCTCTCATTTTGAACCCCTTTCGCATACTTGTTTTGTTACTAAGTATTCCGTTACTTCGCAGGTAATGAAATCTTGTTAATTCCATTAATAATCAGGGAATAAGGAGGGAATAGGCTGATTTTGTTCAGAATAGTAAAAATCAACCCGTTAGGATATTGGAAAGAGGATTGGAAGTCCAGAAAAGTGACAGTGGGAAAGTGATGAAATGAGGCCTTCAAAAAGTGGGAATGTGTGTGTTTAAGTTTAAAAGATTGAATAACAGCATATTGATAGAGCCGATGTGAGCTCCGTAAAGACAACACCATTCCGTTCCTCAAAACTCATTTTGAAGACTCCAGAAAATGCGCAACAAATCTATTCTATCCTATCAAAAGAAGTAACGTCTTTTATACTGTACACGCTCCGCTTCTTACAAAAGAAATTACCCTTTGATTGGCCTCGTCAATCTTTCTGTTGCTAAAAGGCTTCAGATAGGTTTCCGTCACCGTGATGGAGGAGTGCCCCATGGCTTCCGATATGATTCCGGGGTGTATCTCGCAATGGTAAGCCATTGTGGCCCAGGTGTGTCTGGCTGCATAGGTACTGAGTGCCGACTGCATTCCCAGGCACTGCCTGAGTACTGCCAGCCGCTGGTTGAATCCCCTGAGTGCCGACTGGTATTCCCGGTATGCGGCTTCCGTGCCTTCCTCGCTCTGCAGGATGGGAAACAGATAGGGGGAGTCGGGGTTCCTGTTCGCCACCATCCTGACCATCTGCATGGCTTCGGGTGTGAGTGACACGGTCAGCGCCCGTCCTGTCTTCCGCCTTCTGTAAGACAGCACATTCCCCTGCAGGTCCCTTTTGTGCAGGTACGCCAGGTCTACGAAGGGTATGCCCCTGAGCATGAACATGAGTACGAAGAAAATCCTTGTTCTCTGCTGTGTGTTTGGGAGCGTCCCTCCTTGCAGGCTCCTTTCCGTCTCCCTTACCAGGCTGCTGATGTCGGATGCCTCGAGCGCCTTCTTCCTGTCCGCCCGTGTGCCGGTATATACATGCTCGAACAGTCTGGGTACATACCGTATGTACTTTCTGTCCACCGCCCGATGATACACCGAGCGTACCGTCTTGATGTAGGTGGATACGGTGTTCCAACTGCAGTTCCTCTGCCTGAGGTAGTTTTCGAATCTCTTCAGTACGGTCGGGCTCAGTTTGCGCATGGGCATCGGCTGCCATTTGGTGAATGCCGAGAATGCATT